>SHZU01000002.1:0-300000 GCA_009692115.1 Gemmatimonadota bacterium | reverse complement strand
CGCACCGTCTCACTCGAATAGTGAAGGCGCTCCTCGCTGACCCGGGCTTGCTCCATGAGGCGCTCCGCCTCGTTTCGGGCCTCGAGCAGCGTCTGGTCGGCTTGGCCTCGGGCCCGCTGAAGCATCGGGCCGGCCTCCTTGTCCGCCTGGGACTGAACGTCGGCCCGGAGCTGTTGCGCGGCGATCAAGGCATCGTTCATGGCTCGTTCGCGATCGCGGGAGACCTTCAACTGCTCCATCATGCCTTGGAGGCGATCGTTGATCTGCCCCCGGTCCCGCCAGAGCCGGTCGAGTTCCTGGGCAATCCGTTCCTTGAAGTCATCAACCTGTGAGGGGTCGGAGTCCCGCATCGCCCGGCCACATTCCTGATGTCGGACATCATGCGCGCTGAGTTGGAACCCGTCTTCCGTCATGGCTCCCGCCTTCCAAACAGAATCGTCCCGAGCCGCACCAAGGTGGCGCCTTCCTCGACCGCCGCTTCAAAATCGCCCGACATGCCCATTGAGAGCTCGGCCACCGGAGTCCCCGCTGATTCCAATGCCTGCTTGAGTCCCCGCAGCCTGCCAAACGCCGCTCGCTGGACCCGTTCGTCGTCGGAGAGTGCCGCCATCGTCATCAGACCCCGAAACTCGAGCCCTGGCTTGGCGATGATGCTGGCCACCAACGCGGGGGCGGATTCCGGCCCCACTCCGCCCTTCTGGGCCTCACCGCTGCAATTCACCTCGACGAGCACCCGCTGCCGCCCCGCCGCCGCGGCCCGGCGATCGAGAGCCTCCGCCAACTCCTCTCGGTCGACCGAATGAATCAGTCGAAACCGGCCGAGGACCTGGCGCGCCTTGTTGCGCTGAAGCGATCCGATCAAATGCCAACCGACGGCCTCCAGGCCAATCTCGTCCTGCTTCGCGAGCGCTTCCTGAACCCGGTTTTCGCCAACGTCAGTGAGGCCGGCTGCCATCGCGGCCCGGACCGCCTCTGGCCCGTGGCTCTTCGTCACCGCGATGATCGTGACCGGATGCGCGAACCCGCCCCGGGCCTGGGCCCCGGCGATCTGCTCCCGAATCTCGGCCAGCCGCCCCGGCAGGTCCTCGTATCCCATAACCGTCCAAAATAAAAGGACTTACCTAGGGATTGGAAGCGTGGAATCAGGATTCGTCTGTAATCGCCGCCGAGCCTCCGTCAGCGCGTCCTTGACCCCTGGATTGGCGGAGAGCTGCGCGGCCTTCTCGAGGTGGCGGACCACAGCGGCGTAGTCACCCTTCTCCTCGGCATGAAACGCCATCTGCGTAAACGGCATCCCGAGGGTCTGGGCGATCCCCGCGGCCGTCGTTTCCAGCCCCGTCGCCCCCCGGCCCATCAGGTCGGCGAACCGGTAGTTCTTCGTGAGCAACTCCTCGGTGGCCTTGAGGTCGAGCGGGGCGCCGAACATCCGCCGGAAGTCGAGATTCGGGTCGGCCGGATCGGCGACCTTGGCTTCCAGAGAAATCCCGATTCCCCGCTGAAGGAGGAGCGGCTCGAGACCGTAGTACTTGCCGCCGGAGGTCAGCCCCCAGACAATCGGGCGTTTCCCGAAATTCCGCTGGATCATCCGGATCGAGACGAAGTCCTCGGTGTAGACCACGGTGTTGCTGTCGAGCCGGGTCTGATACGGGCCGAAGCTGACCGTAACCGCCTTCGGAAGATATTGGGGAACGGCGGCCGTGATCTCGGCGTCGGTCATGTTGTGGAGCGGCCAGGACGGCTTGACCGCCGGCGCATCGCGCCAATACGGAATCGAAGTGGCCGGATTGAAGTCTCGCTCGGGATTGTCCCGCAGTTGCCGGATATACCAATCGGTGCGCGAGAGCGCGAGACACACGACCCGGACATCCTGGCGGATCCCCTCGACCTCCTGAGCCCACCACAGGGGAAAGGTGTCGTTGTCGCCAAAGGTGAACAGCACCCCGTACGGCGGGGCCGAGTTGAGCATGTTGTAGGCGAAGTCGCCGGCCAAACGGGCATCGGGGCCATGCCGGCGGTCAGCGTCCTTGAAGTTGCCGATCACCGGGATCAGCGCGACCGCGAACACACTGAACGCCAAGCCACGACGAGCCGGCGCGAGACGGCCCACCCATTGGCGGGCCAGGTCAGTCAGCGCCATGGCCGACCAACAGGCCCAGACCACAAAACTCAGGACAAAGAAATAGTCCCGCTCCCGAACCTCATGCTGATCACCCCTGGGGTATTGCTCCCATCCGACCGAGAAGCCCGGCTTGAAGTTCATGTAGGCCATCAGCCCAAGGCCGGTAGCGCCCCAGAGCGCAAGCAGAAACCACCAACCGCTCCGATCGGCCCGCCGGTGAGCCAACGACCCCTTCAGTCCGAGCCACAGGAAGAGCATCGTCGGCAACAAGCGAAGAGGAAGCGCCCCGATTTTGGCCACCAGGCCCCGTCCCCACTGCCAGTCGAAATACTGGAGGTAATTCACCATTTGAAGGCCGATGATCGTCAGATTTCGGCCGGGATTGTCGGGTCCGTGTGCAAAGGTCGGATCGTCGAGCGGGCTTCGAGGGGGATACTGCTCCCGCCGAATGACCGCGAGGAGCGCGTCCCAGGTACCGGGGGCCGCCTCGTTGATGAACGGGTTCTGGGGTGAGCGGAGATACAAGAACAAGTACGGGGTGACGCCGATCAGGGCGACGGCTACGGCGACCACCGCAAATCCGAGGCTCTGGGCCGAGGCGGCGAACGCGGCCGAGGCAATGAACAAGACCGCCCCGGCGGCCGCGAGGGTCGGTTTGCCGAGTCCGACTCCGAGCAGCAGGATCCACACTGCCCCGAGGACCGCAACCTGGGCCCACTCCCGCTTCCGCTCGTTGCGATCGCCGCTCGGCGCCTCGAACAGATGAGCACTCAAGAAGGCCAAGACCGCCGGTCCGGCCAAAAGGGCCAGCAAATGGTTGGCAATCGACGCGCCGAGGAGATAGCCAATCAAGAGGAGCATGCGGGACGAATGGTCGGAGCCCCGGCTAGCCCGCCAGCGGAGACACAGCCATCCAATTGCCGCGACGACGAACGCGGCAATCGCATAGACCTCGGTTTCGTTCGAGTTCTGCCAGTTAGTGAACGAAAACGCGGCCATGACCGATCCGGCCATGGCGCCGGCGTACCGGAGCCAGCGAATGCCCCCGTCATCGCCTGGAACCGTCCGGACCAGAACCTGGTGAACGATCAAGAACCAGAACCCGGCCGCCGCGGCGCTGAAGACCGCGCTCATCAGGTTGGTGCGCCACGCGAACTCGCCCACCGGAACGGCGTTGCCCCACACATGCCCAAGCAGGATGAACAGCGGGGTGCCCGGCGGATGGGGAATACCGAGGACCTTCATCGACGCGATGAACTCACCCGCGTCCCAGAAGGTCACGGAGGGGGCCAGCGTGAACACGTAGCCCGCCAGCACGACGAGGGCGGCCACCACGGCGGCGCGATAGGGAGGGCGTTCGATCATAGACGATACGTCGAGGGGGCCGTTGCCGGCCCCCTCTGCGTGAAGGTGGTGTCCGAGTGACCGATTAGGCGCCGGCCGGCTCGGCCGGTGGCGCCCCGAGAATCCCGGGTGCCGACGCCGATTTCACGGCCGGCGGCTTGGGCTGTGACGGTGCAAACGACTGGGGCATGACCCGGGGGGGCAGCGGTTCGCCCCGTACGAGCATGTTGATCTCCTCGCGATCGAGCGTTTCGCGTTCGAGCAAGGTGTCCGCCATCAAATCCAGCAACGGCCGATTGGCGGCGAGAATAGTGCGGGCGCGTTCATAGGCCTCGTCGATCAACCGCTTGATCTCGGCATCGACGGTTTCGGCCATCTGCTCCGACACCGACCGGCGCTGCGAGATATCGCGGCCCAGGAAAATTTCCTGCTCCCGATCGCCGACGGCAATCATCCCGACCTTGTCGCTCATACCCCATTGGGTCACCATCCGGCGGGCGAGGGTCGTGGCCTGCTCGATGTCGCCCGCCGCCCCGGTCGTGATTTTCTCGGACCCGAAGACCAGCTCCTCGGCCACCCGGCCGCCGAAGCCGCACGCCAGATTGCCTTCACACCAATACCGAGTGACGTTCCGGCGATCCTGTTCGGGAAGCCACACGGTCAGCCCCAAGGCCCGGCCCCGCGGAATGATGGTCACCTTGTGGAGCGGGTCGAGGCCCGGGATCTTGAGCGACACGATCGCATGGCCGGCCTCGTGGTAGGCGGTCAACTTGCGGTCATCTTCCGTGAGCTGGAGACTCCGGCGTTCGACGCCAAGCATGACTTTGTCCTTGGCATCCTCGAAGTCCTGCATATCGACCAGGGTCTTGTTGCGGCGCGCCGCGAGCACCGCCGCCTCATTGACGAGATTGGCCAAGTCGGCTCCACAGAGCCCCGGGGTGCCCTTGGCCAAGACCTCGAGCCGGACATCGGCGCCGAGCGGGATCTTCCGGGTATGAACCCGGAGGATCCCTTCCCGGCCACGAACGTCGGGGGCATCCACCACGATCTGGCGGTCAAACCGGCCCGGCCGAAGCAGCGCCGGATCGAGCACGTCGGGCCGGTTGGTGGCGGCCACCAGAATCACCCCTTCGTTCGATTCGAAGCCATCCATCTCGACGAGCAACTGGTTGAGGGTCTGTTCCCGCTCATCATGGCCCCCGCCCAAACCGGCGCCCCGGTGCCGGCCGACGGCGTCGATTTCGTCGATGAAGATGATGCAGGGCGCGTGCGCCTTGCCTTGTTCGAACAGATCGCGAACCCGGCTCGCACCGACCCCGACAAACATCTCGACGAAGTCCGAGCCGGACATCGAGAAGAACGGCCTTCCGGCCTCGCCGGCGACGGCCTTGGCGAGGAGTGTCTTGCCGGTGCCGGGAGGTCCGATCAGGAGCGCACCCTTCGGCAAGCGGCCGCCCAACCGGGTGAACTTCTGCGGGTCCTTCAGAAACTCGATGATTTCCTGGAGCTCAACTTTGGCCTCGTCAGCACCGGCCACATCGGCGAAGGTGATCTTCGGCGTGTCGCCCGCCACCAGTTTGGCTTTCGACTTCCCGAACGAAAAGGCCCGGTTGCCGCCGGCCTGCATCTGGCGGAGAATAAAGAACCAAAGGCCGATGATCACGATCCAGGGCAGCGCCTGCATCAGAATGATCGGAAAGCCGATCTTCGGCTCCCGCGCGACGATGACCGGCACCGCCGCTTCGAGCCGTTTCATGAACTCTTCGCTGTTGGCGACCGGGAGCAATGACGTGAAGTTCTTCACGGTCACGTTGTCGGTCGGCACGGCCACTCGGAACTCGCCCTTGAGAAACTTGCCGTCGATGATTTCGACGCGGGCAATGTTGGCAGACTCGAGTTGCCGGTTCAGCGTGGTGTAGTCGATCTCGGCGGTGGTGGTCCGCTTTTGGTCGACAAACTGGTAGAGGGCGAGGCCAAGAAGGGCAACCAAGGCCCAGAGGGCAAGGTTGCGGCTCATGCCACCCCAATTCTGGGTCGGCGGGCGCGGCGAAGGTCTTTGCGACATTTACATCAAGTCCGCAATGAAGGGGAGGTGCCGAAAATCCTCGGCGTGGTCGAGCCCGTAGCCCACGAGGAACGCGGGCGGTGCTTCAAAGCCAACAAATCGGAGCTCGGGGAATGGATCGTGCTTCTCGACCTTGTCGAGCAACGCGCAGATCGCGAGCGACTTCGGACGCCGGCCCGCCAACAAGGCAAGCAACCGGCGGAGGGTATTGCCGCTATCAACAATGTCTTCGACCAGGACAATATGTTTGCCCTCGAGTTTGGTTTCGGGGTCATACAGCAACTTGACTTCCCCGCTTGAAATCGTGCCCCGCCCATAGGAACTGGCGACGATAAAATCGATTTGCAACGGCCGTTCGACGCAGCGGACCAAATCGCTCAAGAAGATGAAGCTGCCCTTGAGCAATCCAAGAACCAGCAAATCACCGTCGGGATAGGCGGCCGTGATGGCCGACCCAAGTTCGCGAGCTCGGGCCGCCAACGCGGCTTCATTGAACACGATCGATTTAACATCCCGACCGCCGGTCCGCCTCAATGTCTCAGCGTGAACTGACATCAATCCTCATCGCCAGAGCGCTCGGATCCGGCAGCAGACCGTCACTTCGGCAGACCCCCGGAACCCAAACCACTACACCTTCGTGCTCGATCACCGGCCACTGTAGCCGATGGGACCGAGGAACTTCCTGATCTTGCATACATCGCACCACGAGCCGGCTGCCCCGCCCCCGAATCGGCCGGATCCGATCGCCGGCCCGCCACGGTCGAGCCACGAGACAGACACCCAGTTGAACCCAGGTCGTAAACCCGTCCCGCGGCATCACCTCGGGCGGGGTTGACCGACCGGAAGTCACCCGCCAATCGCCTGCTTCGGCGGTTTGGTCTGGCCCTGAAATCGTGGCGCGGTACTCGGGACGATGCGCCAGCCCCCGAGAAAGTTTGAGTCGGCCAAACGCCAACTCGCCCCGTCCCCCTCCAACCAGATCCACCATCTGCCCCGTATGACCTTTGACCACAAGGCGTTGGAGCCGGTCAAGCTGGCCCTTGCCGAGCCCGACGTCGAGCCGGAAACCCAAGGCCTTCAGCAACGACCGAACGACGGCCGAAGAATACCCCTTGAGAGGGTCAGCAGCAACGGACACGCCGTCCACTTCGGTCTGGAATTCAAGGGCCGAAAGCTGCCCGAGCAGGTCATCCCAGCCCCGCCGGTTGACCTCGAATACGCCGGCGGCGGCCATCAGGTTTTCTCGGACCCTGGGCACTCGCCGTTCGATCCGCGGCAGCAGCTCATGGCGGACCCAGCTTCGGAGGTGCCGCTGATCGGCGTTCCCGGGATCGACCCACGAGGCGAGACCCCGTTCGGCCAAATAGGCCTCAATTTCCTGGCGGGAGACCTCGAGCAGGGGGCGCAGCCAACGGCCCCAATGGGGGCGGATCCCGACTAACCCCGAAGGACCTGAGCCGTTGAGAAACCGCATGACCATGGTCTCGACCTGATCATCTCGATGATGACCAGTCAGAATCCCCTTGGCCCCCGTCTCGACCGCGACCGTGTGCAGCCAGGCAAGTCGGGCCCGCCGGGCCGTCGTCTCGGTGGCGTCCGGGCCGAGGATGGTCCGGTGGCTCCGGTACTCGAGTCCGTAGCGCCCCGCTGCGGCGGCCACGCGGGCGGCGACGTCGGCGCTGTCGGGATGGATGCCATGGTCGAAGTGGGCGACCACCCAGGTGAACCCACACCCGGGCCCGGCCGTCGCCGCCAGGTCGAGCAGCGCGATCGAGTCGGGCCCCCCGGATACCGCCACCAGGGCCGTTGCCGGCCCGGGCCCGAGCCGCGCCAGGGCCCGATCGAACCGTTCCCGGACGGTCCCCATCCCGAGAGCCCCGATCATCGTCGCGGCAACGTCTTTTCGAAGAGGTCCAGAATCCGCCGATACTCATCGGCCCAGGAGTCGGGCCGAACGAAGCCATAGTCCTTGAAGGCGAACAGATTCTGATCGCGGCGGAAAAACACCCGGGTCCCAGTGGCGTCGAACGACGGGTCGACCTCCTGAGGGCCGGGGGTCTCGGTCAGGCGCCGGATGGTGCCCTGCGGGAGGGCCGCGAGAAACAGATCGCCCCGCACCGAGACCACTCGCCATTGGCGATCGCGACTGGTAATCCCATCGGCCCGCAACGGCGCCACCGAGTCGGCCGGCCGTACCGTGAGGCGTTCCGGGGCGGCGCCCGGGACGGCCCGGACTCGATAGGGCCGCGGATTCTCGCGCCAGGACTCGCCCGGGGGAAGCCAACTGACATGGATCCACTGACCGTCCGGCGGCCACCGGACGTTGCCCGGTTCCCGCCCGACCAACTCCGGGCCTCTCATGATCCAAGGCACCGTAAAGAGGGCAACCGCCGTCTGCACTTGCAGCGGTAGGGCCGCGATCAGCACCCCCACGAGGCGAATCAATGGCTGTGGCATGACATCCTCAGAACGGACCTTAGGGCGAGAGACGGTCACGGTGCCAAAGCCCGGCGAGGTGCCGGAATCGAAATCGATCGTGCAGGCGGCTCTGCCGGCCCTGCCAAAACTCGACCGTGTCGGGAATCACCCGATAGCCGCCCCAATCCGGCGGACAAGGGGCCGACTGCCCTTGGAACCGGGCGGTCACCTCGGCCAGGGAACGTTCGAGGACGCTTCGGTCGGCAATGACCCGGCTTTGGCACGAGGTCCACGCCCCGAGCTTGCTGCCCTCGGGCCGGGAATCGAAGTAGGCCTCCGATTCCGTCCGACTGACTCGTTCGACCGAGCCGGTCACTCGAACCTGCCGTTCGAGTGGTTGCCAGAAGAACACCAGCGCCGCTCGGGGATTCCGCTCCAGTTCGGTTCCCTTCTGGCTCCGATAGTCGGAGAAGAACAGAAAGCCGCGGTCGTCGACCCCTTTCAGGAGTACGATCCGGGCGGAGGGTTGGCCGTCGGACACCGTGGCCAGCGTCATCGCGTTCGGCTCCGGCACCGCGGCCGTGAGCGCCTGCTGGTACCAATCCCGAAACTGGGCAAAGGGCTCGACCGCCACGGTCGACTCATCGAGACTTCCTTGCCGGTATTCGATTCGTTCGTTGGCCAATGTCATGTTTTGATCTCCTGGGCCGGCGTCAGGCGGCCACCACTGTCCCCCGGCATTCCCCGAGCCCGATCCGCGCGGCCCCTTCCCGTTCGCAGGCCCCGCGCATGATGACCTCGTCACCGTCTTGGAGAAACCGGCGGAGTTCTCCGGACGGCAGCGTGATCGGCTCGGCGCCTCGCCAGGTCATTTCCAACAGGCACCCCCGGCTCTCGCGCGTCGGCCCGGAAATCGTCCCGCTGCCGAGGAGGTCACCGGGGCGGAGGTTGCATCCGTTGCTCGCGTGATGGGCCACCAGTTGCGCGAACGTCCAGTACATCATGGCCAGCCGGCCCACACTCAGCCGAACCGGCGGGAGGCCGTCGGCCCGCATCTTCTGGCTCGAGAGGGACACCTCCACGGTCACATCGATGCCGCCACTCCGCCGGTCGGACTCGGCGTGGAGGTACGGGAGCGGGTCGGGGTCACCGGCCGGCCGGTCGAACGATGGGACCCGAAACGGCGCCAGGGCGTCCATGGTCACGATCCAGGGCGACAGAGTACTCGCGAAGTTCTTGGCCAGAAACGGCCCGAGCGGCTGGTATTCCCAACTCTGGACGTCCCGAGCCGACCAGTCGTTCAACAGGCAAATCCCGAACAGCCTTGATTCGGCCTCCGCCATCGGGACCTCGGTGCCCAACGGGTTGGCCCCGCAGAGATAGGCCGCAATCTCACATTCGTAGTCGAGCGACCGGCTGGGGCCAAACACCGGGTCCGGCGCCTGGCCCTCCTTGATCTGGCCCATCGGTCGGCGGATCGGGGTGCCGCTCGGTACGATCGAGGAGGCCCGCCCGTGGTATCCGATCGGCAGGTACTTGTAGTTCGGCAGGAGCGGGTTCTCGGGCCGGAACATGCTCCCGACGTTGGTCGCATGGAAAATCGACGCGTAGAAGTCGGTATAGTCGCCGATGTCCGCCGGAAGGAGGAGTTCCACGGTCTCGGCCGGGACGAGGCAATGCGAGGCGGCCTGCCGATCCGGCGCCCCCTCTTTGAGGAGGGCGAAGAGCCGGTGCCGCAGTTCGGTGGCACCGGTGCGACCGAGCGCCATCAACGGATTGAGGGTCCGCGCGGCGACCGCGGCCTGGAGCTCCGGTGCGCATCCAGCGAGGAGCCCCTGCCCGACCGCACGATTGAGATCGACGACCTGGTCGCCGATGGCCGCACCGAGGCGAGGCGAGTCCGAATCCGTCCGGCGCCGGAACACGCCGAGGGGCAGGTTCTGAATCGGGAAATCGGCGCCGGGGCGACGAGCCGAGTCGAGCCAGGATTTGGTCGCCGGGTCGTGGGTGTGATCGAGGTGTCGGGTCATGGGGTCAACACGGTTCGAAGTTCGTCAATCGGTTCACGAAAGGAGCAGGACCCAAATCCGTGGAAGGATACCCGACAGGACTCGGGGTCGGCGAAACGGCGGTGCCGCCACTCGAGCGTTCCGTCCAGAATTCGAAGATGACGGGCGTCGGACTCGACGAGCGCGGCGCGGATTTCCGCCGCCTCGGACCCCTGGCACGCCAGGATCGTTGCGACCATCACGTTGAGATATCCGTACATGGTGCCAGTCGCACTGTCCGGCAGATAGGTCAGCGGGTACGGCCCCCGGAGCGGATGGTGGAGGCCGGCCGTCGCCTTGAATGGCAACGATCGGACGGCCACCGCCTGGAGGAACCGGACGACCCGGTCCGGATCGGGGAAGAGGTCGGCGGTGACACCCCCCATTCGGATCTTCGCGAACCCCCGGTGGGCGACGAGCGCATCGAGCACGGCCTCGAACCCGGTATCGAGCGCGACTTCGCCATACCACGCCTGCGCCGGCTCCGCCGACTGAGCCAGGACCGCGACGGCCGGACCATCGGGCACTCTGGCCTCGATCGCGTCGACGGCGGCACCCCGCCCCGTCAGCCGCCGATTCGCCTCGGCGACCAGGTCGCATTCAGCCGCTCCAGCCGCGCCTAACGTTGCGGACAGCCGCCAGCCGGCCGTGTCGCGGTCGGTGGCGTCGAGGAGCGCGACGAACTCGGCAAGCCGGGCTGCTGGCACGATCAAACGACCGAGTGCCCAGCAGTCGGGGCTGGCGCGGTACCGGCCATAGTGGTCGATGGTCTCACCGAGGGAAAGGCCGGCGGGCGGAAACAACCCCGCGTAGTCGATAGCCCCATGGAGAAGCCGAGCCAAGGCAGGAGGAAACCGGGACGAATTCATGGGCGGAAACATAGCCGTCACCCTGACGTTCCGACCGATGGCCGGGGATCCGAGCGACGGTTTCTTCCCGGCAACAATTGCCGCACTAGGGTCGATGCGACCTTGGCGCCGCCGTTTACCTGCACCCGCAACACGTTATCCAAGAACGACTTGCATCCGGTGGAGGAGAATGGCACAGGGCCTGCTTTTCTGGCGTGCGTCGGGGAGCCATTGCCCAGGACTCGGTCAACTTGTGGGGTAGAACGGGAGTGTAATGGTGGGACAACCAATCGCGATGACGTTAACGGGCCAGAGCCCGATGCTGAACGGAAGTCCCCGCCTCGCGGCAACCGGACTGACGCCCAAGGCTTCGCTCACGGTCCTGTTGGTCGAAGATAATCCAATTGACGCCATGCGAATGCGGCAACTCTTGGCGAGGGCGCGCACCAGTCACTTCGCCGTCGAGTCGGTGGCAAGCCTCCACACGGCCGAGGAGCGATTGGCGTGCAGTGGAGTCGACCTGGTCCTCCTCGACCTCAGCCTGCCCGACAGTGTCGGCCTCGGCACCTACTTGAGCCTGGCGCATCTGGCGCCATCCCTTCCGGTGATCGTCTCGACCGGATTCTCCCGACGAATCCGTCGGCTTCGAAGCCATCCAACTCGGAGCCCAGGACTTCGTGATGAAGTCCCAGTGGTCAAGGCCGCCGCAAGCAGAACCGCTCTGCCGCCTGCCTAGAGACGGTCAGGGCGTCAAGTCCGACCGGTACGTCGTCGCAAACACCAGGAAACGAACGAGGTCGGGGATGGTTCTGGCTTGATACCGAACCGTGTGCGCAGTCCGTCGTTCAATCCCTGGCAGCATCGCCATGGCTTCCGCGGGTGTGTAGCTCTTGTAGGTGAGATCCAGCGCGAACGGTCCCCGGAGGATGTGGGGCTTGAAGTCCTTGAGCCGGGTGATCGCCGCTTTGGCCCGGGCCCGAATCAGCGCCTGCCCGGCCTCCGGGGTCATCGTGGCGGCCGCGTGAAATCCAATCGACTGTTTGACCACCGCTCCCTCGACATTGCCAAGCAGTTGCGTCACCTCGGCCACTGCTTGGTCGTCCCCGCTCACCAGGACCACCGGCACCCCGAAGTAACCGGCGACGGCCGCGTTGATCCCCGACTCGGCCATCGGCACCCCGTTGACTTCGACGGCGGCAAAGGTCGCGCTCGAAATGGTGTGGGCCCGCACTCCTCGGGCATTGGTCGTTGCCGAGTGGTAGCCGATGAAGATCACTGCACTGAAGGTCGAATCGATTCCGTCCATCATCTCGAGCGGCCGGGGGCTCCCGCGGACGATCGTCACGTCGGGCGAGAACCGGTCGATCAGCAAGTTCTGCATGTTGCCGTGGGCATCGGCCACCACGAACTGGGTTGCCCCAGCCTCCCGGGCGCCTTGAATAGCCGCCAACACGTCAGCCGTCATGAACTCCCGAAACCGGGCGTATTCGAACCCGGCCGGGCTCAGTTGTTCACCGGTCACGACCCCGGTAATGCCCTCCATATCGGCCGAGATGAACACCTTGATCGGCCGCTGGGCCGCGAGCGGTGCGGTGGCGAGCGTCATCAGGCCAAGGCCCACGATCAGTCGATTGAGCATTATGGTTGTTCCGTTTGAAGGTCAGCGAAAGAAACGGCGCGTCGTGTCGACCAGGACGTCCACCACCGGGCCGAGCGTGTCGAGTTCGACATATTCATTTTTTTCATGAAGGCCCCGGCCCCGGGGCCCGAAGATGATCGTCGGGATCCCGCCTTCACCTTGATAGATGTTGGCATCGGTGATGCCGAGCATCCCGCCGACCGAGGGATCGCCCCCCATCCGGACCCGATAGGCCGCCTCGAAGGCGCTCATGCCGCGGTGGTCCGGGTCAATCGAGAACGGTTCGTACGAAGGGGGCGCCGCCTCCACCGTCACTGCCGATGCCAGATTCAGCGACGCCACCAGCGACTCCAACTCCGCCACGGCGCCGGACCGGGTTTCTCCTGGCGCGAGGAGCCTGGTGATGACGACCTCGCAATGCTCCGGCACCACCACTGAGTACTCGCGATACCCGCCGTCGATCTTGAGGGTTGAGTAATTCATCCGGCCGAGCACCGGGTGCGAGCCGAGGGGCAAGCGGTCGAGAGCCGACACGATTCTCGCCGCATCATCGACGGCGTTGATGCCGCGCTCGGGGTGACACAAAGCATGGGAGGTCCGGCCGGTGACGACCACCCGATAGAGGATCTTCCCAGGCATCACAAACGGCACGGGATCGTCGGGACCAGAGCCGTGGAACGGCTCCGTCAGCAGGATCAGTTCGCTCCGCCCAATCTCAGTTTCCAAGATGGCCCGGGCCCCGGTCCCGAACGCCTCTTCGTCGACCGTGGCGGCGAACCCGACCGATCCGAGTTCGTCATGATGGACCCGTTCTTCGAGCAGACGCTTGAAGGCCGCGAACCCACAAGCCAACCCGGACTTCATATCGAGCGCCCCGAGTCCGTAGAGCCGCCCCCCGCGCTCGGTGGCCTCGAACGGATCGGTGGCCCACCCTTCCGCCGCGTGCACGGTGTCGAGGTGCCCGGTGAGGGTTACCAGGCCGGGCCGGGGCCCGAGCTTGGCGACCACCCAGACGTTGGGGCGGCCCGGCGCAACCACCTGCCATGCCGGTTCAAGACCGAGCCCCCGGATCTCGTCGGCCACGAGGTGAGCGAGCCGCTCCTCCGCCGGAAGTCGCGAATCGACCCCGACCATCCGTTTGAGGAGGTCGACTACCATCGCGGGCGCGGTCAATACTTGGTCGGCGTCGCCGAAAGACCAAGCATCTGGCGGGCCTGCGCCGCAGTTGCCACCCCGCGGTTGAGCTCGTTGGCGAGCCGAGCGGCGCGTTCGACCAGTTGGGTGTTGCTCCGCGCCTTCTCGCCGCGGCGGAAGTAGACATTGTCCTCGAGTCCGACCCGGACGTGCCCGCCCAGGAGCATCGCGAATGTGGTGATTGGGAGTTGGTTCGGCCCGACCCCCGATGTCAGCCATAGCGTGTTCTCCGGCATCTCGCGGACCAAGTGGACCACATTCTCAAACGTGGGCCAACTGGCGGTCTGATAGCCCATGACGGTCTGGATCCAGTAGGGCGCCTCGACGACGCCGTTCTTGATCAGGTCCCGCATGACCCAGCCACCGCCCGTATGATAGGTCTCCATCTCCGGCTTGACGCCGTACTTCTTCATCTCGGCGGCAAACCGATTGACCAACCCGTACGTGAACGGCAAACACTCGTCGAACTCTTGCTCCTCCCGCGGAAATGGCAACGGGGCTTTCCGGGCCGCCATCTTGAACTTGCTCATATCGGGCGTCAGGTTGAGCGAGGCCACTTCCGGGCGCGCCGGCAGGCACCGGAGCCGCTCCTCCATCGTCATGTTGGGCCCGCCGCCCGTCGTATTGTTGATGATGATGTCGGGGCACCGCTCCCGAATCTTCTGGTTCACGTCATGCCACGTCTCGGTCGTGGTGGCCGGCCGGGTGTGGTTCTTTGGGTCGCGGGCATGGACATGAACCATCGTCGCGCCGGCTTGATAGGCCCCCAAGACCGAGTCGGCGATTTCGTCGGCCGTCTCGGGCAGGTTCTCGTTGGCTTCTTTGCCCTGAACACCCCCGTTGCAGGCGCAGACGATGATGACCGGCGGCATCTTGCCGACCCGCTCCATGTATTCGTACGCGTCGGCGTAGCGCCAGAGGTAGTCGAATTTGTTTGCCATGTGAACGATCCAGGTGAATGTTGGAGTTACCGTTGCTGCTTGCGTTTGGCCGCAAGCGGCGTCGCGGCTTTGAGTTCCCGAATGCCGAGCACGAGCCGATCCCGCCACTCGCGTTGGGCGGGGAGCGTCGCGTTCATCACCGAGTCCGTTTCCCTACCCAGCCGGTCGATCAGCCCGTCGTCGAACTGAACGTTGGTATTGAGCGAAGCCCAAATGCCCTGGTAGGCACTCCCGTACTTGGTGAAGTACTGCCGGATGCCTTCATCCGCATTGGTATTGGCCACCCCGCACGGGCCCATCAGCGCCCAGCGGAGCCCCAGTCCATCACGGATGGCATCATCGACGGCCCGGACATCACACACGCCCGAGGCCACCAAATCGACGGCTTCGCGGACCAGGGCCGCCTGCATCCGATTCAGAACGAAGCCACCGACGAACTTCTTCATCAGGATGGGGGTCTGCCCCACCTCAGCCATGAACTTGATGGTCCGGGTCACCACTTTCTTCTCAGTGGCCGCACCACCCAGGATTTCCACCGCCGGCACCACGTGGGGAGGATTGACCGGATGCGCCACGATGCAGCGACGGGCCCCCGGTACACCCTCGGCAATGGCCGTCATATCCATGGCTGACGTGCTGCTACCCAGGATGGCCTTGGCCGGGGCATATCGGTCCAACTCGCGATACATCTCCTGCTTCAGATCGAGCCGCTCCGGGCCGCTCTCCTGGACATAGCCAACCCCTTTCAACGCCGCCGCGAGGTGCTCGGCCACGGTGACCCGATCCCAGCGGGCCTTGGCTTCCTTCTTTTTGATGGCCCCCCGCGCCCGGAGCGACTTGAGATCCTGGCGGAACCAGGCCATGGCCGACGCGATCATCTCCGGGTTGGAATCGAACACCCGGACCGTGCAGCCGGCCCGGGCAAACACCTGGATCCAACTCCGGCCGATGACACCGGTGCCGACGACCGCGACAGTCTTGATGCTTAGTTTCTTCATTGGATGGCGGATCCCACTGGCAGAAATCGGGAGACGAGAATGTATCCGAATACTCGGCTTCGCGCGACCCGCCCCGCCTACCGCCGCCACGACAAATCGGTCCCGGCCGGTGCCCTGCTGGCGATGTGTTCGGCCATGATGCCCATCAGATCGGCATTGCTCCAGGGCTGCCAGCCATGCCCCTTCATCGGCCGCCCATACCCAAACGCGCCGCCGTAGTAGGGGTTCGTGGTACTCTCGAGGAACTCCTCCAAGAGATAGACCGACGGGGCCAGGTAGAAGTGGTCCATGTCACCGGTGTAGACGTGGAGTTTGCCCACCAAGCTCGGTCCGACCTTGCCCCAGTTCTGCTTCAAGTAGTAGCCGAGGTCGTACCCGTTATCCCGCATGTAATGAGCAACCTCCCGGTCGAGGTCACCGGTCGACAGGTCCCAGAGCCGGCGCGGATAGCCGTCCGTTCCGACCGGACCGTAGGTCACATTCCAGGCATCAATCTGCCCGGCGGAACGGCCCTTGGTGCCTTGGGTCTGCTCCATCCGCGAGAGCTCGCGGACGTTGCCCATTGGCTGCCCGAGCGGATTCATCTGAAACGGGCGTTCGGGCAAACCATACGGCGTGTTGGGGACCCGGAACGCGCTGGTGTCCTCATAGATATTGGCCAGCTGATACCGCCGGAAATCGACCGGATCGGGATAGAACGTCCAGGTCCCGCCATAAAACTCGGGATAGTGCACTTGAAGCGCCAACGAGATCCAACCGCCGGTCGATCCCCCGGTCATCACGCGGGCAAACGGTTGGCCGATCATCCGGAAGCTCCGCTCCAAGTACGGAATCAACTCCTGGTGGATCGCATCACCGTAGGGACCGTTGTTCGCCGAGTTGACGCCATAGGAGTCATCGAAGAACGGGGTGGGATGATTGAGTTTGACCGCAATCAGCCGCGGAAAGCTGTCGGTCCGCCACGCTCGGCCGAAGTCGTAGCCGCTTTCCCGCTTGCCGCCGGCTTCCCGGCCCATCTGGGCAAACAACTGGGGTCCGGGGTTGGGCGGCTCGGTCGTAAATCCAAACGGAGCGTCCAGGCTGAAGTGGTCCTGGTGAAACACGACCGGGTACCTGGCGCTGGGGTTCCGGTCATACCCGCGCGGGAGCAGTACGGTAGCACCGAGGTACATCGGGTGTCCCCACCACCGAGACAGGATCTCGCTCTTGATCTTGATATGCTTGACCCATTCGTTATCCAGCGGCTCGGCGATCGGACTTACGATCTTGGTCAAGCTGAGCCGAATCGGCCGAGGGCTCTTGGGGTCGACCCGGATCCGGATCGCTTCGCTGTAGAGGTTTCCCGGCGAGAACGCCCAGCGTTGGCCTTCCCATTGATCCATATGGGCCCAGATGGTGTGGCCATCTGCCCGGGCAAATTTGGTGTAGACGTTCACGATGGCCTGGACCCAGTACTCGCCGGCCGGCAGCTGCTTCAGGCGCTGGTAGGGAAAGCCAATGGCGCGGGCATCGACGACAGCGGCCCGCCCCGGGGCGAGTTGTTCGAGGTCGATTGCGAAGAACGGCACCCGCCCGTCCCGCTGCCGGGCCGAGTTGTAGGCGGCGATCCGGGGCTCGGGGTCTGCACTCGCGGCGAGCCCGATGAAGAGCCGCCCGGTCAGCGGTTCGCTGCGAACCCCGGCAGGTACCGACACTTCGAATCGGAGCCCGCCCTGCGCTGCGCCGGGTCCGGCCGTCATGGTGACCAACCCGCCAATCAGGGCCCATGCTGTCCGGTGACGCATCATCGTTTCTCCTCGCCGGGCCGGTAGGCCTGTTCCAGATTGGTTTGAATGTCTTTCATTGACAACCATGCGGGTTTGAACTGGCCCTTGGCAAAGAGCGGGGCCTGGTCAAAAAAGTGCTTCGATCGAGCGTCGCCGCTTTGCCCAAACGGGGTGATCGACCGGGACCGGACCTTCGGCCCAAACTCGACCACGGAAACATAGGCCGAGCCATTGACGGCATAGCGCCGCTTCATGCCGGCCGGCTGCTGGGTGCCGATCGCGAAAATTGTCCCGACCAGCCCGCCGTCGGCTGAGGGCAACCCCAGACTCGGCCGGTCGTCGCGGTACGATTCGCCGTCCCGCTCCCGAGGACGTTGGAGACGCTGGACGTCGCCCATCGGGACCTCGGCCGTGCCAAAGTCACGGACCAAGCCCGCCCGGACGGCCTCGAGCGCGGCGATCCGAAACCACGTGGTCGTGTCGGCTCGGGCCGAGCGAGGAGCAGCCACTCGCTGGTAGAGCGTAAACCACAGCGCGGGGACCGACTCGACCCGCCCGTACCGGTCCCACCCGCCGAGTCCTGTCACCATCGACTGGATCACCGCGGCCCGGGCGGGGTCGACCGCAACCAGCTGCTGCCACTCGTGGACCAGCAGCGGCACCTCACGTTCCGCCGCGTAGAAATAGGTATCAAACGCCATGGCTGCCCACTGGTCGAACGTAAATCGCCCCGGTTGCGTCAGCAGGCGCCGGGAGGCCCGGGCTCGCCAGTTGTCCGGATGCATGGCGATGTAGCGGGGGTAGTCGGTCCGTTTCGGGTTGGCGTCCTCGGTGGTCGTAAGGAAGGGTGTCGAGTTGGTGTTCTGCATCCACCCGGAGGGCGGGTTCAGTACTTGCGGCATGTCGGCCGGCGTGTGGTATCCCTGCCAGTCGGTCCGGGGATCGGTGCCATCGACCGGTTTCGACCAATCGAAGGTCGGGTCCCGCTTCGGCACGGTCCCGGCATGAATGAAGAAAATGTTGCCTGCCGTATCGGCGTACATCACGTTGTGGTAGGTCAGCCCGTTGATGTCGAGGGCCTGCTTGAACTCGGTGAGGTTCCGGGCCTTTCCCATGGCATACCATTGCTGGAACAAGCCGCCGTGGTCGACGTTCCCGAAATTGACCGCCAACTGTTTGCCGCTCCGCTCGCCGAGGATCGGCCCGTGGTGGGTCTTCCGGAGGGTAACCGCTCGGGTTTCGAAGCCGGCTGCGGTCTTGACCCGGAGGGAGTCGCGCCACTCGATGGCCAAGCGGTGTCCGCTCCCATGCCGGTACGCCAGGGGACGGGCCGGGTCATCGAAGACCTCCTCCCAGATGTCGGCCATGTCCGAGCTGTTGACTGTGAGGGCCCAGCCCAGATGCTCGTTGTGGCCCTTCACCGGAATCGCAGTCTGGGCGTAGGCGGTCAAGCCGCTCAGGTTCCAGCCTTCGTCGCTGATCCAGTGGCTCTCGTACACGGGCAGCAATGGCGTATGGGGGTTCACGAACAGCATCGGATACCCCGAGGCGCTCTTGGCGGCGCTGACCGCCCACATGTTGGAGCCCTCCCCCTCGGGTCGGGCGGCCGGCAGGACGATCTTGGCCAGCGATCGGAGGTCAACATCGGCTGCCTCCGGCGAAATCGCGAAGGACCGATACATGGTGAACAGCATCCAACCCTGATAGCGGATCGAGACCTTCGGCGTGATCTCAGGGTGCTTGAACAGAAAATAATTGGTGCCGTCGGCCCAGGCGTCAGCCAGCGCCCGGATGGCCGGGGTGGCCGCCGCGTATTCCTCCTGGCCCAGCCGTTCAAACTCGAACGCCCGGAAGAACACGTCCCACCCGACCCCATCCTCACCGCTCTGTTCAGCCTGGCGGCCGAGCGACTGGATGTAGGCGGCTTCGGTCTCCTGGAACCGATCCTCCGACCGGGCGTAGGCCATCCCGAACATTACCTCCGCGTCGGTCTTGCCTTGGACGTGCGGGACGCCGTAGGTATCGCGATAGATGGTGACCCGACTGACCCGCTGGCGCCACCGGCCCCGGTCGGCCGCAGTCGGCTGGGTTGATTGGGCCGCCAAAGGCAGCGTCCACCAGAGGAGCACGAGCAGAAGCAGCGGCTTCATGGGCGCCTCGATCGGAGAATGTCCGGGCCGACCACCGGGAGCAGCAGCCGGGACGCCCGCTGGCCCTCATGCAGGACCAGTTGGCGGGCGACTCGAAACCCGGTATCGGTTGCGACCGGGTTACCGGTGTTTTGATTGGGATTGAACTCCGGAACGGCGGCGCTCGCCACCTCGAGTTGCACCCGGTGACCGGGCAGAAAGGTATGCCCGATGTCATAGAGGTCGAGTTCGAGCTTGGTTGGTTTGCCCGGAATCAGCGGCACCTCGCGGTCGAACCCATAGCGGTACCGAGCCCGGAAGATCGCGGTTCTGGGTCCGATCATGATGGAGCGACCATCCGGAAACACGTCGATCAGTTTGGCGGTGAAATCGGTATCCAGGGCGTCCGTCGCCATGTAGAGCTCGAGTTTCACCCGGCCCAGGACGTTTAAAGGCCGGTCCAACACCTCCGACGTATACACCAACACATCGTTCCGGCCATGGGTGGCCCTCTGGTCAAACCCGGCCTGCTGAGTGGATCCGGGGGTCGGGTTCCGAGGGTCGTAGCTATAGCGATCCGGTGGTTCGAGCCCAGGCGGCCGCCAGTCGAGCCGTCCATCACCTCGGCCGGAGTTGGCGTTGCCGCCGCTCCGGAGGTACATCGCGCGCGGCCGGGGCCGGGTCGGCGGGTATTCAGAAAAATCCGCCCACTGATTGGAGCCGGTGATGAAAACCCTGGCCCTCGGATAGTCGAAGGTTGGGGTGGCGCCCTTCAGGCAATACTCAAACCATGCCAACTGAATTGGCCGGTAGTCCACCACGCCCGCCGGGCCCCACTCCAACGCTCCGATCTTCTCGGCGCCGCCGGTCCAGGTCTGCTCATGGTTCCACGGCCCGACCAGGAGGTACTGCTGGTCTTTGACGCCCGACTTGGTTCGCATCCCCCGCCAGTAGAACAGCGCCCCGGGCTGGTTCGCGTCGAACCATCCGGTAATCGTGAGCGTCGGCACGGTCGCAGCCGCAAAATCGAGGTCGAAATACTGGAGTCTCTGCCAGTAGGCGTCGAGCGTGGAATGGTCCAGGAAATCCCGATAAATCGGCAAGCTCCGGCCCATCACGGAATCGAGGGTTCGCAAGGGCCGGTGCTTGGCGAGCTTGGCCCAATCAATCGAGGCCGGATCGATTCGCTCCTTGCCGAACCGGTTGAGCCAACTCAAGACCCAGTCGACACTGAACGCCCCGCCGACATAGGGGAGCTCGTTGAAGTAGAGTCCGCCCGCGGCGGTCGGCGCCATACACACCAAATGGGGCGGCTTGGTCCGGGCGGTTACCCATTGCGCTGCGCCCGAGTACGAGAGCCCCATGCTCGCCACCTTGCCATTGGCCCACGGTTGCGCGGCGCTCCATTCAATGGTGTCGTAGCCGTCGTTGATTTCCTGGAACAGGAACCCGAAGGTACCCTCCGAGTCGCTGGTACCCCGGACATCTTGGACCAGCACCGCATACCCCCGACCGGCGAAATACTCGCCGAGCCCCTTGGCATCCAGCCAGTCGGCCCGGCGGGAGTACGGCGTCCTGATGGTAATGACCGGGTACCGGCCGGGGGCAGCCGGCAACCACAGATCGGCGATCAGCTTGGTTCCGTCGCGCATCGGAACTCCGACGGCATCGCGCCGCCGGATCGGGGCCTGGGCGTCGAGCGCGCCCGGCACCAGCGCGAGGATCGAACCGAGCAACCAAGCCGCCAAGGCGGCCCGTCCTGGATCGCGGCCTTTCATGCCTACCTCGTCAAAGAGACTACCGGGAGCAAGAGCCGTGACGGCCGAGCCCGGTCGTGGTAGACGGATTGCGTAGCAACCCGCCAAGTCGTGTCCGTCGCGATCGGTCGGCCGGTATTGGGATTGGCATCGATGTAGGGGAAGGCGCTACTCGAGATCTCGACCCGAATCCGATGTCCGGCAAGGAAACTGTGCCCGACATCGGCCAACTCGATCCGCACCGGCGTGGCTTTGCCGGGTACCAACAGATCCTGCCGCTCGGGGCCGTTCCGGTACCGGGTCCGGATCACCCCGGTGGCTACTGGGCCCAAGAGCACCGCCTGCCCGTCGGGAGCCACGTCCACCAGTTTGGCCGTGAAGTCCGTATCGAGCGCGTCGGACGCAATCGTAAGTTCGACGAACACGCGCCCGAGCACGTGCACGGGATGGTCAAGGGCCGGAGTGGTATACACCAAGACATCGGAACGCCGCTCGATCTCCCGTTGATCGGTGGCCGGCTCGCTACTCGGCACCGGGCGTCTCGGATCGTACTCGAACCGGTCGGGCGGGTCATCGCTCGGCGCCTCGATCGACAGGGCCCCGTCGCCCTCGAGACTGTTGGCCCGCCCGCCGCTCCGGAAATAGTACGACCGCGTTTCGGTCCGCTCCAGCGGGTAGCGGTCGCTCTCGACCCACTGGTTGCTACCCATGACATAGACCCGAACTCGGGGCTCATCGAACCGCGGGCGCGTCTGCTTGAGGCACCAATCGAAGAACTTGATCCGGAGCTCTTGAGTCTTGATGATCGCGGCGGAGTCAAACCGGAACGCGCCCACGCTAAGTCCGCCGCCCAAGTAACTCCCGACATGGGTCCAGGGGCCGATGACGAGGAAGTTGTCCCCCGCCCCGCCGGGACGTCGAGACATCCCATCCCAATACGACAGCGCGCCGCTCTGATCGCCGTCGAACCAGCCGGTGAAGGTGAGGGTTGGAATCGTGATTCTCGCAAAGTCTTGATCGGTGAAATGGATTCGCTTCCAATACGCATCGAGGGTTCCGTGGGCCAGGAATTGTTGATAGAGCCGCATCGGTCGGCCCATCAACGTGTCGAGACGTACCAGCGGCCGCTGGACGAGGAGAGAGTCCCATTGGATCAGGCCGTTCAGGGCGCCCTGTTCAACCCGGCCCGACGTCATATTGAGCCACGAAAGGGCCCAATCCAATCGGAAGGCGCCGCCCTGATAGGGGATTTCATCGAAGAGGCGCCCCGAGGACACCGAGGGAATCATGCAGGACAAATGCGGCGGCCGTTCCCGAGCGGCCAGCCACTGAACGGTGCCCAGGTACGACCCGCCGTCGGTGCCGACTCGGCCGTTGGACCAAGCCTGGGCCGCGATCCACTCAATGGTATCGAATCCGTCTCGCCCCTCCGGGAAATAGAAATCGAACTGGCCCTCGGAGTCGCCGCGCCCCCTGGTATCCTGGACGACAACGGCGTAACCCGCCTTGACGTAGTTGGTCAGCCGATACCGGGTGAACTGAGACGTCTTGTCGTAAGGCGTTCGGAGCAGGACGGTCGGAAACCGGCCGCGACCATCCGGGACCCACACATTGGCCACCAATCGAACGCCGTCCCGCATCGGAATCGGGACCCCAAATCGATTGATCGTTTGCGTCGCGGCTGGTTCGGCGCCAAGGCCGAGACTCGCCGCGACAAGAATCCCACCCCAGATGCTATTGCCACAGTGCCGCACGACTCGCCTCCCAGCCTTCCGGCCGCAAGTGTTCCAGGAAATAACTGACCGTCGTCTTGAGCCCGTGGATCCCGTCCGCACCGCCGAGCACGTGGTCGCCGTTCGGATAGACCGCCATGTCAAACGGCCGCCCGGCGTCAATCAGTTTTCGCGCCAGTTGCATGGTATTGGCGACCACGGCATTGTGATCGTTGGTGCCATAGAAGATCAGGAGCCGGCTCCGGAGGGTTGCAGCCAGGCCCAACACATCACCCTTCTCGTAGCCGTCGGCGTTGGCGTCCGGCGTCCGCATGATCCGGCCGATATACTGTCGGGGTCCGTTCCGAAGATCGGTAATCGGCGCCCCGGTCACGCCCACCTGGAACACGTCGGGATACCGAAGCACCATCATCAGGGTCAAATACCCGCCGTGCGAAATCCCGGTCACGCCAATCCGCGTCGAGTCGACGTACGGGCGCCGCCCCAACTGGCGGACGGCGGCCGCTTGGTCATCGACATCGACCTGTCCCATCCGAAGGTAGTTGCCCGACTGGAACGCCTTGCCCCGGCCGAGGGTGCCCCGGGCGTCGACCTCGAAGACCAGAAAGCCAAGCTGCGCGAGTGCCGCCCGGAAATCGGTGGTCTCGAACCGATCGCGAATGGCCTTGGTATGGGGGCCGCCGTAAACCGACACGATGACCGGGTAGCGCTTGGCCGGATCGAAGTCGGCCGGGCGAAAGAGCATCCCCTGGATCGGGGTCACGCCGTCGGCCCCGCGGAGGGTCAGGAGTTCCGGGGGCGTGAGTCCGAGTGCCGTGAGCCGGGCCGGATCCGATGTCGCCATCGAGCGGAGCGCCGTGCCGTCAATGGCCCGCATCGTGACCGAAGGAGGGGTGCGGAGCGAGGAGTGCCGGTCGACGAACGCGGTCTGATCGGGACTGAGCGACACCTCGTGCCAGCCCGAGTCCCGGGTCACTTGGGTGAGGCCGGTCCCATCAAGTCGAACCCGGAACAGGTGCTGCTCGAGTCCGAGGTTGGTAACGCCCGTGAAAAAGACGATCCCGGCTTTTTCATCGATGCCCACGACCTCGTTTACGACCCATTCGCCCGAGGTCAACTGCCGGAGCTTCCGGCCCTGCCGGTCGTAGAGCGCGAGGTGACGCCATCCGGAACCTTCAGAGCTCCAGAGAAATCGTCCGTCGGCGAGGACTCGAAAATTATTGGGCGGATCGAGATAGGTCGCGCTGGTGTCGACCAGCCAGGTGCGGGTCACCCCGGTCCGAGGATCGAAACCGGTGAGCTCGAGCCGGTTCTCGAACCGGCTGACCACCTGGTAGGTCAACTCGGATCCGTCCGGCACCCACTCGAGATCGCGAAGGAACGGCATGGCCGGATTCCCCTGGGCTACGACGACATCTCGTTTCGTTCCGACGTCGTAGACGTGAAGCTCCAGCGGGGGGTCGGGGTCCACCGTAAACGGATACCGAAACCGTTCGACCGTGGCCTTCCGATCGAGGTCGCGGAGGATCGGATACTGGTGGAAGCCCCGTTGGTCGGCCTTGAGGTAGGCGATCCGCCGTCCGTCGGGCGACCACACGAACCACGGCCCCGCCCCCAGGAACCCGATCAGGTTGTCCTCCGAGGTCCCTCGGGCGATCTGTTCCTCGGCCCCGGTCTCGGTGTCGAGCAGAAAGAGATTGTCGTAGTCGCGGATGAAGGCGTAGTGTCGCCAGGTCGGCGAATACTTGCCGGGCTCGGCGGTGGCCAAATCGAGCGGACCGACTTTCGCGGGCACGGCCAGGCGGTGAAGCCGCAGGGAGTCGGTGGCAAACAGGTACGGCCGGCCGCCGGATTCGAAGCGGATCGCCGTACCGTTTCGTTCGAGGTCAAACCGGGTGAACGGCAAGTCGGGGCCCGGAAACTCCGCCCGGAGCTTGGCCACGACCGCGGCCGTGAACACCGGTGCCCGGGCCCCAGTCCGGGGGGTTATCGCAACGAAACCGCCCTGGCCGGACGCCTCATCGAGGTAACCCAGAGACCCCGGTAGCCAGCGCACCGCCTGCACCCCGGTGGTCCCGAGCACTTCCCCCTTGAGCATCGACCCGAACAGGGCCACCTTCGACTCCTGCCCCGAGAGGCCTCCCGGTTGGGTGCCAAGGAGCACTGCACCAATTACCCACGTTCTTGCCTTCATGTTCCCTCCCGAACGGATTGGCGCGAGCCCCGAGCGTGTGCCCCTTCGCGAGTTGGCAACGGGGTGGGCAGTCTGGAGATTAACGGGCCTGGGGGTGGGGTGGAAAAACCCCGCCATTGAGGCGGGGTCGCTGGGCAATGACCGGCGGGGGACTACTCCTCGGAGCCGCCTCTGACCCGGCTCCGGCGCCAGGAATGAGGCTTCTCCGCCGTCGGGAGCGACGGCCCCACCACCTGCGTGGCCCCCGCCGTGAACACGTTGTCATCGAGCCATCCGACCAGTTGGGCGTCGATCGACTCCGGGAGCTGCCCGAGCTCGTGCGGCAACACCGCCGTCCGTTTGCCCTCGTTCATCAAAAACCACATGGCGGGAAGCTCGGTTTCGCCCCGGCGATCGTTGGCGAGCCGGCCCTCATAGGCCACGAAATGGAAATCTCGACCATGGTGCCGGATTCGGCGCTGTTCGGATTTGAATTGGGACATCGGCGATCTCGGTGGGAGTCCTGCGGCGACCAGCCCCGGAAAAGCCGGCGTCGGTCCATCCACATCAAAGCCACGGGGATAATCTAACCCCGTCGGGGCCCGGCTCCCACCCCGGGCCATTCTCGGACCCCGCCTCCCGACGACCCGGCTCGCCGTTAGGCAGATTCGACCCGGGGCTATTCGAGGGTGATTCGATAGAGCCGCGCCGCGTTGTCCCGCATGACCAGGCGGGCGATGTCGTAGGCGCGGTCGCGGGAAATCTCCCCGTCGGCCATCATGCCGGAAAGGGCCATGGCGAGGCCCTTCCGTCCGGCCACACTCCCGAGCCAGCCCCACTCCTCCCACCCGACCACCTCGTCGTTCGGATACGCATCGGACCCAAACAGGATCCGGTCGGGATAGGCACTCAGCCATTCGCGGAGCACGCCCGCCAAGGTATGCGCGGTCAGCATGTTGCTCAGAAACGAGAAATCCGCATACACGTTAGGTCTGGCAAACAGCGACATCGTGTTCCGGGTATTCGGCCAGCCGCCGTGGACGATCACGAAGTTCGTCCGCCGAAGAGAGGAGTCGTTGAGCGCCGGCTCGAGCAACAGCGGATCGCTGCCGGCGGCCTCGAAGTATCCACCCGCGCCGTCCGCGGAGTGGATATGCACCGCCATCCCGAGCCGCCCGGCCTCGCGGCCGATGTACCGGAACAGGTAGTCCTGCAGCGGCCGGTACCGCGCCGGCGAGGGAGCCCCGCCGGTCCGGTAGCGGTCATACACTGCCCCCGCGTCCGTGGCGGACGCTGCGCCAAAATCGAGTTTCCGGAGATAGGCCGCCTCGAACTTCACTGCCACCGCGCCGCCCGCCGCCATCCGTTCAAGCGTCGGGGTCACCACTCGGCTGAGATACGCCCCGAACGTGGCCGGCAACGACTTGACGCCGAGATCCCCGAGGTAGCGCCGAAGGTTCTTCTCGGTTTTCGGAAACAGGTCGGCTCGGTCCGGCGTGGTCTGAAGGGCCTTGGTATCGAGCGGGAACAGCAACGGGTCGACAAACGACACCCACCGGAATCGGCGCGACGTCACGCCCCGGTCGAGCGCCATGCGGTTAGCCAATTGGACCCCGATCCCGAGCCGGTCGAGCACCCAAGCCGGGTAGTTGTCGCCCTGCTCCGCCTTGGCCTTGCTCTTCAGGGCCTTGAGCTCGGTCAGATGGGACTCCGATCGGTCGGTATAGCGGTACCCGTAGAGGTCCCGCCAGGCCTCGACCAACTCCGGATTGTCCGCCGACAAGCGGAGTGGAAACGCAAACGGCGGAAAGCCGTCGATCGGCAAAGCATCGAAATCCCGGTCGCCCGGCGCGGTCGACACCGGATGGGCATGATTGTCGATGGCCCTGAGACCGCGAACATAGGCGAAGAGCGCCGAGTCGATCGGCGTTTGGGCCGCCGCCCCGGCCACCGCTGCCGTCAGGAGCCAGCCCGTAACCAGCGCGGTCCGGCTCATCATTCTTCCCACTCCGCGTTCCCATCGACGGCGATTTCCTGGCCGGAGATGTGCTTGGCCTGATCGCTGGCCAGAAACGCGCAGAGATCGGCGATTTCGTCCATCTCAATCCAGGTCCGCATCGAAACGTATTGGAGGGCTTCCTGTTCCAATTGCGCCGCCGGAATGCCCTTGTCGGCCGCCACCTTGGCCAACACCCCCCGGCCCCGGGCGTTGTTCATGAACCCCGGCAACACCGTGTTGCAGCGAATGTTCCAGGGACCCAGTTCACGAGCGCAGTTCTTGGTCAGGCCCAGCACCCCGACCTTGCCGGCCACGTAGGCGGCACGCTTCGGGAGCATCGTCCGCGCCGAACTCGTCGACAGGTTGATAATGCAACCGCTCCGCTGCTTTTTCATGTGGGGCACGGCGTTCTTGATGGTGTAGAACATCCCGCCCAGATTGACTCGAATGCAGTGGTCCCACTCGTCGTAGTCGAGGTCCTCGATGAACCCCCTTGGGCCGGCAATGCCGTGGTTGTTGATCAGGACGTCGATGCCGCCCATCCAGCCGAGGGCTTCGGCGAACAGCGCCTCGACCTGCTTCGGCTGGCCGACATCGGCCACGCTGCCCCTGGCCCCCGGCAACGTAGCCCTGGCGGCTTCCACCGCTTGCGGATTGACATCGCAGATATGGACCTGGTGGCCATCGGCGACGAACCGCCGGGCAATCGCCAGTCCAATGCCTGAGGCTGCCGCCGTAATCAGAATCCGCTGCGCCATGATTGCCGACTCCTTAGATTTCTTCGATGACCCTCACTGACACCACGATCGACGTCCGCCACCTTGGGCGAGAAACGTACGTCGCCTCCCAGCTCTTGGCCACCGACGCCGGCCCCGTTCTTCTCGATACCGGGCCCGGATCAACCCTCGAGACCCTGACCGCGGAACTCGGCCGCCTCGGCGTCCGAATCCAAGATCTCCACGCCATTCTGCTCACGCACATTCACTTCGATCACGCCGGCGCCACCGGGCTCCTGGTGGACCAAAACCCCAACCTCGTGGTCTATGTCCACGAACTCGGGGCCAAACACCTCATCAGTCCGGCCAAATTGGTGGCCAGCGCCACCCGCGTCTTTGGCGCCGACATGGACCGGTTGTGGGGCCCGTTCTTACCGGTGCCGGCGGCTCAAGTCCGCCCCCTGGTGGGCGGCGAGACCATTCGAGTGGGGAACCGGCGGTTCGATGTCCTCCATACCCCGGGGCATGCCGTGCATCACGTGGCGTACTACGATGTGGCCGACCGCACAGCCTATGTCGGCGACTGTGGCGGGATCCGATTACCGCAGCTGCCGGCCACCATGCCGGTCACCCCGCCACCCGACTTTCACCTCGATGACTGGCTCGCGAGCATCGACCGGATTGAGGCCTGGGCACCTCGTCGGCTCTTCAGCACCCACTACGGCTTTCACGAAGATCCCCCGACCCAGTTCGCCGACCTCCGGCGAGGCCTCCATGAGTGGACTGAAGCAGCCCGCCGTCTGCTCATGGAAGATCTACCCGACGAGGTCCGGGCTGACCGGTTCGATGAACACGTCACCCACTGGCTGGCCGGCAAGGCCGACCCAGCGGCCGTCCAGGCCGCCCGGGAGTTCTCCGGGTTTCGAGCCAGCTACCACGGCCTGGCCTGGTACTGGAAGAAGAAGCTCGAATTGTAACGCCGAAAGGACCCCCATGAGATTCCTCCTCCTGCTCACGGTGCTTGTCGCTCCCCTCGCCGCCCAGTCCCGGCCTCGTGGTCGCGACCTCGGCATTCCCTTCCCCGGGCGCCCTGGTCCCGCCAACGCGATCACCGACGTACCCGGCGTCGCGGTCGGACACGCCACCATCATTCGGGGCTCGGGCAAGTTGATCCCCCACCAAGGGCCGGTCCGCACCGGGGTGACCGCGATCCTTCCTCGGCCCCGCGGCGACTGGGACTTCGTGATGGCGGCGACCTTCAACCAGAACGGCAACGGCGACATGACCGGGACCAATTGGGTCAAGGAATCGGGCTTCCTCGAGGGCCCGATCCTGATCACCGGGACCCACAGTGTCGGCACCGTCCGGGACGCCGCGATTCAATGGCAACTGGCCCGGGGCCGCGAGCTCCTGTTCACCTATCCGCTGGTGGCGGAGACCTTCGATTTCCTCAACGACGCCAACGGCGAGCACGTCAAGCCTGAGCACGCGTGGGCGGCCCTCGACAGCGCCCGGACCGGTCGGGTGGTCGAAGGGGCGGTAGGGGGCGGGACCGGGATGGGGTGCAACGGCTTCAAGGGCGGCATCGGGACCTCGTCCCGGGTGGTCCAGGTCGATTCGGCCACGAGTTTCACGCTAGGCGTCCTGGTCCAGTGCAACTTCGCCGGCGACCTCCACATCCTCGGGGCGCCGGTAGGCCGGGAGATCACCGACCTCCGGATCTGCACGGTGCTGGACGGACCGTTGAGCCGGCCGTGGACCCGGGGCATCCGCCGGTGCGACGGGGGTGGGGGTGGCGATGGGCGTGGGGCCGGTGACGAGCCCGCCGACGGACCGTTAGGCCGAGGCTCGATCATCGTCGTGGTGGCGACCGACGCGCCGCTCCTGCCGCATCAGCTGGAGCGGGTCGCTCGGCGGGTGGGCATGGGGCTGGGCCGGTTGGGGAGTTGGGCCGCCAACGGGTCGGGCGACTTATTTCTCGCGTTCTCGACCGCCAATCGGGAGGACGCAAGGGCCGCGGGCTACGCCGGCGGGATCGCCCCGATCGCGACGATCAAGATGCTCGAGAACGATCGGATCGACGGATTCTTCCAATCCACGATCGACGCAACTGAAGAGGCGGTCGTGAACGCGATGCTCGCATCGGAGACGATGACGGGGGCGGACGGGATCCGGCTCTACGGACTGCCGGGGGACCGGGTGGTGGCGGCGCTCAAGAAGTACGGCCGGATGCCCTAAGGCACCACGGCACTCTCCACCCTCGCCACGTTGTCGCTGGGATGGCGGTCCACGTACTTGTTGTAGGGGTCGACCCCCGCGAACTTGGGCTCCTGATCGACGACGACGGTGAGCGTCTGCCGACCGCTGCGCACGCGCCCTCGTTCCACCGACAAGACGCTCGCCTTGGTGTAGCCCGTCGTGCCCGGCTCGGCCGCGAATACTCCAATGTCGAAGGCTTCGTCGAGAACGGCCTCGGTCTCGACGCCCTTGCCGTCCGCGTAGAGCTTCCGGGCCTCGACCTCAATCTCCACGTTCCACTTGCCATCCGGCCGCTGGCTGGAACGCGCGCTGGCGACCTTGAGATCGTAGAGCGTGATCTTCTCAAACAGGTCCGTGATGAGCTGCTGATGCTCGGGCCCCGCCTCGGCCCGCAGGCGACTCACCAGTTCGAGCGACCGTGGATACGGCGGGCCCTTGAACGCAAAGTCACGGAGCAGAGCCTGCAGCGCGCGGTTGACCGCCGCCTCGCCGATCTGGTCCTTGAGCAGGTACATGACCAGCGCCCCCTTCTGGTACCCGATGTACGCCTGGCTCTGGCCGTTGACGCGCTGGAGCGGCAACTCCTCGACCGCCTCGCTACCCCGGCCGTTCAAATAGCCGTCGAGCGACCGTTTGAGAAATCTGCGGATGTTCTCCGGCCCATAGAGCCGCTCCATGATCATGAGCGCCGAGTACTGCGCGAGTGTCTCCGAGAGCACCGTCATGCCCTGCATATCGGCGCTCACGACCTGGTGAAACCACCACTGGTGGGCGGTTTCATGCGCGGTGATGTAGGTGACCAAGTCCGCGTTCTCCGGTCTCGACGTGTCGAAGATGAAGCCGGCGGCCTCCGAGTGCGCGATGGTACCCGGGAACGACTGGGCGAAATTGCGGTAGGCTGGGAACTCGACGACCCGGAGCTGCCGGAACTGGAACGGGCTGAAATTCTCCGAGAAGTAGTCCAGCGATTCCTTCATGAGGGCGATCATGCCCTCGACGTTGTAGGCGTGCGCAGGATGATGGTAGACCGCGAGCGCCACGTCCTTCCAGCGATCCTCGCGGACCGCGTACGCGGCCGACTGGATCGAGAAAAAGTTGTGGATCGGCGCCTCGGTGCGAAAGTGCGCGACCCGCCGGCCGTCAGCGACCTTGGTGTCGACCAAGTAGCCGGGCGCCAGGATCGTTTGATCCGCGACCGTGGACACTGTCAGGTCGGCGTTGACCCAGTCGCTGTCGCGCCTGAGGTAATGGAATCCCCGGGCGCCTTCATCCTCGAGCTTCGCCGGTCCGAGATCATCCGGCAGCCCGTACTTGCGGCGCTTGGAGCGACCGCTGATCCGATACTGGCGGTCCACCCCGAGCGAGGGCGTGATCTGCAGGTTATCGAGGAAGGTCCCGTTCGCGACGACCCGGGTCTCGTTGTTCGAGTTGCGGAACCCGTGCTGCTCGCGGACGGTCTCAAAGCGGATCTCGCGCCGCTTGCCGGGTGCGAGGGGTACGTCGAACGTATAGATCCGGTAGTTCATATCCGGCAGCTCGCGCGTCAGGCGGGCGCCGGTGACCTCGAGCGAGCGCATCTGGAGCGCGCCCACGTCGATCGGGCCGATGAATGACTTCACCTCGAGCGCGTGCGGCCATGACACGTGCACCTGGCTCAATGCCGAGTCCGTGCGGTTCTCGATGACGTAGGTGCCGCGGGTGACGACCCTGGGCTCCTCTGGAAAGATGTCGATCGCGAGGGTCACGTCCGTGATCCGCGGCTGCGGTGCGGATGCAAAGGCGGCTCGCGCCTTCTCGTGCGCCGCGAGCCACCGCTCACTGTCGAGGAAGGTCCGATACTCGTTGACGATGTTGGTGTTGTAGTAAATGAACCCGCCGAGGGCCGCCATGACGACGGCGGCGGTGGTCATGATCCACCCCGCCGGCCCGGCCAGCCGGGCCGGGACACCCTTCAGGCGGACGAGCAGTGGCGCAGACACGCCCCGTCGCCACAGCGCGTAGGCGAGTACGGCGAGGACCGTGGCGCCCGCCGTCCAGTACGCGTGGAACCAGGCGGCATACCCGGCGAACGGGCCCTGGCCGTTCATGTCCGAGAGCGGCACCGGCGGGGTCGAGCCATAACGGTAGAGGTTATGCTCGAAACCGAGCCCCGCGAGCGTCAGCTGCGCGACGATGAAGAGCAGCATGACCAAGAGACCCACGAACTTGTGCGGCACGAGGGTCTGGACGAACACCGCGAGCACGGCGTAGAGCACCATGTTGACGAGCCACGGCAGCACATACCACATGAGGTAGTGGCTGAATTCGAACGTGGTGTAGCCCTTGAGCGCCTGGACCGAGACCGCGGCGGCGACGCTGATGAGCGCCGTCGAGAACAGCACGATCGCGATTGCGAGGATCTTCGGCACGAAGAACGCCACATCCGACGCCGGCGTCGCGTCGACGATCTCGTGCACCCGTAGCTCACGGTCGCGCCAGACGAGTTCACCAGCGTAGTAGGCGGCGATAACCAGCGGGATGACCGTAAACTGCTCGATGAGGGTCTGAATCATGACGCGGGTGACCGGGAAGATCGTGCTCACCGAGTCATCGCCGGCCAGCCACAACCCGACGATCGCGTTGATGAACGCGATGCCGAGCATGATCACGTAGGCGGGGCTCCGAAGTGCGGTCAGCATGTCGAATCGGGTCAACGCGGCGAGGGGCCCCCAACCCAAGTCGCGATGCGAAGACGGTCCGGCGGGAAGCCGGCGCGCCGGCGCAACCGCCGGCCCGACGCCCTGCGCCCCGCGGTCCACCTTGCGCCCCTTGGCCAGCCATCGGCGCTCCGGGCGAAACACCCGCCACGCGAACCCGAGCAGGGCAAAACTCACGGCGAGCCAGAACGCGCGGTTCTGGAGCATCGCCCCCTGCATCGGCGGCAACAGCACGTTCCGCTCGCTCGGGGTCCAGTTCCGGGTCACCGCGCGCAGGGCCGACAGACCGAACGGATCGAGCAACGCGGCCGTGGAAGCATACTCAGCTCGCCGGAAGTAAATCACCGTCACGAGGTAGAGCATGATGACGACGAGCGCCCCGATGTAGGTGGCGAACATCGAACGCGCCGCCGTTGCCAAAGCAAAGAGACCCGCGCTCATGATGAATAGCGTCGGCACGCAGAGGACGAAGTACACGTACAGGTAGTCGCCGAGCCGGAAGGGACCGACCGTCTCGGGATCGAGCCACGGCATCGCGGCGCTGATCATGATGCCGAGCGGCACGCTCAGGAACGCGAGGCACCCGGCCCCGAAGGCACCGGTAAAGCGCCCGAACAAGTAGTCGAACCGCGAGAGCGGGGTCGCGTAGATGATCGGACCGAACTGGGTCTCGTCGTCGCGCACCACGACATTCGCCACGAAGGCCGTCACGATGAAGATCGCCCACAGCACCATGACGAAGGAGACCAGCGCGACCGTATAGGGCGAGTTTCGGACCACTTGGCCGCCCCACCCGATCTGGAGATTGTCGGCCCCGACAAGCGAGAAGGTCAGCAGGAAGAAGATCAGGCTAGTGATCCAGAATGCCGGCGACTTGAGCTGGTAGCGCAGCTCGAAGCCCGCAACGTGACGTAGCATGTCAGGGCCTCAAGCCGCGCGGCGCTTGGGCGACAGCGTCGAGAAGTACACGTCCTCGAGCCCGCCTTCAGCGGGCTCGAAGCCCTCGCCGGGATGCTCGTCCGCCAGCACGTGGATCAGGGTGCGGCCGCCAAACAGCCGGGTGGCGATGACCTCGTGGGCCGCCCGGTGCGATTCGAGCTCGGACTTCCCGATCGCCTTGCGCCAGACCCGGCCCCGGAGCTCCGCGATGAGATCGAGAGGTGCGCCTGCGCGCACGATGCGACCGCCGGCGATGATCGCGAGCCGCTGGCACAGGTCCGTCACGTCCTGCACGATGTGGGTCGAGAGGATCACCACGATGTTTTCGGCGGTCTCGGCGAGCAGGTTCAAGAACCGGTTGCTTTCTTCCGGATCGAGACCCGCCGTCGGCTCATCGACGATGAGGAGCTGCGGCTGGCCGATCAGGGCCTGGGCGATGCCAAAGCGCTGCCGCATGCCGCCGGAAAAGCCGGCCAGCGCCTTCTGCCGCACATCGAACAGGTTGACCTGGTGCAGCAGCGCTTCAACGACCTCGCGCCGCTCCCCCCGGGCTCCATAGCCTTTGAGCACGGCCAGATGATCGAGCATCTCGTAGGCCGAGACCCGTGGGTAGACGCCAAAGTCCTGGGGCAAGTAGCCGAGGGTGCGCCGCAGCAGGTCGGGTGTCGCGAGGACATCGATCGAGTCGAAGCGGATCGCCCCCGACGTGGGCACCTGCAAGCTGGCGATGCAGCGCATCAGCGTCGACTTGCCGGCGCCATTTGGGCCGAGGAGCCCGAACATGCCGCGCGGGACATCGATCGACACCGAGTCGAGCGCACGGGTGCCGTTCGGATAGACGTGGGTGAGCTTGTCGATCTGGAGCATTGGAGTCCTCGCAATAGTGGGTAGCGCAGAGCGACCGGGCTTTTCATCCGAGCGGAGGCCGCTCCAACATCCGTCGCTCCGCGTCGTCCCAGGACTGGGTTGCGTGAAGCGGCGGGACGTTTGCCAGTCCACTCCTCGTATCGGGTGACACGGCATCGCGGGTCACCGCGACATCGATGACCGCCGGCAGGTTGGCAAGGCCTCGCTCGAGCGCGTCCGCCAGGTCCACGGCCCGCTCCACGCGCTCCCCGTGGGCCCCCAGCGACCTGGCGAGCAGATCGTAGCGGCACGGCGATAGCTCAGTCCCGAGATCCTGGTCCGGATACTTCATCAGTTGATCTTGGCGTTCGATGTTCCAGGCGTCGTTGTTCGCGACCACGAAGAGCGCCCGAGCGCTCGTGCGTACTGCGGTTTCGACTTCCATCGCGCCAAACCCGAATGCCCCGTCGCCGATCAGGGCAATGGTCCTCCGAGAAGGGAACGCCAGAGCGGAAGCCACGGCGTACGGTACCCCTGACCCCAGACATCCAAACGGCCCCAGGTCAAGATAGGTCCACGTCCGAAGCCCAATCCGAGCGAACGACAGGATGTCTCCGCCGTCCACGATGCAGATCGTGTCGCTGTCAATGATTCGGTTGATCGCCTCGATGAGCGTCAGCGGATGCATCCGCCCGTCGGCGCCCGGCGGCCGCGTGGTCAGGCTCGGCGTCTTGATGCGCGTCTTCTCGACGTTCGCAGCGATAAGCTCATCCTTCCAGGCCGTATCGGCCTCCGCCGGTCTAGCGCCGGAATTCGCGAGAGCCTCCAGGGCTCGGTCCACGTCGGCGCAGACGGCGACGTCGCCACATCGGTTCTCAGACAGCTCCTCCGCACTGCGACCGATTCGAATGAAGCGCGCGGATTCGGAGAAGACAGCACCCGAGCCGTAGGCGAGCTCGAAATCCAGGCGTCTGCCAAGGGTAATCACCAAGTCCGCTTCGGCCATCGCGCGGGCCCGCAGCGCGGGTACGGCGTGAGGGTTGTCCGGAGGGACCACACCGCGGCTCTCTCTGGTGTCCAAATACAGGCACCCGGAGGCCTGCAGGAACCTCTCTAACACCGCTCCAGCTCCCAGCGCTCCCCGGCCGCCGATTGCGAGCGGCCGCCGACTACTGCGAAGAAGTTGCGCGGCAAGCGCGATGCTATCATGGTGAGGCAAGCGGGCAGGGCGGACCACCGGCATGAACCAATGCCGGTCGAGATACCAGTCCGGCATCTCCTGCGCGAGGAGGTTCGGGGCGAAGTCGACGTACCCGGGTCCCGGTGGTCCGTCGCTGCCCAACGCGATCGTCGCGGCCATGTGCAGGCCGGGCAGTACGTGACGCGCCTCGGAGATTTCCCGAACGTAACGGCACACCGGACGTACGAGGTCAGCCTGCGGAACCTCCTCGAGGGCTCCCATGCCCGCCTGCGGATCGGGTACCCGCGCCGACATGACCAGGAGCGGCGTCCGCGACAGATAGGCGCTCGCGATTCCCGTGACGGCATTGGTAAGGCCCGGTCCGGCCGTCACCAAAGCGATCCCGATTCGTCCGGTGAGGTCTGCTTCAGCGTGCGCCATGTGGACCGCGGCGCATTCGTGTCGCGCCGAGACGATGCGAATTCCAAGCCGGGCCAACTCACTGCAGATCGGCTTCACATGCGAGCCGGGCAACGTGTAGACCCGGCCGACGCCTTGTCCTGCGATGAAGCGGGCTATCGTCGCAGCGACCGTCGCAGGTCGAGCAGACATGAGAACCTCCGACAGCGGTGGGTCTGAGCGGCACCGCGGACAAGCTAGCGAAACCAGGCGGTAGGATCAAATGCTACTAATAGCTCTTATGTGAAGCATTAGACGCGCTGACATCCGCTCACCCTGAGAACCGACGTACAACACTTTCTAATGCCTCTCATAAGAGGTATTAGTAGCATTTGATCCTGTCGACCCCTTTCGCTACCTTACCCGAGTTGCCGTCCGACCCCCGTTTTGGGAGAAGAGGAGCGTGACATGAGCCAACCGCCCGAGCCGAAGTCGCACGGTGAGGCATCGACCGATGCCGCGACCTGGAAGCGCACCACCCTCGCCGCGAGTCTCGACCGGCTGCCGAAGCGGAAGGAAGCGTTCACGACGCTTTCGGGCCTTCCGATTGACGATGTCTACACGGCCGCCGATGTCCCGAGCGGCGATGCCGCCAAGGTGATCGGTCTTCCCGGTGAGTACCCGTTTACCCGCGGCGTGCACGCCACGATGCACCGCGCCCGCCCGTGGACGCTCCGCCAAGTGGCGGGGTTCGGGACCGCGGAAGACACCAACGGGCGATACAAGTACCTGCTCGCCCACGGCGAGACGGGATTGTCGACCGACTTCGATCTGCCGACGCTACTGGGCTACGACTCCGATCATCCGATTGCGGTGCCTGAAATCGGCAAGATCGGCGTGGCCGTGGACACGATCGACGATGTTCGGTTGCTGATGGCGGACATTCCGCTGGACGAGGTGTCGACCTCGTACACAGTCAATGCCTCGGCGTTCGTCCTGATCGGCATGTATCAGCAGGTCTGCCAAGAGCAAGGCGTGGCGAAGGAGAAGATCACCGGCACCTGTCAGAACGATATTCTGAAGGAGTACACCGCCCAAAACGAGTACATCTACCCGCCGGCCCAGGCGGTGCGCCTGGTCGTCGACACGATGGAGTATGCGGCCAAGACGATGCCGCGCTACAACCCGGTGAGCGTCTCGGGCTATCACATCCGCGATGCGGGCGCCAACGCGGTACAGGAGCTCGCCTTCACGCTCGCCGCGGGGCATTGCTACGTGACCGAGGCCGTGACACGCGGCCTATCGGCGGATGCGGTGGCGCCGCGGATTTCGTTTTTCTGGAACATCCAGAACGATTTCTTCGAGGAGATCTGCAAGCTCCGGGCATCGCGCCGGCTGTGGGCGCGGATCATGCGGGACTGGGTCGGCACCAAGGATCCGAGATCCTGGATGATGCGGGCCCATTGTCAGACCTCTGGGGTCAGCCTGACCGCGCAGCAGCCGGACAACAACATCGCGCGGACCGCGATCCAAGCGCTCGCGGCGATCCTCGGCGGGACGCAGTCGCTCCACACCAACTCGAAGGACGAGGCGTTTCAGATTCCCTCCGAGGGCGCGATCAAGATCGCGGTGCGCACCCAACAGATCCTGGCGCTCGAGACCCGGGTGGCCGACGTCGTCGATCCGCTGGGTGGCTCCTACTACGTCGAGAACCTGACGAACCGCCTCGAGGAAGAGGCCGAGGCGTTGATTCGGCAGGTCCTGGATCGCGGCGGCATGGTCCAGTCGATCGAGGACGGCTTCATCCAACGGCACATTGCCGACTCCGCGGCGGCTTTCCAGCACGATTTGGAGACCCAGAAGGAGTTCATGGTCGGGATGAACGTCCATATTGACCCCGAGGAGGCGCTGCCGTTCGACCCGTTCGAACTCGACCCGGGGCTCGGCGAACGGCAGATCAAGCGGACCCAGGGCATCCGGCGCTCGCGCGGCCAAGCCGAAACGACGAGCGCGCTTAAGGACATCAAGCAGGCCGCCACGTCCGGCGACAACGTGATGCCGGCCGTGGCGCGGGCCGTGAAAGCGCAAGCCACCGTGGGAGAGATGTGCGATGTACTCCGCGAGGTGTTCGGTACCTATCGCGGGCCCATCGTCTACTAATCGCGCTGAGAGGGGCAAGGACCCATGAAGCAACAGCCGTTACGTGTCGTGGTGGCAAAGCCGGGACTCGATGGGCATGACCGGGGCGCGAAGATCATTGCCCGAGCCTTCCGTGACGCCGGCATGGAAGTGATCTATACCGGAATCTTCCAGACCGCCGAGATGATCACCCGCACGGTGGTGGAAGAGGACGCTGACGTGCTGGGCTTAAGCATCCTGTCGGGAGCCCACTTGCACTTCGCCGACGAGATCTGTCGCGCCATTCGCGCCCAGGCGGTCAAGGACGTGCTGGTCGTGATGGGCGGGATCCTTCCGCCACCCGACATTCCGAAGGTCAAGGCGTTTGGCGTGGCCGAGGTGTTCGGCCCGGGCACCCCGACGGCCAAGATCGTCGAATACGTTCGGCAGTGGCAGGCCAGCCGGTGAGGATGGCGGAACGCGGTAGCGCGCCGCGGCTGGATGCCCTGCTGGCGCGCGCGGCGCTGTCCGAACCGAGCCGCGACGCGGTAATCTACGGCGGTACCGCGTGGAGCTACGCCGAGGTCTACGATCGGGCCCGCCGCCTGGCGGGGGCGCTGACGACGCTCGGCGTCGAGAAGGGCGACCGGGTCGCCTATTGGGCCCCGAACCGGCCGGAGTTCGTGGAGGTGCTATTCGGGGTTCCGATGTTAGGCGCGATCACCTCGCCGCTGGATCACTGGTGGACCTGGAATGACGCGTTGGTCGCGCTCGAGCAGATTCGTCCGAAGGTCCTGATCGTCGGGCCATCCCAGGCCGCCGCGATCAAGGGGTGCGGGACCGCACTCGAGGCCGCCGGCGTTAACTGCGTGCTTTCTCTCGAAGATACCTACCCGACCCACTTGGCCCGGGCGACGCCGCTCGATTCGCTGACGCCGGTCGTTCCAGCTGATCCCGCCGTCGTTTTCTTTACCTCGGGCTCGACCGGACGCTCCAAAGGGGCGGTGCATACGCACGGGAGCCTGCTGGCGGCGGCCCTGACCATGGGCCTCGAGCTCAGCCTCCGGGACGGCGAACGCACGCTCCATTTCCTCCCGCTGTTCTCGTCGTGCATGGAGCACCTGATTCCGCTGACGCTGGTGCGCGCGACCCATATCATCCTACCGGAGTTCAACGCACCCGCCGTATGGGAGGCCACCCGGATCTGGGAGGTCACTCACTTCGACGCGGTGCCGACGACCCTTCGCCGCCTCCTGGAGGTCGCTCCAACCGCCATCCCGCCATCGCTGCGGACGATTTCTTATGCGTCGGAAACGATGCCGGCACCGCTGATTGCCGCCTTGATCGAGCGGATGCCCGGCGTCGCATTCGTTCAGTTCTACGGCATGATGGAACACCTCTGCCTCACGGTCATGAGCCCGTCCGATCAGATCCGAAAGATCGGCACCGTGGGCCGCCCCATGACCGGTGCTCGACTCTATCTGCTCACCCCGGATGGCGGCGTGCCGGGGCCGCAGGAATCCGGCGAGATCGTCGCCGAGAGCCCGACCTTGTTTGCCGGCTATTGGCAGGACAAGTCGGCCACGGCGCAGGTCATGCGAGGGGGCGGGATGCGAACCGGTGATATCGGTCGGTTTGACGAGGAGGGGTTCCTGATCCTCGAGGGCCGGATCAAAGAGATGATCAAGACTGGCGGCATCACGGTCATTCCGACCGAGATCGAGAACGTGCTGTTGACCCATCCGCACGTGAGCGAGGCGGCCGTGGTCGGGGTTCCCGACGACCGGTGGGGCGAGGCGGTTCACGCGTTCGTGACGCTGTCGCCAGGCGCCACCACGCTCGCGGTCGAGTTGATGTCGTTTTGCCACGAGCGACTCGCCGGCTACAAGCGCCCCAAAGTGATTCATATCATGCCGGACCTACCGAGGACGGGGATCGGCAAGATTGCCCGGCGCCAGCTCCGGGATCAGGTCTTCGCTTCGAGGTCGGCCTAACATGAGTGCTCCAATGGAGAGTCTGATTCGGCTCCGGATGTCCACGGCCGACGGTCACTATGCCGGTGGCTTGGTGGATGGCGCGCGCATTCTTCAGCTGTTCGGAGACGCAGTGACGGAGGTGCTCATTCGGCACGATGGCGACGAAGGGCTGATGCGCGCGATGCAGAGCGAGTTTCTCGTCCCCGTGCGGAGCGGGGACTACCTCGAAGTCCGGGCCACGCTTCGGGCGGTCGGCACCACCTCGCGGACCTTTGAGTGCACCGCCTACAAGATCATCGAATTGGCCGACCCGTCCGATTCAGCCGCCAACGTGCTGGCAGAGCCGGCGCTGGTGGTCAAGGCCACCGCCATCGCCGTGGTGCCCGCTGGCAGGCAGCGCGTGGTTAGGCGATGAACGACGTCGGGCAGCTGCTCGAGGGCGCCCGGCAGGGCCGGATCGCGTATATCGCGAGGCTCCTGTCCATCGTCGAGAACGAGGAGCCCGAAGCGGCCGACATCATCCGGGCGACCTACGCGCAAACGGGCCGCGCCATCGTGGTCGGGTTCACCGGGCCTCCTGGGACCGGAAAGAGTACCCTCGTCTCGGCGATGACGGCGGGGTACCGACAAACGGCTGAGCGCGTCGCGGTCGTGGCCGTGGATCCGTCGAGCCCGTACACCGGCGGCGCCATTCTCGGCGATCGGATCCGGATGCGGGATCGCTACCTGGATGCGGGTGTGTTCATTCGGAGCATGGCGAACCGGGGCACATCCGGAGGCCTGGCGCGGGCAACGAAGCGAGTCGTCGGCCTGCTCGATGCGCTGGGTTTCGATGTCGTCTTGGTCGAGACCGTCGGGGTTGGACAGCAGGAGATCGAGGTGTCACGGGTCGTTGATACCGTCTGCCTGCTGACGATTCCAGGCGCGGGCGACGACATCCAGGCGATCAAAGCCGGCATCATGGAAATTGCCGATGTCTTGGTGGTCAACAAAGCCGATCGGCCCGGCGCGGACGAGACCGTCAGGGACCTGACGCAGATGCTGACCCTCGGTGCCTCACGGCTCGCGTGGAAGCCACCCGTGGTCAAGACCTCGGCGAAGGACGGAACCGGCATCGAGGACCTGATGGCCGCGATCGACAAGCATCGGGCCTGGGCCGCGGAGAGTGGCGAGGCGCGCCGGCGCCATGCGGACGCGATGCGGAATGAAATCCAGATCCTCCTCCAGGAGCGGGTCCTCCGGGATTTGGCGCTTCGGTTGGGCACGCAGCAGCTGGACGACGCGGTGCTGCAAGTCGTGGACAAGACCTGTGATCCATACGAAGCGGTCGAGGCACTACTGAAGGTCACCTGACCAAAAGGACCACCCCATGAGCCCGCAGCACATCCGATCCTTCGCCCTGGGCCTCGTCGCGGCCGCCGGCCTCAGCGCGGTGGCGACACCGGCGCGCGCGGCAGTGAGCCAGACCTTCAACGATGTCCCCAAGGCCTTCAAGAACAAGGTTCCCGATCTGGCCTACGCCAAGCGGATCGTCTTGATTCCGATGCGCGACGGGGTGAAGCTCCACACGATCATCATGATCCCCAAGGGCGCCAAGAATGCCGCCATCGTATTGGAGCGGACGCCCTACGAGGCCTCGGCCACCCCTGACTACCTCGTGCAGGCGGGCTACATCCGGGTCCACCAAGATGTCCGCGGCAAATACGGATCCGAAGGCGACTACGTGATGACCCGTCCCCCGCGCGGGCCGTCGAATCCCACGTCCGTGGACCACGCGACCGACGCTTGGGACACCATTGACTGGTTGGTGAAGAACACCCCGGAAACGAATGGCCACGTGGGTATGATCGGCGGGTCCTACGACGGGTTTACGGCCGTTATGGCCCTTCTCGAGCCGCATCCGGCGCTCAAGGCCGTGGTACCGCAGGGTCCGGTGGTCGATGCGTGGATGGGGGATGATTGGTTTCACTACGGGGCCTTTCGTAACCTCATGCTCGGCTATATCCAGATGCAGACCGGGCAGCGCGGCGCGGGCGCGGTGACGCTGAGCGACAGTTACGACAAGTATGATGAACTGTTGCGGGTGGGCTCGACCGGTGACTATGCGCGGGTCCACGGCCTCGAGCAGCTACCCTGGGTGGTCCGCACCATGGCCCATCCGGCCTACGACGAGTACTGGGAGAGTCAGGCGCTCGACAAGCTGCTCGTTGCCCGAGCGCCGAGAGCAGTCGCCACGCTCTGGACGCAGGGTCTCTGGGATCAAGAAGACATGTGGGGCGCCAATCACGCATGGCTGGCCCTGAAGGCGGCCGGTCGCCAGGCCAACAATTGGCTGGTGCTGGGCCCGTGGAATCACATCCAGGTCCACGGCGACGGTTGGGCCCTCGGCCCGTTCCGCTGGAACGGCAACACCGCAATCCAATATCGCCGCGACATCCTGATGCCCTTCTTCGACGAGCACCTCCGCGGCGGGCCTCCGGCCAAGCTGGCGCCGGTGACGGTGTTCAACACGGGGGAGGACCGGTGGGAACGGTTTGAGAGTTGGCCCACCGTGTGTGAGCGCGGCTGCGCCGGCGGGATGACGCCGTTATACACCACTACCGGCTTCAGTTTGTCCTTCGAGCAGCCCACCGTCTCGGACGGCGGCGATCCGTACATCAGCGATCCCGCGAAACCCGTCCCCTTCATGCCCCGGCCGGTGCGCGATCCCTTTGGCAGCATGACATCGGAAACGCTGGGCTCCTCCTATGACCCCTGGAGCAAATGGCTGGTGCAAGACCAGCGCTTCGTGGACGGCCGTCCCGATGTGCTGGCGTATGAGACGGCGGTGCTGACCGAGCCGGTCCGGGTCCAAGGCATTCCGGTGGCCGATATCCGCGCGATGACCACGGGCAGCGACGGCGACTTCGTCGTCAAGCTGATCGATGTCTACCCGGCCCAAATGCCCGCCCAACCTCAGCTGGGCGGATATCAGCTGCCAATTTCCATGGACATTTTCCGGGGCCGGTACCGGGAAAGCTTTTCGAATCCGACCGCCATCCCGGCCAATACGGCGCAGCGCTATCGATTCGACTTGCCCAACGTGAACCACGTCTTCAAGCCCGGGCATCGGATCATGGTGCAGATCCAGTCGACCCTGTTCCCGTTGTATGACCGCAATCCGCAGACTTTCGTGCCGAACATCTTCTTTGCCAAGCCGGCGGACTACCGGAAGGCGGAAATCACGATTCTCCGCTCCAAGGCCCAGCCGACCGCCGTGTGGTTACCCGTCGTGCACTAGAGGAGGTCGGATGGTGGTTCACCGCACTGGCAGTACCGTACTCACCGACGACCCGTTCGACGGCGTTCGCGTCGTCACCCTGAATCGCCCCGCTCGGCTCAACGCCGTCACGCCGGAGTTGGTCCTAGACCTCACCCGGGAGCTCAATCGGGCCAACCAGGATGACCAGATCCGTGCCATCGTCCTGACTGGGGCTGGCCGGGCGTTCTGCTCCGGTGACGACCTGAAGGAGTTCGAGTCGCAGTTGGCCGGCGATACGGCGCTCCCCGGCTTCGTCGACCGGATTCAGGACGTCACCCGCGCCATCGTCCTTGGCCAGAAGCCGGTCATCGGTGCGATTCACGGCTGGGCGGTCGGGGCCGGATTGGAGTGGGTCATCAACTGCGACTTTGCGATCGCGGCCGAAGGCACTCGCTTTTTCTTCCCGGAAGTGAAGCTGGGCCTGTTCGTCACCGGCGCCGTTACCGCGTTGCTTCCACGGTTGATCGGCCCCCAGAAGACCCGTGAACTGATCTACTTTGGCGAACGATTCGACGCCGCCCAAGCGCTGGAATGGGGACTGCTCTGGAAGGTCGTCCCGGAAGCCCAGTTGCGATCTGAGGCGATCACCTTGGCCCGGCGCCTTGCAGAGTTACCCGCGCAGCGCGTCGCGGACCTGAAGCGGATCCTGGCGCTGGCGCCGTCGTCCAGCCTGGAAGAGGTCATGGCTGCCGAGGCATCCGCAACGGTTCAGGGTTTCCTGGATCCGGAGAGCGCTCGGCGGGTGGCGGAAAGACTGGCACCGTGACGGCTCATCTGGAAATTGAGCTGCTCAGGACCTTCACCGTGATCGCGGAGACCCGGGCACTCAGCCGGGCCGCTCCCCGGGTGGGACGGACCCAAGCCGCCATCAGCATGCAGGTGAAACGGTTGGAACAGATCGTCGGTCAGTCCTTACTGAACCGAACCGGACGCGGCGTCATCCTGACCACCCAGGGCGAGCGACTCCTAGTTCACGCCCAGCGAATCCTGCGCTACCACGACGAAGCCATGGCAGAACTATCCGGCAAGGGTTTGTCCGGGACGATCCGTTTCGGGTGTCCGGACGACTATGCGGCGGTGTTCCTGCCCCACTTGCTCCGCGGTTTTGCGCGGCGGCACCCGCAGGTCATGGTGGAGGTGTTTTGCGCCTCCACGCCGCGGCTCCTCGAACGACTGAAGACCCATGCATTGGATCTGGCCCTGACGTCCTTTCCGGAAGACGAGAAAGGCGAAGCCATCATTCGCCGCGAACCGTTGGTGTGGGTGGGCTCCATCGGATCCAATGCCGTGAGCCAGAAGCCGCTGCAACTGGCCCTGGGAGACCGCGACGCGATCGACCATCAGGCCGCCCGGAAGTGCCTCGAGCGGGCGGGAATAGCCTACCGGGTCGCCTTCGCCAGCGGCAGTGTGGCCGGCCTGACGGCGGTGGTGAGATCCGGCCAAGCGATTGCGGTGCTGACCCAGACGGCGGTGCCAGCCGATCTGCACATTCTGCCCCTGGATAGCGGCCTACCCTCGTTGCCCAGTGTGAGCATTGCGTTGAAATTCGAGAGCGACCAGCCGGCGGCACTCGTCAGCGCGTTTGCCGACCATGTTCGAATGGTTTTGCCGACGATTTGACATCTACCACCGAAACCGGCCGGGGTCGAACGGCTTGGCGATCGGACTTCCTTCGCCGGTCATCAGATCGGCCATCACTTCCCCGGTGACCGGGGCCAGGGTGACGCCAAGCATCGCGTGCCCGGTGGCCAGGAACAGATTGTCGAATCCAGGTACCTTGCCTAACATCGGGAGGCCGTCCGGCGTCAACGGCCGCATCCCCACCCATTCGGTTCCCTCGGCTTCCCCAAGCGGCTCCGCCAGGTAGTCGCCGATGCCCTTCCGGATGCCGCGGACCCGGCGCCGGTCGAGCTCCGTGTTGATCCCGGACAACTCCATCGTCCCGGCAAACCGCACCGAGCCGTTGAACGGCGAACATCCAATCCGGGCCTCGCCCAGATAAACGGGCCGGGTCAACTTCGGGCCACCGCCGTTTACGGTGATGCTGTAGCCCTTGCCGGCTTGGACCGGGAGCGGCACCCCGAACAGTTCGGTGACTTGGCCGGACCAAGCCCCGGCGGCCACCAACACCTCATCGCCCGACAGCGACCCGCTGTCGGTCTCGATCCCCGTGACCCGCCCGCCGGTCCGCGCCGCCCGGACGACCCGCACCCCGCTCTTGACCTCGACGCCGAGCTCCCGGAGCTTCGCCAGGTATCCGGCGGCGAGGGTCTCCGGGCGGACGTGGGCCTCCTCCTTGACCAGGAATCCGGTCGTGACGGCCGCTGACACGCCCGGCTCGAGCCGGCGGATGTCGTCACCGGACATCCGGTCCGGCACCGAGTAGCCGTAGTTCTTGTAGTAGTCGAACTCCCGGCGGAGGTTCTCCATGTACCCCTCGTCCTTGAAGACGAAGAGCAATCCATCCCGATGGAGTTCGAAGGCCACCCCATCGCGTTCCAGCTGGGCAAAGGCCGCGTGGGTCGATTGATTCAGCGAGGCCACCGCATTGAGCCCGGCCACGAAATCGCGGGGATTGCAGTACCGCCAGAACCGCCAGAGCCACCGGGCCAGTCCCGGGGCAGCCACCGGAGAGATATAGAGCGGGCTATCGCTCTTGAGCATCCACTTGATCGACGTCAACGTCAGGCCCGGGGCCGGAATCGGCGCCGAGATGGAGGGCGTAATCCACCCGGCGTTGCCCTTGGTACAGGCTTCACCGGGGAGGCCCATATCGACGACCACCACCTCGCGCCCGCGACGCCGGAGCGAGTAGGCACAGGCCAACCCGATCACGCCGGCCCCAACGACAATGGTTCGACTCATCGATTGCCCATCAGTTTGCGGGCAAAGAACTCTGCCGTGGCATGGTAGACGCGGTTCCAATTGGCATACGTCAGAAAGTCATGAACGTCGTCCGGGAAGACGAGTTGCTCCGGTTCAACCCCCTGCTTCCGGAGCGCTTCGACCAGCCGGACCGTCTCGTTGAAGTTGACGTTACGGTCGTCGTCGCCATGAACCAGGAGCACCGGGGACTTCCAGGTATCGACCCATCGGAGCGGTGACGATTCGAATGCCAACCGGGCGGATTCGGGCCGCTCGAGCGGGTTGTAGCTCGGCACGAAATTCTGGGTCCCGGAATTCCAGTCGTGCACCCCGTGAATGTCGACACCGGCGGCGAACAGATCGGAAGACTTGGCCAGACCCATCGCGGTCAAGTAGCCCCCGTACGAACCGCCCCAGAGGCCGATCTTGGCCCCGTCAACGTCCGGACGACCGCGAAGATAGCCGCCCGCCCCCAGCACGTCATAGTACTCCGAGGCACCGGTCGCGCCGAAGTTCAAGGCCTCCCGAAACTCCATCCCGTACCCCACACCGCTCCGATAGTTCACCGACAACACTACGTAGCCCTGACTGGCCAACCACTGGTTCATGGCGTAGGTACCGTGATAGTAGAACATGTAGTGGAAGCCAAGCAGCATTTGGCGCCGGGACCCGCCGTGGAAGAACGCAATCGCCGGCCGGCGTTCCCCCGGTTTCAGGTCCGGCGGCAGAAACAACTGTCCGTGGATCAGCAGCCCGTCGGCCGAGGAGAACACCACCTGTTTTGGTTCAACCAAGCGCTGGACGGGAAAGTTAGCCGGCATCGCCTCCGGCGCCAACGCCCGAGCTTGGCCGCCAGCCAGAACAGCGACATGGGATGGGTGCTTGGCGTCCGAGCGAAGGAAGGCGATCCGCCCATCGCTCATCGGGCGGGGGGCCCATTCAATGCCGTCCGTCGGGAGCAGCGCCACCGGGGCGCCGCCGGCCACCGGCACCCGGAAGAGATCGCGCCGGTCGATGTCCCCGATGTTGCTGTTGTAGATGACCGACTGTCGGTCGGGCGTCATCGCGAGGTACTCCACTTCGCCGGCGCCGGGCGTCAAGAGCACCGCGTCACCACCCGAGGCGGCGACCGAATACAGATGGGCCCAGCCATCCCGCTCCCAGGGGAAGACGAGCCGGTCACCGGCGCCCCACAGCAGACTCGGCCCCTCGATCTGGTGCGGCGCGCTGCCGCGGCCCTCGGCTGCCCGCCACGCCTGGCTGGCCTGCCCGGAGGCCACGTCGCCGACCCAGATCGACCACGGCCGGTTGGTCCGCATCGGCCCGAAGAGCGGCGGATCGAATCCAGCCGGAATTCGAATGAACCCGATCTTGTTCCCGTCGGGCGACCATGCCGGGGCCCCGTCGCGATCGGCACTCGGGGCGATCCACCGGATGATCTTCCCCGGCAGGTCGAAGACCCCGATGAAGGCATGGTCGCCGCGATTGCTGGTAAACGCGAGCTTGCTCCCGTCCGGCGACCACGCCAACTCTCCGGCGGCCCCCCGGGCCTTGAAGAGTTGTTTGCCCTCGCCTGCCCCAGTCACCGGGGCAACCCAAACTTGGCCCGCCATGGTATACGCCACCCAATCGCCCTTCGGCGACACCACTGGGCCCGAGGCATTCCCGACCTTCACCGGCGGCCCGGCGGCCAGGGCTACTCGCCAGATCGCCTGCTCTTGGCCGCCTGGATCGCTGGTGGGGTTCGGAATCTCCCCCCGCCGGTTGGGATCGCCTCCCCGCACGTAGAAAATCGCCTTGCCATCCGGCGACACCACGACGTCATCGATTTCTTGCCCGTCGTCTTGGGAGTAGCTGGTCAGCTGCCGACCCTTGAGGTCAGCCCCGCTCGCAACCCAGACGTTCCGAACTCCGCGGGTGTTGTGAACCCAGGCGACGGTTCCGCCCCCCACCGCCAAGGCCTGCGCGAACGGCGCCCCGGTGATCTGTTCGATCGTGATGGACTGCGCGCTGGACGAGCCAGCCACGAGCACCACCCCCATGAGACCAATCGATCCATTCCTCATCGTCGCTCCCGGTTGCACTGCGGTCAAACCCGAACCACCTTTGCTGACCATTCCCTTCAACGAGCTCCCATGACCGATCCGAATCGGCAGCCAACCCGCTTGATCGTGTTGCTATCGCTCCTGAGTCTCGTCGGCTACGCCCTTCGCTCGAACATTGCGATTGCCCAAGAACTCATGGCGCCCGAACTCGGCCTCACCATGGCCGACATGGGCAGCATCAGCGCCTGGGGATTCCAACTGGCCTACGCCCTCTTCCAAGTCCCCGCCGGTTTCCTGGCCGACCGCCTCGGCGCCCGAGTAGTACTCGGGCTCGCGGTGGTGGGCTGGGCGGTCGCGTCGTTCGCCACTGGCCTGATCGGCGGCGGAGCCGGCGTGTTCCTGTCGCTCTTTGCCGCTCGGGTTCTGCTCGGCATCTCGCAGGCGGCCACCTATCCCGCCGGCTCGATGGCCATCAGCCAGGCCGTCCCGGTTGAACGACGATCCACCGCCAACGCCATCTTCATCTCCACCGCCCTGCTCGGCTCGGCCCTGGCGCCGCTCACCCTCGCGCCGCTGATGGTCCAAGCCGGCTGGCGGGCGGTCTTTATCGCGAGCGGCGTGGTTGGCCTCGTCGCGGCCGGACTCTGGTTTCTGTTTGCGCCCCTCCCCAAACGTGGCCTCGGGATTGCCCTCCCGCTCCGGGAGCAAGCCAAACAGGCCTTGTCACTGCTCAAGCATCGGGATTTGATGCTGCTCTCGACGGCCTATCTGCTTCACTCCGCCGTATTTTTCGTCTTCATCTTCTGGTTCTTCCGCTATCTGACCGACGGCCGAGGCATGAGCCTGCTGGCCAGCGGCGTCTGGGGAAGCATCCCCCCGTTTACCGCGTTTCTCCTCGGCCCGCTCGGCGGGTTGGCCGCCGACCGGCTCGGCCGGAAGTTTGGTCAGGGCCGGGGTGCCCGCCGCGTCGCGATGGGATGCCTGTTCGCGGCCGCGGCGTTCGTGGTGATCGGCGCCAACCTGTCGAGCCCGTTCCTGGCCATCGGGGCATTGTCCCTGTCGGTGGCCTGCATCAGTGCCGCCGAAGGCCCGTTCTGGACCACTGCCACCGCGCTGGGCCGCCACGCCCCCGGCGCCGCGGGCGGGGTCTTGAACCTGATGGGCAACCTAGGCGGCGTCATCTCGATCTGGGCCGTGCCCCGGATGCGCGACCCGCTGGGCTGGACCGGCCTCCTGGGTGTCTGGGCCGGAGTTGCCGTCGTCGCCGCATTGCTTTGGATGGCCGTTCGGGTCGAGCGAACCGCGCCGCCCGCTACCGCCTAACGAAGCCCACGTTCTGCATCCGGCCGGCGCTGACCCGATACCCGGTCACCTTGCCGGCCCGGTCGCGTTCAAACTGGACCCGGGCTCCCGCCACGCCGAAGCGGTCCTTGGCAATCGGCTGCAACGTTGCCCAGGCCGCCCACCGGGTCCGGGCCCGCAAGGTGTCCCCCTTAGCCTCGATGACCGACCAGGTATCGAGTTCATCGCTCGCGTAGCGCCCGACGAAAGCCTGGAGCTCCGCGGCCGTGTACGCCGGCGGCGGGCTGAGCCTGACGACCGGGTCCACGATCCCAATGGCCTTTACCGTCATGGCGGGTCCGGCGGCGGTCATCCGGAACGCGACCTGGTCGGCGATCGGTGAGGCGTCGAACGTCGAATCGTCGATCGCCGCGAGAGGAATCACCTGCCCGAAGACGCTCATCGTGAGCGCCGCGCCGTCCCTCGTCACCCGACTTACCGCCCCGGGCATCAGCTCGTAACTCCCCACCCACCGGTCCAGCCGGTCGGCTGCGAGGGTCGCGCCGGCGGCTTTGGTCTTCGGTCCGGCCACCGGGGCCAGTCGGTCGGCCAGATACAGGTCGGCCACCTGGTGGGCCATCCGCTCAGGCTGAGCGGTGTAGTCGTTGCAAAGTACGGCCACCGAGAAATGCTGGGCCGGGAACCGCAGCAACTGGGCCCGGTAGCCGATGAAGGAGCCGCCGTGCTCGATGACCGGCTGGCCGCGGTACTGCCCGGCCATCAGGCCGAACGCGTACGTCTGGGCCTCACCGGTGTTGAGCCGCCCGGGCGTGGTGACCTGGTCGACCAGCGCCGCGCCTCGGGTTCCGAGCCGGTTGGCGTAGAAGTTCTCGTCCCATCGAGCCAGATCCTGAATCGTCGTCAGCAATCCGCCGTCGCCGACCAGGGCAAAGCTGGTCCGGACGATCTCGAACCCGCCGCCCGGCAATGGCTGATACCCTTCGGCGCGCCGCCCGACGATTTCGGCATTGTTGTCGTGGAAATGGGTGGCCGTCATCCCGAGAGGACCAAAGATGTTGGCTTCGGCGAACTGACGGAGGGTCTTGCCACTGGCCCGGTGTACGATCACCGACAACAGGAAGTAGCCTGAATTCGAGTATGAGTAGCGGCTCCCCGGTTCGAAATCGAGCGCTTTCTGCCGGACGATCAAATCGAGTCCCACTTCCTCGGGGATCTCGTCGGCAAAGCCCCGCCCCGAGGTACCCCAAAGACCGAGGTAGTCCCGCAGGCCGCTGGTATGGTGCACCAGATGCCGAATCGTCACCCGGTCGGCCCCGGCCGGAAGCTCCGGCACCCATTTTCGGACCGGATCGTCGAGCGAAATCTTCCCTTGCTCGGCCAAGAGCGCCGTACTCATCGCGGTGAACTGTTTCGAGGTTGAGGCGATGTAGAAGACCGTGTTGGTCGTGATCGGGACGCCTTGGTTGAGGTCGGCCATCCCATAGCCCCGGCCGAAGATCGTCTGCCCGTTCCGAAAGACGCCCACCGCGCAACCCGGCGCCGTGGTGTGGTCGTACTTGGCGAAGATCGCGTCGATCGCCTTGGGGTCGGGATCAGCCGCGGAGCGCCCCGGTGCCCCGCCGATGAGAACGAGACCGAGGGAACTGAGCCAAGTGGAACGGGTCATGGCGATCCGGGGAGAAAAGGGGATGTATCCAATATCGTGGGCAAAAGGTAACTTCAAGCGACCCCCACAGGCCACCCAATGACCCGGTCCGTCCTCCTGCTCCTGTTCCTCCTGGCCGGCAGCACCGCCCTGCCCGCTCAAACCGCCGACCGCTTCGCCCCGATCCGCGCGTCGATCAAACGATTCCTTGATTCCACCAACACGGCGTCGGTCGCCGTCGCGGTGGCCAAGGACGGCAAGATCTTGTGGGAAGAGGGATTCGGCTGGGCCAACCGCGAGAAGATGATCGGCGCCACCCACCACACGATGTACTCGTTGGCCTCGATCTCAAAACCGGTCACCGCGACCGGTCTCATGATCCTCGTCGACCGCGGCCGGGTCGCGCTCGATCAGCCGGCTAACGATTACCTCGGATTGGGCAAGCTGACCGGGTTGGCCGGCGACGCGTCGCGGGCCACCGTGCGCCGAGTGATGGGCCATACCGCCGGCCTCCCGCTCCACTACCAGTTCTACTATGCCGACCGGGGGTACGGCCCGCCGACGATGGACGAGGCGATCAGCCGGTATGGGAATCTGGTGTTCCCTCCCGGCAAGCTCCACGAGTATTCCAATTTGGGGTTCGGCATCATCGACCACATCATCGAGCGAGCCTCGGGTCAGCGTTATGCCGACTTCATGCGGAGCGAAGTCTTCCTGCCGCTCGGCCTGACCCGCACGGCCATCGACATCCCGCCCGGCATGGAGGACTTCGCCGCCGAGCGCTATGACGGGGACCAGAAACCGATTCCGTTCTACACCTTCGACCACGTCGGCGCGTCGGCGGTGTACTCGAGTGCCCACGACCTGGTCCGGTTCGGGATGTTCCACCTGAAGAACAAGCTCCCGGACCAGCGGCCGATCCTCAAGCCCGAATCCGTCGACCTGATGCACCTGCCGGTCGCGCCGGCCTCCTACGGACTCGGCTTCGGAATCGCCCCTGACGACATGGGCTTTCTCAGATTCGGCCACACCGGCGGAATGCCTGGCGTCGCGACGGCGATGAATCTCTACCCGACCGAGAACCTCGCCATCGTGGTCCTCGCCAACACCGGAATCCGGCCCGACTTCATCGCCCAGGACATTGCCGCCGCGCTTCTGCCCCGGTATGCCGACTCGTTGCGGGTACGCCGGGGCCGGCCGGCCCCGGCCCCCCGCACCTTCGCGGCGACGCCGGAGTTGATCGGCCAATGGTCCGGTACGATGCGGACCTGGGACTCGACGGTGGCGGTGCGTCTGCTGGTCAAGCCGGATGGCGACATTCATGTCTGGTTAGGGAAGCAGCCGCGGGCCATCCTCAACGAAGTCAGTTTGATCGACGGCCGGCTGTCCGGGCGGTTTGGGGGCGAGATTCCGACCGGGGACGCCAAACGATGGCCTCACTTCGTGAGGCTCGGGTTGCTGCTGCAGGACGGCACGCTCAAGGGCCAGGCCAATGCGATGTCGGTGACCGACCCGATCATGTACTCGCTGGCATCCTATGTCGATTTAAAGAAACAGCCCTGATGGCCTAACGGCGGGGGAAGTACTCCCGGTACCGATCGATGAAGTCGCCGACCAACTCCAGGGCGGCGGCCCGGACCGACTGGTCGAGCCCGGGTCGTTCCACGACGTTCGAGAGCATCCGCCCGGCCCAGACCGTCGTCCAGCTCGGCGCATTGCCGACCCGGTCGCGGTAGCCGAGTTCCAACCGGGCGGTATAGCCAACACCGAACCGAGCCCGGCCCGCACCGGTCGCCAGCCGAACGTCGAGCCGGAGGGTGCAGCAGTCATCGGCGCGGGGGTCACCCCGCTCGTAGAGAATGTCGGCCCGGGTCAGTTCCTGGCGCACGATGTCTTCGAGCAGCCGGGCCCAACCGGCCATTGTCGCCGGGGCCCTGGACGTCGGCCCGAACGCTGATCGACTGGATTTCCTCGAGGGCGTCGTGCGAGTAGCTGACCTGGGCAAGGGCTCGGCCCGACGCCACCACCAAGACCCCGAGAGCCAGCAGGAGAGTCCGCATCCCTCGGAGTATCGGCACCCCACACCCAGGACATGAGGTCATTCGGGAACTCGCTTGAAATGGGCCGGAGCCCAGAGGTACAGATCCGCCTCAGCGGCCCGTCGGGTCACGTCGATCGTGAAGTTGAGGTAATTGGTTTCCCGGGCCGGATTGTCCCAGACCGCGCGGAAGGTGTCGAACTGCAGATGCTCGAGCCGGCCAACGAATTCCGGCCCGAAGCGCGCCCGGAGGACCCCGTTCTCCATGGTGACCGACAGATCACCGTAGGTGGGTTCCCGATAGGTGCCGACATAGCCCGCGGGCGGCAATGTCGGGCTGGTCCCCGCCACCAGCTGCCGGGTCCTCTGTTGCTCCTCCGCCTTCCCGGCCGCCTCCGCCCCTCTGCCGAGTTGATGATATTCGCCGCTCCAGTCTCGATCGGGCGCCTGCAGGTAGGCATCGAAGACCCGCATCATCACGGCCAGCGGGAGTTGATTGCCGTTGAGGTTGCTCAACACGACGATCCCGATATCAGCCTCGGGCAGGAGCCCAACCATGGCGCTCATCCCGTCGATGCCACCGCCGTGTTGGAGCAATTGCCGGCCCCGATAGTCGCTCATGATCCAGCCCAGCCCGTAGGCCATAAAGTGGCCTTCCGGACTCATCATGGCCCAGGAGCCGTCTCGCTGGATCAGGGTCTCCGGTTTCCGCATCATGTCGAGGAACGACCGGCCGACCAGCTGGCGGCCGTTGACCGCGCCCCCGCCCAACTGGAATTGCAGCCACCGGGCCATGTCCCGCACGTTCGAGTTGATGCCGCCGGCCGCCGCGGTGTTGTCCATGTTGCGCCACGCCACCGGGCGGGGTTCCCCGTCGGTCGGGTCGTGCGGTGTCGCGACATTCCCACCGGCCGGGAGGGACCGAACGCTGGTGACGGTCGCTGGCATCCCGAGCGGGTCGAGGATCCGGGTCTTCACTAGATCATCCCAGGACTGCCCGGCAACCGTGGCCGCCACCTGCCCGGCCGCGATGAACATCACATTGCTATAGTCGAAGTGGGAACGAAACGGCCATACCGGCGCAATCGTCCCGGCCCGGCGGACGATCTCATCGCGGCCAAACTCGCCGGTAGCCCAGAGGAAATCGCCGCCGGCGAGTCCGGTTCGATGGCTCAGCAGATCCCGCAGCGTCACCTCGCGGGTGGCGACTGGATCGAAGAGCCGGAAATCCGGCCGGTATCGAATCACTGGCTCGTCGAGCCCGAGCTTGCCTTGCTCGGCCAGCATCCCGATGGCGGTGGCCGTGAAGGTCTTGGTGGCCGAGCCGATCGCGAAGAGCGTTTCATCGGTCACGGGGTCGGCCGATCCAACCCGCCGAACGCCGTAGCCCCGGGCCAGCACGATTTGGCCTTTGTGCACGACCGCCATCGCCAGGCCCGGGACCTTCCAGGCCCGCATCGATGACTCGATATACCGGTCCAGACCGGCCAGGGGTGCGGGTTGGGCCCGTCCGGCTCGCGGAGCCCCGCCCGCCATCAGCATGCCGGCAGCCATCCAGATCCGGCCTCGGGTGGAACAAACCATGGTCACGCCACCAGCCGGGATTCGAGCCATCAATGGGTCAGATACGCCAACGGCCACGGCGATAACAGGCCCTGGTGGTCGCCACAACCCCACCTAGCCGGTCCGCAACCCACCTAACGCCCGGGGTGGAACAGGAAATAGTCGTAGGCGGCGCGCGCCGCTTGGGCAATCGCCCGTTCCTGCTCCGGTCCGTCCTTCGTCGACTGCTTGACGAAGGCCGTCACGATCAAATGGCCGCCCCCGCCCGGGAGCTCGATCACTCCGACGTCCGCCGCCACCCCAAGGCCCAGGGTCCCGGTCTTGTGGGCCACCCGCACGTCCGGGGGCAGCAGCCCCTTAATCCGGGCCTGACCGGTCTGGCACCGATACATGATGTCGATCAACAGCGCCGTGCTCTCCGGACTGAGCGCTTCGCCCCGCCAAATCTTCCGGAGCAACGCGGCCATTCCTTTGGGAGTCGCCGTATCCCGCGGATCATGGTAAAACACCTCGACCGCCGCTTTCCGCTCGTCGTCGGTCACTTGGCGGGACAGCTCCCGAAACACTTTCGGGGTCAGCTCCGACTCCGGCGGCAGGTTCCGAACCCCGACCGCGTCGGCAATCAGCGCCACGGTCGGCCGGTCGACGGAGATCCCCGACACGCCGAGGGCCCGGAGCCGGGCGTTGACCGGCTCGCCGCCGCCGGCCAACCGAAGCAAAATGTCAGTGGCCGAGTTGTCGCTGATCAGCAGCATGAGCTCGAGCAGATTCCGGACCGAGAGCGAGACCCCGGGATCGTCGAACAGGTTGGTCAGGGTCCCGCTGCCGGGGTGCAGATCGCTCGGCTTGAGCGTGACCATACTGTCGAGCCGGAGTTTTCCCTGGTCCACGAGGGTCAGCAGCTGGACGGCCACCGGCACCTTGAAACTGCTCGCCATCGGAAACTGGTCGTCGCCGCGGACGTACAACTCCCGGCCGGTTTCGAGGTGGTGGATTCCGATGCCGAGCACCCCGCCGGAGAGCGGTGCCACCCGGTCGATCTCGGCGGAGAGGAGGTCGAGGCGATCTTGGGCCGCGAGGGGCCCGCCAAGGATCGAGGCGAGGACAAGAGCGTAGCACATCTTCATGGGTCGTTGGTTCCGGCAAAGGTTGTCCCCTATCTTACACCATGGACGTAATTCAGGCATCCATTCCGCTCTTTTTCGCGCTGATCAGCCTCGAACTGCTGGTGGCCCGGCGCACCGGCCGGCATCTCTACCGGCTCAACGATTCGATCAGCGATCTTTCGTTAGGCACGGTGAGTCAGTTGGTCGGGATCTTCGTGGCGATCGGCACCATGATCGTCTACGGGGCCGTCGAGCAAGCAGCCTCGATCCCGCGGTGGTTGGGTCTCCCGGACTGGAGCGACCGAACGCCCTTTCCCGCCACGGACAACCTCTTCGGATTCGGCCTCGACGTCTGGGCACTCGGAGCCTGGGTTACGGTGTTCGTTCTCGACGACCTGGCGTACTACTGGCTCCATCGGATGTCTCACGAGGTGAACATCCTCTGGGCCGGCCATGTGGTCCATCACTCGAGCGAGGAATACAATCTGACCGTGGCGCTCCGGCAGTCGAGTCTCCACGGTCTGATGGGTTGGGTCTTCTACATGCCGCTCGCACTACTGGGCATTCCGGTCACCATGTGGGTGGTCTGCCACGGCCTCAACTTGATCTATCAGTTCTGGATCCACACCCGGGCCATCGATCAACTGCCCGGGCCGTTCGAGGCCATGATGAACACCCCGTCGCACCATCGGGTTCATCACGGGGTCAACCCCCAATACCAGGACCGGAACTACGCCGGGGTCTTCATCATCTGGGATCGGCTGTTCCGCTCATTCGAACCCGAGGTCGAACCGCCGGTCTACGGCATCACCAAGCCGCTCGGGAGCTGGAACCCGGTCTGGGCCAACCTGCACATCTTCGTCGAGATTGCCCGGAAGGCATGGCGGGCAACGGCCTGGAAGGACAAACGCCGAATCATCTTCGGCCGCCCCGGCTGGAGCCCCGCCGAGCTCGGCGAGAGCGAACACCCGACCCCGGTCAGCCCGGCCACCTATCACAAGTTCGACCCACCGGTCGCCCGCCCGTTCCAGGCCTACGCCGCCGCCCAATTCGGTGCCACGATGATCGGAGCCGTCGCCCTCCTCGCCGCGGTCAAAACGCTGCCGGTCGGCCAAACCCTCGCCGGCGCCTTCTACCTCATCCTGGCTCTCAGCAACGTGGCCGCCGTCCTCGAATCCCGCCGCTGGGCCCCGATCAGCGAGACCGTGCGACTCATCGTCCTCGCCGCCGCCGCCGCCCTGCTCTTGGCCCAGGGCCGCGGCCCAACCCTCCTGATGATCGGTTGCGTAGCCTTCGCCCTCGCCTCCACCGCATGGATTGTGGTGCTCGGCGCTCGGCAGTGACCGCCGAGTGCCGAGTGCGGAGCTACAGTATTCCGTCGAAATAGAGATCGAAGCGCCAGCCCTTGGGGCTTCGGAGGCCCCGGGCCAGGTCCAGGCGGACAAGGCCGTCGAGGACGCTTAGGCCTAGGCCGGCGCCGAGGAGCGGCTTGCCACGGGCGAAGTCGGCGCGAGGGCCGGCCCAACCGATATCACTGAACGCGGTCAGACGAAACGCGGGGAAGCTATTGGCCACTTCGGCCCGGCCACTCCAGTAGGCCGACCCGGAGGTGACCCCGCCGGCGTAGCCGCGGAGGTTAGTCGGGCCGCCGAGGTAATGGCGGCTCTGCACCGGCACGGTCCCGGTGCTGCTGCCGGCCGAGGCTCCGAAGGCGACGGCGATGGGCCCGCCTGGAGCGATGTAGGCCCGAAGGCCGGCCGATCCCTTGCCGAAGTCGAAGTCGCCGGTGGCACCCTCAATCGACACATCTCCGCCGAGGGTGACGGAGCGAGACACCGGGCGGTCGAGCCGGAGATTGAGCCGAACCCCGAGTTGGTCGGCGGGGTCCGCGATGATGTTCGGCCGGAACCCGGCATCGCTTCCGAACAACCGGGGCACTGAAAACGTCGTTTCGGTCTCTGCCCGGGATTGCCGCTCCGCATAGGCCCGAAGGCTCCACCATCCCGAGACCGTGTTCTCCGCCAGCAATTCGCCCCCGCCAGCGCGGAAGTACTGGCCGTCGTCGCGATGCGCCATGAGCCCGAAGAATGAATTCACGGCGCCGAAGGGCCGGGTCTCGGGATTGGCGGCGGCGAGGCGGCGATAACCCGCCACCCGGAACCGGGTCCGGCCCCCGGGCAACGTGGCCACCCCCTCGAGGTTGGGCCAGCCGTCGGCAATCCCGAGCCGGCCTCGGCCCTCGAGGGAAAACCGCCCGAAGTCGGCCTTAGCGGATAGGCCGAGGGAGAGTCCTTCGACCCGGTTGTAGCGAGCTTTGTCGAGCAGCGAGCCAAGTCCTTGGGGGAGTTCCAGTCGGCTTGACCACGGCGTCTTGGGAAGCCCGCCGATGGCGTCGGCCAGGCCCCTGATCTCGGCTTCCGAGATCATATCGCCCAGTTTGAGGATCGATTCGCCTAACGTCGGGCTCGTCAGCAGACTGACGGTGTCGGCGGGAACGACCACGACCAACGTCGAGTCGTTGTTCGGCCGGGTGCAACGGCCGATCCGGACTCGGACCGTTCGGCGGTCTTCCCGGCTCCGGCCAACCTGCTCGGTGGCCTCTTTGATGCATTCGTCCACGACCCGCCGGACACTGTCGGCCCGGGCCTTGCGAGCCACGGAGTCGACGGGGCCCTCGGGTCCGCGGCGCCGGGTGGTACCGGCCGGCCGAAAGGTACTAGCTGGATCAGGCGGGGTCCCGCCCTCGACCTCATAATCGGCGTAGATCCGTTCCATCCGAAGCGGCATCCCGAGCCACGAGCCGACCGCCCCGACCGCATCGAGCGCGACGTACCGAAGCATCCACCACCGATTTTCGTAGAAGCCGTACTCGAGGGTCACGAATTTGACTTCGCCCGAGGCGTTGACCCACTGGGGCACGTCGTCACGATCCCCGGGGTCGGCGTCTCGCCGGAACTCGTACGGACGCGCCGGACGGAACACGGCCCGGACCAATCCGTAGCTGTCGGCATCGAACCAGAGCGACCCCGACATCAGCCGCCACTCCGACCGGCGGGGCGTAACCTTGAGCTCGACGAGCCGGATTCGTTTGCCGGTCGGGAGCGAGATGACGGTGGAATCCCCGATGGCAAAGCGGTAGTCCCGTTCCCCGCCCTCGCGGAGCGGGTAGACGAATCCAGCCTCGTCGTCATCGAGCCCCACGACGCGGAGGTAGTCCTCCGCGGGGTTGATGACGAGCCATCGGGTTTGGCTATCCAGGTCATCGGGCACGTGGTCGCCGCGGGTAACGACTGGGAGCGCTTCGCGGGCCCCGGTGACTTCGACCCGGCTTGGACCATCGCGGTGCCATTCGATCTTAGCGGCCAGTTCCTGACGGAACAGCATCCGGTCGCGCGACAGCGCCTTGATGCCGGCGCCAAGGCGTTGGGTGACCGTGGCGCGGTAGGAGGTCACCAGGCGTTCGTTTCGCTCCCGGGCCTGCCGGGCTTGGGTCACCAACACGCCGGTCGCGGAATCGGCATAGCTCCCGGCGGGGGCGGTGCGAGTGGTGTCTTGGCTGGACAGGACGAGGAACAGCACGAGGGCGGAGGGGAGCATCATAGCTTGCCTGGTACGTGCCGGGCGCCCTCGCGGTTTCGGCCCGGCAGGTCAGCGAACCTCAAAGACTCCCATCATCCCGGTTTCGAGATGTTCGGCAATATGGCAGTGCATCATCCACTTGCCGGGGTTCGACATCTCAACCAGCAGGTCCGCGGTCCCGCCGACCGGCAAGAGCACGGTGTCTTTCCACACCAAATTGCGGGTCGGGACGTCGTTGTGAGCCAGGACCAGGAAGCGCTGGCCATGGAGGTGGATTGGATGGGACATCGGATGGAGCGAGCTTCGGTCGTTGCCGATCCGGATCTTGACGACATCGCCCAGTTTGAAGGTCCAGTCCACCGCCATGTTCTCCTTGCCGGTCGCCGGGTCGCGGAGGACCCACTTGGTCTCCCGGGCGGTTGGAAGCCAGTCCATCATCGGCATGGTGCCGCTCCACTCCACCGGATGGGAGTACATCACATCCCGCCGGAGCATTTGCATGACCCCGAACGGAAGGTCGCCGAGCCGGAGCGTCAGAAACAGTTGCTTGTCAGCCGGCTTGGCAAACCAGGGCCGGTACTTGGCAATGTCCGTTACGACGTCGCGGTTAATCCGGAGCCGCTGGTAGCGGCTCGTCAGATCGGGCGTCATCGGGGCCCCAGCAGCGGTGACCGTCCCCAGGGTGTCGTACTCCGCGTAGAAATTCCCCACGTTGTGATCGATGGCCTGGATCTGATTGATCAGCGGGAAGCTGCCGGCGCCGGGGAACCGGACGTCCACGATGTACCGTTGGGCCGGTGCGATCGACACGTGATCCGTCCACTCCTCCCGTTCGTATCGGCCAACGTCCGCGCCGGCCAGTTTCATCTGGGCCCCGGGAATTGTCAGGTTGAACGTCCGGGTGTTGGCCACGTTGGTGAAGTAAAACCGAACGATTTCATTCGGTCGAACGGTCAGTCGATAGTGCGAATCGCCGTTGGCCAGGAGAAGGTTGCCGAATCGGCCCATCAGGGCGTGGGTGGCGTCATCCTTTCCGTAGGGCACCAGGCCCGCCTCGCCGAGGAGAATGTCGTCGAGCATGACGGTCTCTTCCCGATGGCTCGGCCCGAACGCATCGGGCCGCTTGGGCCGGACCAGGATGTTGCCATAGAGTCCGAGGTCCTGCTGCACGTCTTCCCGGATATGGGGATGGTACCAATAGATCCCGGAGTCACGGAACCGAATCCGATAGGTAAACCCCTGGCCGGGCTCGACGGGGTCCTGGGTGACCCCGGGCGCGCCGTCGCTCCGATTTTCGAGCCGGATCCCGTGCCAATGGACCGCCGTCGGCATATCGATGGCATTATGAAACCGGACCACGACCGTGGCCCCTTCGTCGACCTGGAGCAGCGGCCCCGGGTATTGCCCGTTGTAGGCATACATCACCAGGGTCCGGCCGTTGATCGTCCGGCGAACCAACGACGCCGTCAAGTCGAGGGTGTCGCCGTGCCGGAGGCGAGCCACCGTCCGCGGTGTGGCCTCGGGCAAGGTCGTCGCGTCGAGCCCCGCTCCCGGCAGGAACGGTTCAACCGGCGGCACCAATCCATCGACGCCGGGCATCGGCATCATCGGAATTCCGGCCCGCGCGGGCGGCATGGACCACTGGGTACCCCCGTGGTCCATCCCGGCCATATCGTGGCCCGCCGAGTTGGAATCCGGAGCCCGGTTGATCATCAACATCGAATGCTGTTGCATCCGGATACTCGGCGACATACCCCGGAGCACCAGCCGACCGTTCCGCTCGGTCACATCCGGCCGGGCTTCCGCCGTCACGAAGATCAGGAACTTGTCGAGGCTGATTTCGCCGAGGTGGTTCCGGCCGTTCAACACCGCACCGAACGGAATCATCGGATCGAGGGACGGCGATGTGACCCAGGCGACATAGCTGGTATAGGGCCCGAGGGTACTCGGGGCCGGGAGCCCTCGGAGGACCAGCGTCGCATCGAATCGCTGGTTCCCGACTCGATTGGTCGCGACGTCGAAGGGCGAGTCGGCTCGGCCGAGTTCCACGGTAGCCGTTGCGGAGACGGGAATGTCCGGCCGGGCGACCAACTCCAGGCAATAGAGATCTTGACTGGGCCGTAGCCGGTCACCGGCCTCCGGGCCACACAACAGCGGCGGAGCGGCTTCTGGTATCGACCCGCCGAGCAGGAGGGCGCCCCCCGCCACTAGAGCGGCCCAACCGCGGGGCCGCATCAGGGCTTCAGGTACTTTGCTGGAATCGGATTGGCCACGGACTCCTGCTCCCAGAGCACCGTGACGATCCACCAGCGGGTGCCGTCGTCGAAGAGCTGAATGCTGTTGATCCCGCGGGCGAACGGCTTGTCATCGGCGGCCAGGCGGCGGGAGTCGTAGGCGCTGAAGACCTGGACCACTTTCCCGTATTGCTCTACCGTCCGGCCGATTTCGCGCTCGAAGAACCCAGTTGTTTCGAGGTTGCCCCCGGCGGTCTTGATATAGTCGTCGGCGCTCCACACGACCAACCGCCCTTTGCCGGCGGGATCGCGGCCCGTGGGCATCAGCCGGGCACCCGGGGCAAACAAGGAGCGGAACCGATCCCAGTCTCGCTTCTGGCCGGCCGGCCCGGAGATCACGTGGTACAACGCTCCGACAATGGCGTCGATGGAGCTGACGTCTTCGGGCTTGGCGGCCGGCGACGGTGCTTGGGCCGCCAGCGGAGCTAGGTCGGCCGTTAGAGCCACCACCCCAAAAGCAATTCGAGCAAACAGATGGCGCATCGGAAGTCCTAAGGATTGGGCTCGAGATCGGGCAGTCCGATCGGACTCCCGGGCGGAGCATCGGCTGCCGGAATCAGTTTGGTCGGATCGTAGGGGCGGGCAACAAACCGGCGGATGTCGGCGGCGAAGAGCGCCCGGGCGGCCCGGTTTTCGGATGAGCCAAGAGCGGCCCGGACTGGACGATCGGCGAGTTGCAGGAGCTTCTGGGTGGCCACGGCCCGGACCTGACTCATCGAGGCCGAGGCGGCCAACGACATCAACCGGTCGACCACGACTCGTTGCACGGCCCGGCCAATTTCGGCCTCATACGGCGATGGCGCGGTGGCGTCGAAGGTCGCCGCGATGACCCGGTCAATGACCAAGTCGAGCCCCGGTTGGCCGGGATCGAGGGCCCGCTGTTGCACCAGGCGCGCCGCCCGTTCCGGATGGAAGAGGAACTGGACGACCATGTCCGCGGCGGCCGCGGCCGGGCGGATCGCATCGAAGACCAGCCCAGTGGATCGATCGAAGAGTTCACGATGGGCCGGGTAGGTCTCGGGCCGGGGCGGGATTTTGGCCAGAATCCCCCGTGGAAGCGCGAGTTCGGAGGTCTTGAGCGTGGCGAGTACGGACGCCAAGGCCGCCAACTGGTCCTGGGACGCCACCGGCTTGACGGGTACGACCCCATCGCCCCGGAAGGCGTAATCGTACCACTGCCCGCCGATGACCTTGGTGGCCGCCTCGACTTGGTAGCGATGATGGAGGTAGAGCGGGACCAGGACTTCCTCGAGGGTCGCCATCGGGGCGCCCCGGGGAATGACCCGTTCGCCGAATTGCTCCAGTGCCACCCGGCGCACCGTCATCATCCGGTCGAGTTCCCGAGCGACGTTGGTACCGTTGTCCCAGAGATGGGTTTCCGGATGGGCGCTACCCGCGGGCCTGGCGTCCTGGTCAGTCAGGAACGTGAGGCCCCGGAACCGGGCGGCCGCGATGATGCCGGCCAACCCCGCCTTTTCATCGGTGCCGGGGGGAAAATCCTGATAGCCGAACTGGACGGCCTCCTTGTCCCACGCTCCAATCCCCTCCTGATAGGCCTCTGAGAGGTCGATTCGCCCGTTGGTGAGTTTGACGTAGGGATGCGGGTAGTCCATGACCGACGCCCGGCCTTGACTGCTCGAGATGTAATTGTGTTCGATGCCTAACGTGTGACCCACCTCATGGGCGGACAACTGCCGAATCCGGGCCAAAGCCATCCGTTCCGCCTCGGCCGCCGTTTCGTCGCCGGTGAGGAAGGGGGCGGTCAGGCCCTGGGCAATCAGAAAATCCTGCCGGACCCGCAAGGAACCGAGCGACACGTGCCCCTTGATGATCTCTCCGGTGCGGGGATCGGTCACCGTCGCGCCGTAGCTCCAACCGCGGGTCTGCCGGTGAATCCACTGGATGACGTTGTACCGTACGTCCATGGGGTCGGCGCCTTCAGGCATCAACTCGACCCGAAACGCGTCCCGGTACCCGGCCGCCTCGAAGGCCTGATTCCACCACCGGGCACCATCCAGCAAGGCGGTCCGGATCGGCTCCGGAACCCCCCGATCGAGATAGTAGACGATCGGGGCCACCGGCTCGCTCATGGCCGCTCGAGGGTCCTTCTTCTGGAGCCGGTGCCTCGAGATGAACTGTTTCTGAATCGGCGCGCTGATCGGGGTGGCATAGTCGGCGTAACTAATCCCGAAGAAGCCGCCTCTCGGATCGCTGACCCGGGGCAGATACCCGGCGCCCGGGAGGGCCACGAAGGAGTGGTGCTGGCGAACCGTAACCGCCTCAGGACTCGCCGCCACATCCCGGACCCACCGGCCGGGATTGTCGCTCAGGAAAGTGAGGGTGGCCTCGATCTCAGAGTTCTTGGGGAAGCCCCGGGTTCGTTCGAGGTAGAGAGCCCCCCGCGACGGATCGAGCTTGAAGGTACCCTGCCCGCTCCGGCGCATGGCCCCCACCACGTCGTAGGCGTCTCGCATCACGAAGTCGGTCGCGTCGATCAGCACCGCGCCGTTCGACTCCGCCTCGACCTTGAAACCCCAGACGACGGACTGGGCGAATGATTGCTCCACCGCCCGCCGCTCATCAGGATTGTCGGTCACCGCCCGAAACCCATAGTTCAGTTGGATCAGGAGGACCTTCGGCCCGACCCGCTCGAACCGAACGACCCGCTCGCCGCCCAGCTGACCTCGGTCGAGGCCGATGTCATTCGACCCCACCCCGGTCGGCAAGGAGTTGAGGTAGAGCATCTCTTGGCCCAGCCGCGCCACCTCGAGCCAGAGCTTGCCAGCTTGGGCATCCCAGTACATCGGCACGAAACCATCGAGGCGTTCGAAGGCCTTGACCTTGTCGCTGATAGCGGGAACTTGAGCCTTGACCAGCGGCGGCAATACCAGCGAGAAGGCAGTGGCGAGCAGAAGACTTCGACGCATCCAGGTCTCCGGGGCAATGGGACACAACCTCCAAATTTGGCCCGGTCGCTGGCCGCGCGCCAGAGCCATCGGGTGACGGATACCCGTCACCCGGATTGGGCCGGGAACCGAAACGCCCGCCCCCACGTTGTGCCGTATTCCAAGGATCTATGATTCGCCATGGGATTCGTTATCGGACTGGCCTGGGCCGCCAAAGCGTACCGCTTGTGGAGCCGGCCCCAATGATCCGTTCCCTTCGCCATCTGCCCCGGTGCTGGGCCGAATTTTTGTTGGTCGGTGGATTCTTGGCACTGGCCGCGGCCCTGGCGGATCGGTCGGCCGGTTCGCGGCCGTGACTCTCGCCGCCCATCCGACCGCCACCGCCGAGTCGATCTTGATCCGGGGCCTCCCCGACGCATGACCGGCGGCAAGCTCGGATCGACGGCGCTCTATCCGGCCTGCCCGGGAGCCATTCCGGGCCTGCAGGTCGAAGCCGGTAGCTATCTGGTCCGCTTTGCCCGGACTCCCGACGATCTCGACCGGGTCCTTCGCCTCCGGTATGAGATCTTCAATCTGGAGTTAGGCGAGGGCCTCGACGAGTCCCACGCCACCGGCCGTGACGAGGACGAGTTGGACGCCCGCTTCCAACACCCGCTGATCCAGCGCCGCGACTCCTTGGCGGTGGTCGGGACCTATCGAATGCAGACCGCCGAGATGGCGCGTCAGGGTGGCGGATTCTATGCCGATCCGGAATTCGACCTCTCGACCCTGCCCGACCCCGTTCGGGATGCCACGGTCGAAATCGACCGGGCCTGCGTGGCGAAGGACCACCGGAGTGGCCGGGTCCTGCACCTGTTGTGGCGCGGACTCGCCGCGTACCTCGAATGGAATCGGAAGCATTACTTCTTCGGGTGTTGCTCGCTCACGAATCAGGACCCCGCCATGGGCGTGGCGGTCCACCGGCACCTCGAGGCATCAGGCTTTGTGCACCCGACCCTCGAGGTAGCGCCCCGTCCCGGGGGCCGTTGCGAGTTGCCCCCGGGTCACCCGCTCCCGGGCCGGCGTTGTTCCAGTCTAGCTCCACCTCGGCGCCAAAGTGCTCGGTCCCCCGGCCATCGACCGTCTGTGCAAGACCATCGATTGGCTAGTTATCCTTGATACCAGGGAATTTGACCCAGCCACCTACCGCACCCTTTTCCGGTGACCTCCCAAGCCGACGTCCGACACGAACTGTATGGCGGCAATCTCAAGCAAACCCTCGGGACGCTGCTGCGGACCGGGGCCATTCGCCCGGTTGTCCGTCTCGGCGCCATCGTCTGGTGGACCGGGGGACTTTTGGTGTTCCTGGTGGCCGGGATGTGGTTCGCCTCGCCCTGGCCTCGGCGGCGCCTCTGGTGGCGGAACCGAATTGTCAGCCGATGGGCTCGGGGCATGGCCTGGATCGTCAACATGCGGGTGACCGTTCGCGGGTCCCGGCCAGAGCCCCCTTTTTTCCTGGTGTCCAACCACGTGAGCTATTGCGACATCGTGCTCTTGCTCGGCCAGGTCCACGGCGTCTTCGTGGCCAAGAAGGAGCTCAACGAGTGGCCGGCGATCGGCTATTTGACTCGCTTGGTGGGGACGATCTTCGTCGATCGGAATAGCCGCCGGGACGCCAAGCGGGTCCTCCAGACGATCGACCAGCGAGTGGCGAGCGGCGACGGGGTGATCGTCTTTCCCGAGGGAACCAGTTCCAGTGGTGATGACGTCCACCCGATGCGGACGGCCCTGTTCGAGTGGGCCGCCCAAACCGGGAAGCCGGTCGGCATTGCCTCGATCCACTACACCACCCGCCCCGGGATGCCGTCGGCCCGGGAGGCCGTGTGTTGGTGGGGCGACATGAGCTTCGTGCCCCATGTCCTCCAACTCTGCCAAATGCCGGGGTTCGACGCCACCCTGCATTTCGGGGATGAGCCGGTGACCGGAAACGATCGCGGACTGTTGGCCGTACAGGTCCGGGAGGCGGTGGCCCGCAATTTTGTTCCCCATCGAGTCGAGGCACCGTAAGATCCGATGATCCGTGCCAATGACCGGTGCCTTGAGCAGGTCCTGACGCTGCTCGACGCGCTGGATGACGCCCAATACGCCAACCGCCGCGGCAGCTGGTCCCCCCGGTCGGGGCCCAGCTCCGTCATGTCGTTGAGCACTACCACAGCTACCTGTCGGGCCTCCCGGAGCGGGCCATCCCCAACTGGGCCGCCTCCTCGGTTGGCCGGGAGCTCAAGTTCCTGGTGAGCCACTCCGTTCATCACTTTGCTCTGATCAGACTCCTCATCGTCGGCGACGGGATTATCCTCGACCCCGACTTCGGGATTGCCCCTTCGACCGTGAGCCACTCGCGGGCCAGCCGTTAGGTGTGCACCCTGAGCTGGCTGCCGGACCCAGCCGGCTACTGGGTCTTCTTTAATCGCGATGAGCGCCGGACCCGCCGTCCCGGCCGGGCCCCGGTCCGCCGGCGGATTGGCCCGGTCGACGCGGCCGAGCGGGCGGCGGTCACGGCGGAGTTGGAGGCGTTCGACCCGGGCGCAGTCAAACCGAGTGTGGCGGTGCCGTTGGTGTTCCACGACGGTCTCCACGCTCACCTCCGCCTATACCTGCTCGGCCTGCTGGCGGCCAGGCGGAGCGACGTCGCCGACCTCCAGCGTCGGGGGGAAGCACTCTCCGAGCTGTCAGTCCCGCATGGCGCAGAAGTCTTGGCCGAACAGTTAGCCCGCACCTTGGACGCCGAGACCCTCCGGCTCCTCGGCCGGCCGGCCGATGCGCTCGCCGCACTCGAACGGCTCCGGACCGACATCTGGTTCCAATTCGCGGTGGGCTCGCCGTTTTACGCGGGGACCTATCAGCGGTTCCTCCGGGCGGAACTCTTGGAGGATCTGGGCCGGCCCGACGAGTCCTCGCGCTGGTGGCGGACCATCGCCCAACTGTCGCCCTATGACGTTATTTTCGAGCGAGAGGCAACCGCCCGGGCCGACCGGCTCGGACTTCCCGCCTCCACCACCAGGTAAGATGATGCGACGACACCTCACGTTAGGCATTCTGGCGGCCGGCCTGGTGATTCACACGACCGGCTGCGTCGCCTGGCATCCGCAGTCGGTCGGCACCGAGACCCTACTGGCCGGCGAGCCGGTCGAGGTCATCCGGATCAAGACCGCCTACGAGCCCAATATGCTCGTCTACCGGCCGAAAATCGTCGCCGACACGTTGACGGGCCACCGGACGGCCACGGCCATCCAGCGGTTGGCCATCCCGGTTCGGGATATCACCGAGGTATCGACCCGGTACCGGCACATCGGCAAGACGTTGCTGGCCGGCATCGCCATCGTCGGCGGCGTGCTCACCTACGGGCTCCTCCAGAGCCTGAACGGATCGACTCCCTAGTCGATATGCCGTGCGAGTCACGGCGCGGTCACGGCCCCCGGCGATCTTCGCTCAGCGATCAGATCCCGGAGGCCGTTGGATGCGATTCAGGTCGATTGTCCGTCCGACCCGTAGGTCATTCCCCGGCCTACCTTATGCCGATGTCACGACAGTCAGACGATTGCCGCCGGCCAAAGCGGTAACGATCAGCGCTCCAAGACACTAGCGGCCCAGCAGCGCCGCTTTAAGGTCAGCGTTGAGAGCCTTCGCCGAGGTGTGGTACCGCCGACGTGGCACCGGGCGGGAAGATGTGTTGCTCCGGGGTATCGGGTTTCTGGCCCTCCCGAGCCGAGAACACTCGGGCCTCGGTGGTGAGGCCATCCCCCGGTTCGCGTCCCGTCATGGCGACCGCTTGGCCCGCGGGCTATTATACCCGTGAACCGTCCGATTGTCGCAATTGAGGTCCGTTCACCTCCGGTTGGCACCACGCAGATCCGACGGACGGGCCGCTTCCGCAGCAGGCCAGGAGTCCCATGGAACACGTTGTATCCCGGACCCGGCAGTTGTTGAACCGCGCTACGCTCTGCATCGCGGTGACCAGTTGTACCGCAGCCGGCGGGGCGCCGGCCGACGTCGCCGCGCAGGACGAGCGCCGCGTTTCATCCGACTCGACCTTCGATCTCGTCATCACCAACGGCCGGGTCGTCGACGGAACCGGCAATCCCTGGTTCGACGGCGACGTCGCGATTCGCGGTGACCGGGTGGTTCGGGTGGTCCGCCGCGGCATGTTGGGCAGCGCCCCGGCCCGGCGTCGCCTCGACGCGACGGGCAAAATCGTCGCACCCGGCTTCATCGACATTCAGGCCGGCGGCCCCTACCTCACCGGCGACGGACGTGCCGTGAGCAAGCTGACCCAGGGCGTCACCACCGAGATCATGGGCGAGGGCTACACCTCGGCTCCAATCAGCGAATTGACCCTCAAAGATCTGTCGGCCTCGGGGCCGCAGGTGGTTGCCTCCGCGCGCCGATTCCAGGGCGACCGGGGCTTCGACGCCTGGCTCCGGGCCATGGAGGCACACGGGGTCTCTCCCAACGTGGGCGCCTTCGTCGGTGCCAGCACGCTGCGGCAGTACGGGATGGGCCTCAAGATGGGTGCGGCCGTCGGTGCGCCGCTCGACTCGATGCGCGCCGCCCTGCGCCGCGCCATGGAAGACGGAGCGTTCGGCCTCGGCTCGGCGTTGATCTATCCACCCGGGAACTTTGCGGGCACTGAAGAGCTGATCGCAGTCGCGAAAGCGATGGCGCCCTACGGCGGCCTCTACATCACCCACCTGCGTTCCGAGGCCGACCGGGTGCTCGAAGGCATCGACGAGGCGCTCCGAATCGGCCGGGAAGCCGGCGTGGCGGTGGAGATCTATCACCTCAAAGCGGCGGGCATCAAGAACTGGAACAAGATGCCGGTCATGATCGCCAAGATCGACTCGGCCAGACAGGCGGGTCTGGATGTCCAAGCGACCATGTATCCGTACACGGCGGGCGGCACCGGCCTGGCGGCCTGCCTGCCGCCCTTTGCTTCCGAGGACGGCAAGCTGATCCAGAGGCTTTCGGATCCGGCGGAGCGAGCCCGGATTCGGGCGGAGGTGGCCCACCCCACCAGCTACTGGGAGAGTCTCTGCGAGCAGGCCACGCCGCAGGGGGTACTTCTCACCAGGCTTCGGAGCGAGGCGAACCAGCAATGGTCGCAAAAGCGCCTCGCGGACGTTCTGGCGGGAACGAAGAAAGATTGGCTCGATGCCGTGATGGACCTCCTCCTCGCCGAAAAGGGCAACATCGGCGCGATCTACTTTCTCATGAATGAGGACAACGTCAAGTCGATCCTGAAGCAGCCGTGGATGATCATCGGCACCGACGCCGCCGGGATGGATCCGGACAGTGCCAAAGGCGGAGGCCACCCGCGAGCCTACGGGACCTATCCCCGGATCCTCGGCCAATACGTCCGCGACGAGGGCGTCGTTCCGCTGGAGGATGCGATTCGGAAGATGACGGGGGCCGTCGCCGAGCGGTTGCTGATCCGCGATCGCGGCCTCCTCAGAGAAGGGATGTATGCGGATGTCGTGGTCTTCGATCCCGCCACCATCCAGGAACACAGCACGTTCGAAAAGCCGCACCAACTGTCGACCGGCGTGGAGTACGTATTCGTCAATGGGGTCGAGGTGGTTCGGGAAGGCAGACATACTGGTGCCAAGCCGGGCCGGGTCGTTCGCGGCCCCGGCTGGCGCGGTGCCGCGGACCCGCAATAGCCACCATTCTATTTCTAGGAGCCCTCCATGATGAAGCGAATACTCGGATCCGCCGGCCTGATCGTCTCGCTGGCACTCGTAGGATCCCGGGCGGCGGCCCAGGCGGGGCGGTACGATCTCGAACGAACCAAAACCGTGTTGACCGGCATCATCGAGTCCGCGCTCGCGCAACGGGGCATTCCTTCGGTTTCGATCGCGCTGGTCAAGGGCGACTCCATCGTCTGGAAAGCGGCGTTCGGTTACGCGAACATGCGGACCAAGACCCCGGCGACGACCGAGACGATCTACAGCACGGGATCGAGCTTCAAATCCGCCACGGCCACGGCCCTGATGCAGCTGGTCGATCAGGGGAAGCTCAAACTGGATGACCCGGTGAACCGATATCTCGAGAACAGCCGGGTGCAGGACCGGCTCCAGAGCGAGAAGCCGGTCAACGTCACCCACGTCCTGTCGCACTGGTCCGGGCTCATTGCCGGGGCGGTCACCAAACCGATCTGGCGCCGGGAGCTACCCAAGACCCTCGAGCAGATGGTATCCACGCTCTATACGGTCCGGGCCCCTGAAACCCAGTTCGAGTACAACAACTTCGCCTTCGGATTGGCAGGGCTCATGGTCCAGAACATCTCAGGCGTCGAGTACGAGAAGTACCTCGTCGATAGCCTGCTCAGGCCGTTAGGCGTGACGACTCCCCATCCGGTGTACCCGTCCCCCGAGATGGTCGAGGTGATGGCACTGCCGTACAGTCCGGGCGGGGCGACGGGCCAGCCCAGACCGGTGGCTCAGGTGCACTTCGACGTGTACCCCGCTGGCGACATTTACTTGAGACCAGAGGACATGGCCCGATTCCTCGGGGCGCACCTGAACGGCGGGATGTGGCAGGGCCGGCGGATTCTGTCGGAAGCCTCAATCCGGAAAATGCACGAGCCCCAATTCGGCGGGGCCTACGGGTTCGGCTTTTTCATCAAGAAAGACGACAAGGGGCATACGATCATCAGCCACGGCGGGAGCATTCCTGGCCAGCTCGCCAACATGATGGGTGACCTCGATGCCCGCGTTGGGGTGTACTACATGACGAACTCCGGGCAGATCCAGGAGCTGGCGGACGCGGCGATCGCGCTGCTCCGGGGTGAAGACTACGTCCCCATCGCAGCGCGGAAGAGCATCGCGGTCGATCCCAAGCTCCTGGACAGCTACGTCGGTGCCTATGAACTGGGTGCCGGCGCCGCGATCACCATCACCCGCGAAGGCGGAACCCTGTACGCCCAGGGTCGGGGGCTCGGAGGCGCCGCCCGAAACGAGCTGTTGGCCGACACTCCGTCGCGGTTCGTAGTCAAGGGCCCCGATCTTCGGGTCAGCTTCCTGAAGAACCAAGCTGGCCTCGTCGATCGGCTGGAAATCGAGAACTACGGCGGTCCGATCACCACGGCCAAGAAGCGGCCGGCCCAATGATACCCGGCCTCGTTGCCGCCGCCGGTGTATTGCTGGCGGCCAACGCGGGGCCATGCGAAGCATTGGGCGCGGTCAAGTTCGTGTGCATTTCGTCGCTGGCGGAGGACCTGGTAGCCATCCCCAACGATGCGCTGTGGTGTTGGGCATCGGGGCCGGATCTGGAATGGCGATGGTGGTTCTCTTCTTTGCATTGGCGTGAGCAAGCCCGTACCGATAGATGGCTCGGTAGGCTACGAGTGGAACATCACGCTGATTAGTCGCTGCAGACGGCGCAATGACACCCGCAGGCCGACAACCAGACTCTCCCAACCCTTGGTAAAGGGGGCAAGGCTTGATGAAAGCCATGGTCCGACTCCTCCTGACAGGGGTCCCGCTCCTCGCCTTGGCGGCCTGTGGTGGAGGGACGACGGCTCCCAATCCGCCGCCCCCGCCGCCACCCCCGCCCGCCGTCGCATCGGTCGCCGTCACCCCAAGTTCGGCAACCCTGATCGCGGGGGCCACGACGCAGCTCACGGCCACCCCGCGGGACGCGCAGGGCAACCCACTCACCGGTCGGACCGTGACGTGGACGTCCTCCCTCGAGTCAGTCGCGACGGTTTCGACGGCGGGGTTGGTCTCCGCGCTCACACCGGGGTCCGCTCAGATCAGGGCGACGAGCGACGGGATCACGGGCGAGGCGACGGTCACCGCGACCCCGGGCCCCGTGGCCGTCGTCTCGGTGACCCCACCGACCCTCGCGATGCTAGTGGGGGCGACCGCACCCCTGTCCGCGACGGCACGCGATGCCCGGGGGAATCTGGTCACGGGTCGGCCGATCACCTGGACCAGCAGTGCCCTCGCGGTGGCCTCCGTCAGCGCGGGGGGGGTGGTGAGTGCCCTGGCGGTCGGCACCACGACGATGACGGCGACCGTTGACGGGATCGCGGGGACCAGTAGCGTGGTCGTCACGGCCCCACCCGCGAATCTGGAGATCCACCAGATCAACGTGGGGTGGGGCGGCTCCATCCTGGTCCGAGGTCCCGACGGCACCACCGTGCTGCTGGAGGCCGGCAACACCGGCGACGGTACGGCCTCGGTGGTACCCTACCTCAAGAGCGTCGGCGTTCAGCCGGGTCAAGGCCTCGACTACACCATCGCCGGTCACCAGCATTGCGATCACGTCGGGGGATTGGATGAAGTGGTCCGGGCGGGATACGACGTCCACAGGAAGAACTATTTCAATGGGTCGTCGAATACCACGTCCTGTACCGATCAGTGGAAAGCCGTCACCCCGACGACCTCGGCGGGGCGGCATGTTGTCCCCGTGCTGGGCTCGACGATCCCGCTCGGCAACGGCGCGACCCTGACGTTCCTTGCCTCCAACGGGAGCCTCATCGGCGGCGGGCACGTGACCGTCTCCGACGAGAACGACCGCTCGATTGCGGTACTCATCAAGTACGGCGGATTCGACTTCCTCTGGGCCAGCGACCTCGGGGGGGGCAGCGCGGACAATGCCTGCACCGGACGGTCCACCTCGCAAACAGATGTAGAGACCGCACTCATCACGGCGATTTCACCCGGAGGGAGTACCCCCCTGATCTCAACCGGGGGCATCGACGTACTCGTCGCCAATCACCACGGCAGTGAGAGCAGCACCAACAGCACCTACATGAATCGCACCCGGCCCACGGTGGCGCTGATCGGTGTCGGGGCCGGGCAATCGAGCAACTTCGCGCTTCCTCGACGGAGCGTGGTCGAAAGCGTGCTCCTGGCCCAAGCCCCGTGTGTGACGGTGCCACCCGCCGTGGTCCTGCAGACCGAGGAAGGCAGCCCGACCGGACCCCAAGCGAGTTTTGCGGGGTTCAGCGTCGGCGATATTCGGATCACGACCGACGGGCGGTCCGGATTCACGGTGGCGGCGTCCGGTCGGGTGTCCCAAGGCCCTTTTGAGGGCGCGTTGGCGGGACTCCCCCGCACGTTCCTGCTGGATGACGCGATGCAGCCAAGCGGGGTCGCCCGGGCCTTGATGGTGGCGTCGAACGGCGGGCACTGGTGAACGCGGCGAGTCGTCCCGTCTTGGGGCCGTTTGCACTCCTGATGTTGTTGCTCTCGGTCGCCTCAATCGGGATCCTGGTGGGGCTCGCCGCCGTGCGGGGGGATCCGGAGATCACGCGGGTCTTGGAGCACGCCGACACGGCGGTCGCCGTCGTGTTCCTCGTTGATTTTGTGATCACCTTCCTTCGCGCCCCGAGCAAACGTCGCTACTTCTTCACCTGGGGATGGCTCGACCTCCTCTCAAGTATCCCCCTCACCCCCGTCCTCAGGCTCGGTCGACTCGGGCGCATCCTTCGACTGGTGCGGTTGGCCCAGAGTATCAAGGCCATCCGTATCGTCTCGGATACGTTTCTGGCTCATCGAGGACAGTCGACGGTCGTGGCGGCGTTGCTCCTGACCTTCTTGGTCGTCACCACCGTCGGGTACGGTGATCGCTTCCCGGTGACCAGCGAAGGCCGATTGGTCGGCGGGCTGCTCATGTTCAGTGGCGTTGGGTTGTTCAGCACGCTGGCCGGCCTCGTCGCGAGCTGGTTGGTGACCCCACCCCAGCCACCCGGAGACGGTACCTCAGAGAACCGGGCGTCGACGTGACAGTCGGAGCCTCCGACGGGGCCGAGGACTGACGGGCCGGAGTGGAGCAGGCGGCCAGGGTCCACGCTGCGACGCTGGCCGAGAAGCATTGGCGAGGAGACATGGTGACTCTTGGCAGGGGGTTCGCGTTCGATGTACCCTTTGGCCATGACCATCACACGGGCGCTCGCAGCCCTCTTCTTCGCCGCCGCCGGCCTCGGCCACTTCATCGTCCCGTCGTTCTACCTGGCCATGATGCCGCCCTGGCTCCCCGCGCCCCTTTTCCTGGTTCAGTTGAGCGGCGTCGCGGAAATCGCCGGCGGAGTCGGCCTGCTGATTCCTCGGCTCCGGCGCCCGGCCGGGATCGGATTGGTCCTCCTCCTCATCGCGGTATTCCCCGCCAACATCCAGATGCTCCAGAACGCCCGGGCCGCCGGCACGCCCGAGTTGGCCCTCTGGATCAGACTCCCCTTCCAGGTCCTCTTCATCGGCTGGGTCCTCTTCGTGAGCCGGCCCGCACCCGCTGCGCCCTTTCAGCCGGGCGCCGCATCTAGACCCTAACCCCAACCAAGTTCGCCCATCAAGGTCAGCTGGAGCCATACCGCATTCCCGTAATGTGGACCTGACGATCAGGGGTGCATCCCCGGCATCGGCGCCACGCTCATCGTCACCTCACCGGAAAAGCACCGAATCGAGGACGTGGCGTTCGCGGCGTTCAGCAGGACATAGTGGTAAATCCCCTCGGGAAACTCAGGCGTCGGGCTGGTGATTCCGCTGCACTGGTCGAGATCGCCGGCGGTCAGCTGCCGGCCGGTCAGGTCCCGGTCGCCGTAGATCGGATAGCCGTCGAAGGCGATCCCGATCAAATGGGAGGGGCCACCCGCCCCGTCGACGACCGCGGTCACACAGGGCGGCAGCGCGTGGTAGTGATACGACCCCATCGGCGTCGGGTGGCCGTTACAGGCATCGAGAAACGCCACGTCCTGCCCTGCCGCGTTCTTGACCGTGAAGTTCGAGGCGGTCGCGACGGTCACGCCGTCGCCCTCGTAGGGGTTGAAAAGCGCCGCACCCGAGATCATCACCCCGATGGTACCGAGACTGGTGGAGGTCGGGCGGGCGGCCTTCCGCGGCGTCGTCGGAATCCGGAAATCATAGTTCTGCGCCACGGTCGGGTCCGGGGCGGCAATGGCCGTCATGGCGTTTGGTACCCGGCCCCCGCCGTTCGGCACCGCGTACTCGGCCTGCCGGGCGTGATTGGGAATCCCGTTGGACCGGTAGCGCACCGACCCGTTCTCGAATGAGATCGTGACGTTGGATCCCCACTTGGCCGCCTGAAGGCCGGCGGCCGTGGAGGCGGTGTCCGGTACGGACTCGACGTCGGTCGAGCCGCACCCCAGGGCCACCAGGGCCGATGTCATTTGGATCACAGTTCGCCAGATCATGGGGCCACTACTTCGGATGGGGACGAGTTTGCCAGCAACGCCCCCGGCGAATTTTCCGATGATAGCAGGGGCGGGACTCGAACCCGCGACCCCGGCATTATGAGTGCCGTGCTCTAACCACCTGAGCTACCCTGCCAGGGGCGCCAATCCTAGCGCCCCGGCCGTACCCCGGTCAAGGTTTCCGGTCCTTGGCTTCGATCAGGCGGAACTCGTGCTCCCCCGGCTTGAGCATTCCGTACCGCTCCCGGGCGATCTGCTCTTGGAGCTCCGGATCCGTCTCCACCTGCTTGGCGTACCGGATCAAGGAGTCGACCGTCCGCCGAAGCTCCCGGACCCGGGCCGCCTCGGCCCGCTCCTCCCGCCGGAGTTTGAACCAGGCCACCGTGCTGTACTCCCCTCCTTGAAGCGCAAACAGGAGCGCCAGCGCGAGGACCAGACCCACCAGCCAACGCGACTTCACAGAGAGTAGAGGTCCCGGCCCGGATAGTGGGCCAACTCGCCCAGCTCTTCGGCAATCCGGAGCAGCTGATTGTACTTGGCGACCCGATCAGTCCGGCTCGCGCTCCCGGTCTTGATCTGGCCGGCACCGGTGGCCACGGCCAAATCGGCAATGAAGGTGTCCTCGGTTTCGCCCGAGCGGTGCGAAATGATGACTCCATACGAGCTGCTCTTGGCCAACTCGATGCACTGCAAGGTTTCGGTCAGGGTCCCGATCTGGTTGACCTTGACCAGCACCGCGTTCCCGGCGCCTTCCTCGATTCCCCGCCCCAGCCGGTCGACGTTGGTCACGAACAAGTCGTCGCCCACCAGTTGGGTCCGATCGCCGAGCGCCTCCGTCAACAGACCCCAGCCGTGCCAATCGTCCTCGGCCAGCCCGTCCTCGATCGACACGATCGGATAGCGATCGACCCATTGCCGATACATCTCAACCATCTGGGCGGCGGTCCGACGGCTCTTGTCGCCCTTCTTGAACACGTATTCTTTCGTTTCCTTGTCGAACAACTCCGACGCCGCCACGTCGAGGCAGATCGCGAGGTCCCGGCCGGGTTCATAGCCGGCACTCTGGATCGCCTGCATCACCACATCCAGGGCGGCCTCGTTGGACGGGAGCATCGGGGCAAAGCCCCCCTCGTCGCCGACCGCGGTCGAGAGGCCCATTTTGGTCAGCACTTTCTTCAAGGCGTGGAACACCTCGACGCCCATCCGAAGCCCGTCCGCGAAGTTATCCGCCCCGATCGGCGACACCATGAATTCTTGGGCGTCGACGTTGTTGCTGGCGTGCGCCCCGCCATTCAAGATGTTCATCATCGGCACCGGGAGAATCCGGGCCATCGGTCCGCCCAGGTAGCGATAAAGCGGAAGGCCGGTCTCTTCGGCCGCCGCCCGCGCCACCGCCAGCGACACCGCGAGGATCGCGTTGGCGCCGACCTTGCCCTTGTTCGGCGTGCCGTCCACCTCCATCATCTCGGCGTCGACCGCAATCTGGTCTTCCGCCGCCATGCCCTCGAGGCGCGGCCCGAGAATTTCGTTGACATTCTTGACGGCATCGAGCACGCCCTTGCCGCCATAGCGCTTGGGATCCCCGTCCCGGAGCTCGACCGCTTCGTGCTCACCCGTCGAGGCACCGCTCGGCACGGCCGCCCGCCCCTGGGCCCCGCTGGCCAAAACGACCTCGGCTTCGACGGTCGGGTTGCCACGACTGTCGATGATTTCGCGAGCGCTGACTTCGATGATGGTTGACATTGAGTTCTAGGGTTGAGGAATAGGTCAAGAATAGGCGAGCAGAAGGGGCCGACACAACCGCCCCTTACTCCGGGGCGCCAAGGGCAACCATCGCGGCGCGGGTTTGATCGGCCAACTGGTCGCGGTCATCGTACCGGAGGCCGGTCGTCGGGATTGGCGTCCCGATTCGAACGGTGACCACGCCCGGCCGAGGCGAGATGCTGCCCTTGGGCAACCGCTCAAACGAGCCCTCGCACACCACGGGGACCACCGGCACCCCGGCCGCGATGGCCAGGACGAAGGGCCCCTTCTTAAACGCCAGTAGCCGACCGTCGGCGCTCCGGGTTCCTTCAGCGAACACGATGGTCGAGGTACCGCCCCGAATCTGTTGGGCCGCTCGCTCGTAGGAGGCGAACGCCGAGCCGCGATTGCCCCGGTCAAGCGGCACATGACCCATCGCGTTGATGGCCGGCCCGAGAAACGGGATCCGGGAAAGCTCCTTCTTGAACACGAACCGGGTGGTGCCCGGCAACGTGACGAGGAGCATCCAGATGTCCACCCAGGAGACGTGGTTGACGATGTAGACAACCGACTGCCCCGGGAGGAGGCGGTCGAGTCCCTCCGCCTTGACCGCAATCCGGCTGCTCTTCAGCAGTTTGTCGCCGTAGCGATGCTGCATCCGGTCGTAGAACCCGCCCGGTACCTGACGGACCCCGACGAGCGCGGCGACCAGGATTCGGGTCCCGAGCCAAATCGTATAGCCACCGATCGCAGCCAGGTACCGGAGCGCGGCCATCATCGGAAATGATCGTAGCCGGCCAACGTCCATTCGGTCCCGGCCAAGGTCGTCGAGACGCCGGGCCCCGGCGTGACGGTCCCAATCCGGGTCAGGGGCGCCGCGTCGATTCCGGGCGGAAGCGTGACCAGGAGTTCGAAGTCCTCGCCCCCGATGGCAGCGAAGACCTCCGGCGGCTGGCCGGCCTGGCGCGCCGCTGCGGCCACCTCATCAGCCAGCGGCAGTCGATCGAGTTCCACCGCCAGGCCAACTTCACTGGCGGCGGCCAGATGCCGGAGGTCGCCGCCCAAGCCGTCCGAAAGATCAAGCATGGCCGTCGCGCCCAATTCGGCCAACCGGCGACCCTCGGCAATCCGGGCCTGGGGCCGGGCAAACCGGTGGCGCGGCCCGGCCTCGGGTTGCCGGCCGGCCGTCCACTCCGCGACGGCAGCCCGGGCACCGCCTAACGAACCCGTGACCCAGATTCCGTCGCCGGGCCGGGCCCCCCGGCGGCGCACCGGGCGGTCGGCCCGGCCGAGCACCGTGACCGCGAGCGATAGGTCCCGGGCCCGGGTCAGGTCGCCGCCCACCACCGAGGCGCCGAGTTCACGGGCCGCGTCACCCACCCCGCCCATGATGGCCGCGATGACCGCGGCCGGTTCGTCACCCGGGGCCGCGAGGCCGACCAGCAGCGCCTCGGCTGTTGCCCCAACGGCGGCCAGGTCGGACAACGCCGCCATGGCCGCCCGCCAGCCGATCTCGGCGGGATCGAGCCATTCGCGCCGGAAGTGGACCCCCTCGACGCTGACGTCGAGGCTGACGCACCAACCCCCGGGCAGGAAGGCGCAATCATCGCCCAAGCCCCGCCCTGCCCCGCCGAGCGCCGTGGCAATGGCCCGAATCCGATCGAACTCGAAACCCGAACCGAGCGGAGTCCACTCGGCCGTCATGTTCGGGCCGGAGCCGACATTTCGTGCAGGATCGGCGCGAGCGGAGCGGCCGGCTCGCGCCGGACCTGGTCCCACCGCCGCCAGACGTCGGGCAGCGCGGCAATCACATCCATCGGGCGCATGGCCCGGGCGGTGAACCGGCGGGCCGCGAGGTCGGCCGCATCGCCTAACGCCAACGCCCCGGCGGCCGCCGCCGCGCAGGTGTCGACCCCCTGCCCAAGCCAGGTGCCGATCATCCCGGCCAAGGTGTCGCCGCTGCCGCCGGTGGCCAGACCCGGATTCCCGGCCGCGATGGTGAGCGGCGCTTGGCCCGGCATCGCGACGATGGTCGGAACGCCCTTGAGCAAGACGGCGGCGCCGAGTCGGTGGGCCGCGGCATCGGCGGCGCTCCACGGATCGACACCGAGTTCTGACGCTTCGGCGGGAAAGAGGGCTCGGAACTCACCGGCATGGGGCGTGGCTACCAGCGCGCGGCCCTCCGCCAGTTGAGCCAAGCCGGCCGGATTGCCCCCGAACGCCATCAAGGCATCGGCATCGACGACGAGGGGAGCCCGGGTCGCGGCCGCTACCGCGGCGATAAACGCGGCCCGTCCCGGAGCCCGGCCAAGGCCGGGCCCAATCACTACCGCGTCGGCCCGGGCCAGCAACGCCGCCGCGGCCTCCGACAGCAAGTCGAAGTCTGAGATCGTGGTCTGGAGATCCGGTTCGGCAGCCGCTAACACAGCAATCGAGTCGGCCGGCGCCGCCACATGCACCAACCCCGCGCCCGCCGCGAACGCGGCCCGCGCCGCCAGCCGAACCGCTCCGGTCATGCCCGAGTGCCCACCGACGATTACCACCCGGCCTCGGTCGCCCTTGTGGCTGTGGCCCGGCAGGAGCGGAATCGCCCGCGCCGCATCGCGGGCGAGGAACAGGCGGGGCCACTCGGCCGCAGGGGCCACGAAACCCAGATCAACCACCGCCAGATCGCCGACCTCATCGCGGGCCAGCAATTGGCCGCGCCGATATCCGCCGAAGGTGATCGTGAGGGTCGCGCGAAGCACCTCATGCGAAATGCCGGTATCGAGATCAAGCCCGGTCGGCCCGTCCACCGCCACGACCGGAACGGCCAGCTCTCCAAGCCGGGCCAGCAAGGCGGCCACATTCGGCCGGGGGCGGCCGTGCGCCCCGGTTCCGAGAATCGCATCGACCACGAGTCCGGCCGCCGGCCAAGGGCCATCGGGCTCCAGTTGCCGGACTCCGGCATCGATCGCGAGCCGCGCCTCGAGGGCATTGAGCTCGGAGCTACTGCCCCCAATCGGCACCACCCACACCGGCAATCCAAGCGCGGCGAGCGAGCGGGCCACGACCCAGCCGTCACCGCCGTTGTTGCCCGGGCCAACGGCCACCACGGTCCCTTGGCGCAGCGCCGTCGGAAACCGCGTCGTGATCACCGCCGCGACCGCGCGGCCGGCATTTTCCATCAAAGCAACGGGAGGAATTCCGGCTTGGGCGGTGAGGCCGTCCCAGTGACGGGCCTGGCTCGAGGTAAGAACAGGAAGCGGCTGCATTCAGCTGTTCGGGAGGATCATCCGTCCCCGATCGAGTCGACCACCCTGGGCCGGTGACCACCGCCGGCGACTCCCATCCAGACGTAGCCGGTGGAAAACGCCTCATCGAAATCGAAGACCGACTCGAAGTCCTGGACCCGGTCGTCCGGCTGGGTCGTGAGGAGGCCGACATCGACCAAGGCGAAGACGATCTTGCCGAGGTCCTCGGTCTGCCGGATACCCCAATGGGACAGGACTTGCTTCGCTACCAAGCCGTACTGCTCCAAGGCATGGTCGCGACAGGCCCGGGCGAGTTCGGGACCCGAGACATGGCGCCGGAGGGTCATCCGCCGCTGGAGATACTCGATGCTCTCGAGTACGAACAAGTAGCCGTTCTCGTGGTAGTGGCTCTCCCTCGCCCTGAGCTTGGCCAACAAGTCGGTGGCCAGCCGGATCTCGATCATGGGCTCGGCACTCGGCGCTCGGCACTCGGCACTCGGCGGGGCTGATAGAGGGGGAAGCCGTGGGTCAGCTCCAGGACCTGGTGGCGGACGCGGAGGATCGTGGTGTCGTCCGGTGAGGTGAGGACTTCGTCGATCATCCCGGCAATGGTCGCCATCTCGGGCTCGCCCATGCCACGGGTCGTCATGGCGGGGGTGCCTAACCGGACGCCGCTGGTCACGAACGGCGAGGCGGGATCGTTTGGAATGGTATTGCGGTTGACGGTCATGCCGGCCCGTCCGAGCAGTTCTTCGGCTTGCTTGCCGGAGACATTCTTGCCGCGGACGTCGACGAGCATGACGTGGGTGTCGGTACCGCCGGAGATAATCGTGAATCCCCTGCCCATCAACTCAGTGGCCAAGCGCTTGGCATTGGCCACGACCTGGGCGGCGTAGACCTTGAATTCGGGATCGAGCGCTTCCCTGAACGCGACCGCCTTGGCGGCAATCACGTGTTCGAGCGGACCGCCCTGGGTACCGGGAAACACCGACTTGTCGATGGCCTTGGCCAGCGACCCGATCGACAGGATCAGCCCGCCGCGCGGACCCCGGAGGGTCTTGTGGGTGGTAGTCGTTACGACTTGCGCGTGCGGCACCGGCGAGGGGTGGACGCCGCCCGCCACCAGGCCGGCGAAATGGGCCATATCGACTAACAGGGTCGCCCCGACCTCATCCGCGATGGCCCGGAACGCCTTGAAGTCGAGGATCCGTGAATAGGCGCTCCCGCCGCAGACGATCAGCTTCGGCAGCTCCCGCAGCGCGAGGGCCCGGACCTGATCCATCTCGATCAGCCCGGTGTCCGGATTGACCCCGTAGTGGGAGGCCGCCCAAATCGAACCGCTGTGGTTGACCCCGTGCCCATGGGACAGGTGGCCGCCATGGGGTAGCGACATCGCGAGCAACCGCCCCCCGGGGGGGAGCACGGCCATGAAGGCGGCGAAGTTCGCTTGGGCGCCAGCGTGCGGTTGCACATTGGCGTGCTCGGCGCCAAACAGTTGCTTGGCCCGGTCAATGGCCAGCTGCTCGACCACGTCGATGACCTCGTTGCCCCCGTAGTATCGCTTCCGCGGGTAGCCTTCCGAGTACTTGTTGGTCAGCGGGGTTCCCATAGCATCGATGACCGCCCGCGAGGCAAAGTTTTCGCTGGCAATTAGCTCGAGCCCCTCGCGTTGGCGGGACAACTCCTGGTCCACGAGACCCGAGACGACGGGATCCGCTGATCGAAGCGGTGCGATGTGATCAAGCATTCACGACGTCTCCGGTTCGATCTTATCGACCCGCCGCTGATGCCGGCCGCCCTCGAAGGGCGTGGCGAGCCAGGTCTTGAGGATGGCAATGCCTTCATCGGTCGTAACAAACCGAGCCGGCAACACCAGCACATTCGCATCGTTATGTTCGCGCGCCAGCTTGGCGATCTCCGGGGTCCAGGCCACCGCCGCCCGAACGCCGTGATGACGATTGGCCGCGTACGACATCCCGAGCCCGGTGCCGCAGAGCAGCACTCCTCGCTTGGCCTGCCCCCGCGCCACTTGATCCGCCACCACGTGGGCATAGTCCGGATAGTCGGTCGACGCCGCCGAGTGGGTCCCCACGTCCACCGCCTCATACCCGAGCGCCGAGAGCTCCTGAACCAACCGCTCCTTCAGCTCAAACCCCGCATGATCGGCCCCCACCGGAATCTTCTCTCGCATCATCCCTCAATCTACCCCAGTAAGCCGAGTGCCGAGTGCCTAGTACTTATAAAACCCCCGCCCCGATTTCCGGCCCAAGTGGCCCGCCGCCACCATTCGGCGAAGCAGCGGACAGGCCCGGTACTTCGGATCGCCCAAGCCCTTGTGCATCACGTCCAGGATCGAAAGGCAGACATCGAGGCCGATGAAATCGGCCAGGGCCAGCGGACCCATCGGGTGCGCCATCCCGAGTTTCATGACCGTATCGACCGATTCGGGCGTGGCGACACCTTCCATCACCGTGTAAATCGCTTCGTTGATCATTGGCATCAGAATCCGGTTGGCCACGAACCCCGGATAATCCTGCACCTCGACCGGCACCTTGCCGAGTTCCTTCGCCATCGCGAGCACCGCGTTGGTGGTCGCATCGCTGGTGGCATGGCCGCGGATGATTTCGACCAACTGCATGACCGGGACCGGATTCATGAAGTGCATTCCGATGACGTTCTCGGGCCGCCGGGTCCGGGCCCCGATTTCGGTAATCGAAATCGAACTGGTGTTCGAGGCGAGAATCACATCGTCGGCGCAGACCCGGTCCAGCGTCTCGAACAACGAGAACTTCACCGGCGGATTTTCGGTGGCCGCCTCGACCACGAAGTTCGCCGACGCCGCCGCGTCAAGGGCCGTAGCGGTTTGGATCCGGCCCAGAATCTGGGGCGGCGCGTCAGCCGGAATGGCTCCCTTCTTGGCCTGACGATCGAGATTGCCCTGGATCGTCGTCCGCGCTTTGTCGAGCGCCGACTGCGACACGTCGATCAGGGTCACGCTCCACCCAAACTGGGCGAAGACATGGGCAATCCCGTTCCCCATCGTCCCCGCGCCAATCACCGCTGCCTGTTTCATACCATCTCCTCTGAGCGCCGCCACCGGCCAACTACCAGAACGCCAAGCAACAACGCTCCGGTCGCCAGCAACCCGCCCTCAGGTCCAAAGTTTCCGCCAGTGAGCCGGACGGGAGTGCCGGGCTCGAAATCAATCCATGGAATGTCGAACGAATTCCCGCTGACCGGCGCCGCGAGTCCCGCCAAAGCCAGGTTCCAACCCAGATGCGCACCGGTGGCCGTCCAGAGCCCGCCCCGGGTGAAGAACGTAAGGCCCAGGAACACTCCGGCAAGGGCAATGTTACCAAGGCCGAGCGTGGTGAGGCCTGAATTGTTCCCGTGAGCAAGACTGAACATCACGGCGGTAATTCCGATCGCCCCGATCCGGGCCCCGGCGCCGGCCGGTCGTTCCATCGGCCCGCCTCAGGCCGCTTCGACGGAGAGCGCCACGGCGTTGCCGCCGCCGAGACAGAGCGTGGCGAACCCGGTCGCCACCCGGCGATCGCGCATGGCGTAGATCAACGTGGTCAACACCCGGGCCCCGCTCGCCCCGATCGGATGGCCGAGGGCAATGGCGCCTCCGTTGACGTTGACCCGGTCCCAGTCCCAGCCGAGCCCGCGGCCGTCGGCCAGGCACTGCGAGGCAAACGCCTCATTGGCTTCGATCAAGCCGTAATCACCAATCGTGGTGCCGGCCTTCTTCATCAGGTTCTGGACCGCGAAAATCGGGGCGAAGAAGAGATCCTTCGGTTCCCCGCCGCCGGTGGCGTAGCCGGTGATCGTGGCCAACGGCTCGAGGCCGTGGGCCTTGGCGAAGGCCAACGAGGCGACAATCACGGCGCTCGATCCGTCATTCAACGTCGAGGCATTGCCGGCGGTGACGGTGCCATCCTTTTGGAATGAGGGCTTGAGTTTCCCCAGCCCTTCGGCCGTGGTGTCCTTCCGAGGACCCTCATCCGTTGACAAGGTCACGGTGCCGCTCCGCGAGGAGACCTCGACCCCGACGATTTCAGCCGTGAACCGGCCGGCCTCCATCGCGGCCGCCGCTTTCCGCTGGCTGCCGGCGGAAAACTCGTCCTGCTCCTGGCGAGTCGCCCCGGCCTTCTGGGCCGTGTACTCCGCCAGGTTCCCCATGTGGACGTTGCTGAACGAATCCCAGAGCCCGTCGTGGATCATCCCGTCGAGCATCGTCTGGTTCCCGATCTTGACGCCACCGCGAATCCCGTGGAGATAGTGGGCCGCGTTCGACATCGACTCCATCCCGCCGGCCACCACAACCTGATTGTCGCCGGCCTTGATCGACTGGGCCGCGAGCATGACCGCTTTGAGACCCGAGCCACAGACCTTGTTGACCGTGAGCGCCGGAATGACGCCGTTCAGGCCGGCGTGGATCATGGCCTGGCGGGCCGGCGCCTGCCCGGTACCTCCCTGCAGGACGTGGCCCATGATGACCTCGTCAATAGCCGCGGCGTCAATCCCGGCGCGCTTGACCGCCTCTTTGATGGCCAAGGCGCCCAGTTGGGGCGCGGAAAATCCGGCAAGTCCGCCCAGATATTTTCCGATCGGGGTGCGGCAGGCAGCGAGAATGACCGGCGTGGTAGCGTCTGACATCAGAAATCCAATCGGTTTGAGAAACGTCTCGCAGACGCTATTCCGGCACCTTGGCCCGGGTTCGAATGGCCTCCGTTACCATCGTCTTGAAAGCCGCGACGGTCATCACATCCTGCTTGCTCCCCGCCCCCCGGGTTCGAACCGCCACGGTGCCGCCCTCGGCCTCGCGCTGCCCGACCACCGCCAGGTACGGCACCTTCATAAGCTCGCCCTGCCGGATCCGGTAATTGAGGGTGTCGTTGCCGTCATCGAGGACGGCCCGGATCCCGGCCGCCCGAAGTTCCTTCGTGATCGCGGCTGCCGCGTCCCGTTGGATATCGGAAATCGGAACGACCCGGACCTGTTCGGGCGCGAGCCAGAGCGGAAACGCCCCGGCAAAGTGCTCGATCAAGATCGCCATGAACCGTTCGAACGATCCGCTGACCGCCCGATGGATCACTACCGGCCGGTGGGCCGTGTTGTCATCGCCGGTGTAGGTCAGATCGAACCGCTCTGGCGCGGCGTAGTCCAACTGAATCGTCCCCAACTGCCACTTCCGGCCAATCGAGTCGGACACGTCGAAGTCGATCTTCGGCCCGTAGAACGCACCGTCGCCCGCCTTGAGTTCGTAGGGGAGGCCGGTGGCGTCGAGGGCCGCCTTGAGCGCGGCCTCCGCGCGGTCCCACATCTCATCACTCCCGACCCGGGTTTCGGGCCGAGTGGCAAACTTGAGCGTGGCGGTCAACCCGAACGTCTCGTAGTACCCGAGGATGAACTGGGTCAGGCGGCGGACCTCGTCGGCAATTTGGCTTTCCATCAGGAAGATGTGACAGTCGTCCTGCTGGAACTGCCGGACCCGGGTCAAGCCGGACAGCGCTCCCGAGACCTCGTTCCGATGGAGCACGTCGTAGGTATTGAAACGGAGCGGGAGGTTCCGGTACGAATGTTTCTTGGCCGCGTACATCAGATAGTGCGAGGGACAGTTCATCGGCTTCAGCGAAAAATCATGCTCGCCGGTCTCGTTGTCGAGCACCAGAAACATGTTCTCGCGATACTTGCCCCAATGCCCCGAGATTTCCCAGAGCCCCTTGTTGTAGAGCAGCGGGGTCCGGATCTCCTGATAGTCGTCGCGCTGCAACTCCCGCAAATAGTCGTTCAACACATTGATCATCGTGGTGCCGCGCTCGGTCCAGAACGCCGCTCCAGGCGCAAACTGGTGGAACATGAACAGATCAAGTTCCCGCCCCACCCGCCGATGATCGCGCTTCTTCGACTCCTCGAGGCGGTGGAGATGGAGGTCGAGGTCGTCCTTCTTGAACCAGGCGGTGCCGTAGATCCGCTGGAGCATCTGGCGCCGTTCGTCGCCCCGCCAATAGGCGCCGGCGGTGGTCAGCAGCTTGAAATGCTTGAGCCGGCCCGTCGAGGGTACGTGCGGTCCGCGACAGAGATCGATGAACGGGCCGTCGGTGTAGATGGTAATGGTCTCGTCGTCACCGAGTTCCGAAATCCGCTCGAGCTTGAGGGCGTCATCGGCAAATCGGGTGTTGGCTTCGTTCCGGTCGACGACCTCTCGGGTAAAGGGGTAGTCCTCCGACGCCACCTCGCGCATGGCGGCCTCGATCGTGACAAGATCCTCGGGCGTGAACGGCCGGGGCACTTCGAAGTCGTAATAGAACCCATCGTCGATCGAGGGACCGAACCCGATGCCAGCGGTCGGGAAAAGTTTTCGGACCGCCGTCGCCAGGACATGGGCCGCCGAATGCCGCAGCATGGCGAGGGCGTCCGGGTCTTTGTCGGTAAGGATCGAGACCGTGGCATCTTGCTCGATCGGACGGTTCAAATCGACGATCTGCCCGTCCAGCCGAATGGCCAGCGCGGCCTTGGCGAGGCCGGGTCCGATGGCCCGCGCCAAATCGAGGCCGGTCGAGCCGGTGGGCAACGCCCGGACCGATCCGTCCGGTAGCGTCAATCGGAGGTCACTCATGGAGCAAACATAGTCGGGGGTCCTAAGAGGTAGTTTCCGTCTCAGCCGGTTGGACAATGACCGGCGTTTCAGGGGCAAGCCAGAAATACAGCCCGAATCCCAGGGCAATCAGAACCGCCAGCGCGAGGATTCGTCCGATCGGTCGTTTGGTCATCGAAAACGCTTCGTGAAGGTGGCAGACACCATTAACTTAACCGTATGCAGTATCGACGCATACGGACCCCGGAATCGACCGGCGCCGGCCCGGCCGCCTGGCTCGGCCTGGGTCTGGGGCTGGGGGCCGGTTTCGTTCTTGGCGAACTCTTCGGTGGCCAAGGTGGCGGCCGAGCTCTGCGTCGGGTCATTCGGCGGCTCCGCCGGCCCGCGGGCACCCGCCAGAGCCGCGCCGAACTGATCGCTCATCTCCAGGCTCTGCTCCATCGGGCGTTGGGCCCCGAATCCGAATTGCTGGATCTGGTCGCCGTTGGCCGGAACGCCGTCGAACTCCACGGCTGGGTGGCCTCGCGACCGACCCGAACCCGGGCGATCCGTGCGGTCCGCGCCGCCTTGCCCTTCGACATTGCCCTCGTCGATCGCCTTCTGGTGGGGGGCGAGGACGATACCACCCTTGACGCCCCGCTCCGCGAGGAGCCCGAGGCCGCATGACCGAGCCGTTGCCGCCCCAATACGACCCCAAGTCCGTCGAGGCCCCGCTCTACCAGTGGTGGCGGGACCATCGCCGTTTCGGCCCCCGGGGCCGCGGCGAGCCGTACGTCATCATGATGCCGCCGCCGAACGTGACGGCCCAGCTCCACATGGGGCATGGACTCAACCTGAGCATCCAGGACGTGATGATCCGCTTCGAGCGGATGCGCGGACGGGACGCCGTCTGGGTGCCGGGCACCGATCACGCCGGGATCGCAACCCAGAACGTGGTCGAGAAGCTCCTCGCCAAGGAAGGGCTGACCCGGTTCGACGTCGGGCGACCTGCGTTCGAGGAACGGGTCCGCGGGTACGTCGCCGAAACCGGGACCACGATCCTCGAGCAGATCCGAAGCCTCGGCGCCAGCTGCGACTGGGACCGGACCTACTACACCTTCAGCGACGACCTCTCGCGCGCCGTCCGCGAGGTGTTTGTTTCTCTATTCGACAAGGGCCACATCTATCGGGGCAAGTACATCATCAACTGGTGCCCCCGATGCCTGACCGCGCTCTCGAACGAGGAGGCCGAGAAGGAGGAGGCCGACGGGAAGATCTGGCGCCTCCGGTACCCGCTCGACGACGGGTCCGGCGAAGTGGTGGTGGCCACCACCCGCCCGGAAACCATGTTGGGCGATACCGGCGTGGCCGTCCACCCCGACGACGACCGCTACCGGGACCTGATCGGCCGGGCGGTTCGGCTGCCCCTCGTGGGCCGGTTGATTCCGATCGTGGCCGACTCGGCGGTTGATCCAGCCTTTGGCACCGGCGCGGTCAAACTGACCCCGGCCCACGATCCGCTCGACTTCGAGATCGCCAAGCGCCACCGCCTCGAGGCCATCGACGTCATGACGCCCGATGCCCGGATCAGCGACGCCGCGCCGGAGCGATTCCGCGGTCTCGACCGGTTCGAGGCCCGGAAACGGGTGGTGGCGGAACTCGAAGCCGGGGGCCTCTTGGTGGGCGTGGACGCCCATCGTCACGCCGTCGGCCACTGCTACCGGTGCGATACGGTCGTCGAGCCGCGGTACTCCGACCAGTGGTTCGTGAGGATGGCCCCGCTCGCCGCGCCGGCCCTCGACGCCTACCGGAACGGCACCCTGACGTTCGTGCCCGAGCGCCGTGGAGTCGAATATGCTCAGTGGCTCGAGGGCATCCGAGACTGGTGTATTTCCCGGCAAATCTGGTGGGGACACCGGATCCCGGTCTGGTATTGCGACGACTCGGCGTGCGGGGCCATGACGGCCAGCCGGACCGACCTCGACCGCTGCCCGGCCTGCGGGGGCGCCGCCCGCCAAGACGAGGACGTCCTCGACACCTGGTTCTCCTCGCAGCTGGTGCCGTTCAGTACGTTAGGCTGGCCCGACGCCACCGGCGACCTGGCCCGCTACTATCCCGGCCACGCCTTGGTCACCGCCCCCGAAATCCTCTTTTTCTGGGTGACCCGGATGATCATGGCGGGTCTCGAGTTTCGGGCCGCCGTCCCGTTCACCACCATTTACCTCCATGGCACGGTCCGCGACACCCAGCACCGCAAGATGTCGAAGTCGCTCGGCAACGGGATCGATCCACTCGACGTCGTGGACCGGTACGGCGCCGACGCCCTTCGCTTTACCGTCATCGGCGGACTCGCGGTCGGCACCGACGTGATTCTCGACCCCGCCGACCTCGACACCTCGTTTGCGAGCGGACGGAATTTCGCCAACAAGCTCTGGAATATGGGCCGGTTCATCCTGTCCAATCTGGACGGACCGGTCCGTCCGCTCGCGGGCAATTTCGCGAACGTGGTTGGCCGAGACGAGTTGGCACTCGGCGATCGGTGGATCATTGCCCGGTGCGATGCCACCGTGCGAGAGGCGACCGAGGCGTTCGAAAAGCTCCGGCTCAACGACGCCGCCAACGCGGTGTATCGTTTCCTCTGGAACGATCTGGCCGACTGGTACCTCGAAGCCATCAAGCCGCGGCTCTACGGCGACGTGCCGGGCGGCGACGTGGCCCGCGCGGTGGTGGTGCAGACGTTCGACGTGGCGCTCCGGCTCCTCCACCCGGTCATGCCGTTCATTACCGAAACGCTCTGGAAGCGACTCCCCGGCCGTCCGGACGACGCCACCATCATGGTGGCCCCATGGCCCAGGCCCGATCACCGCGCCACCGATCACGCCGCCGTCGACGAGTTCGGCGCGCTCCAAGACATCATTGGAGCGATCCGCTCGATCCGCGCCGAATACAACGTCCAACCGGGTCAGTCGATCCGGGCCACCCTGTCCCGCTGCGGCCCAAACGTGATCGCCGCGCTCCGCCAGCAACAGCCAACGATCGAGCGTCTGGCCAAACTGAGCGGCCTCCTCGTGACCGAGGCCGATCCGGCCGGCGCGCCCACCGGCGCCAGCGCGGTCTTGACCGACGGCACCAGCCTGACCGTCCCGCTCGGTGACCTCATCGACGTGGCCAAGGAATGCGCTCGGCTCGGCCAAGAGATCGCCCGCCTCCACGCCGCGATCGGCAATCAGGAAAAGAAACTCGGCAACGAACAGTTCGTGAGCCGCGCCCCCGCCGAAGTCGTGGGAAAAGAGCGGGAGAAACTCGCCAGTTGGCGCGATCAGGCCACCGTCCTCGAAGGCAAACGGGCCCTGCTCGGATGCCCGGCATGAGGTGGCTCGTCGCCTTCGCCCTGCTGGCGTCGTTGGCGTGCTCCCGGATCGCAGAGCCGCCGGGCGGTCCGCCCGACGTGGCCGCTCCCATCATCGTCGGGACGATCCCGGAGTCCACGATCGTCGCGCCGGCGTTCAAGGGCGACGCCGAGTTCCTGTTCAATGAAACCGTCAGCGAGGGATCGAGCCCCAATTTCGGCCTCGGCACCGGCGACCTCGAACGATTGATCGTCCTGTCGCCGACCAAAGACGTGCCGGTCGTGAGCTGGAAACGGAGCCGGATCACCGTCCATCCGAAGGAAGGATGGAAGCCCAACCAAGTGTACCGGATCGAACTCCTGACCGGGATCATGGACCTCCGGACCAATCGGAGCAAGACCGGCCGGGTCATCACATTCACGACCGGGGCCCCGATTCCGACTCGCTTCATTTCGGGACGGGTGGTCGACTGGGGCACCTCCCGGCCCTCACCGCGGGCCCTGGTGGACGCGCTGCTGTTGCCCGACAGCTTGTCGTACCGAACCACCGCCGACTCGACCGGCCGGTTCTCGTTCGGCCCCCTTCCCAACGGCGAGTTCGTGGTCGCCGGGGCCGTCGACCAGAATCGCAACAACCGGCTCGACGCCCGCGAAGTCTTCGATACCATCCGCCTCGCCGCCGGCCGCGACACCGTGGGCGAAATCTGGATGTTCAAGCACGACACCGTGCCCGCCCGGATTCAGGCCATCGCCAATAACGACTCGATGTCGATCATGGTGACGTTCAGCCAGCAACTGAATCCATCGCAGCCGTTCACGCCGTCGCAAGCCCGGGTTCGGCTGCTGCCGGACTCGACCGAGATCGAGGTCGAGGCCGTCGTCACCGAGAAGCTGTACGACTCGCTCTATCGGCGCCCCGCGAAACCGGACTCCTCGAAGCCGCCGGACTCGACCGCCATCCGGGCCCGGGCGGACTCGATTGCCAAGGCCGACTCCGTGGCCCGGGCCGACTCGGTTCGCCGGGCCGTCGGGGCCGCCCGCCGGCCCGGTCGAAATCAACTGCCACCCCGACCCGTGGATGAGGGGCCGTTGACGACGAAGCCTCCGTTGTTCGACCGCCTGATGGTGCGGGTCCGCCAAGCCCTGACCTCGGGATCGAAGTACATCGTGGAGATGCGCGACGTCGAGTCGGTCAGTCGGGTTGCCGGGCGGGCGATCCAGGGCTTCCAAGTGCCGGTGGAGGAGCCGGCCGTCACCGACTCGACCGCGACGGACTCGACCCGGGCCAAGCCGCCCGATCCGAAGACCCCGCCCGCGATCCGCCGCCGATGACCGACGGCCGACGGAGCCTGCCCTCGATCGACCGCCTGCTTCAGCTTCCCGCCGTCGTCGAACTCCTGGCTCGGGTGCCCCGGAATGTGGTCGTCGCGGCGGCCCGGGAAGCGGTGGCGGACGTCCGGCTGTCGGCTGGTGGGCCGCCGGACGACTGGGGCGCTCATTTGGTTGAACGGGTGGCGGCCCGCACCGCCCCCTCGCTTTACCCGGTCATCAACGCCACCGGCGTCGTCCTGCACACCAACCTGGGACGGGCGCCGCTCGCGGCGGCCGCGATCGACGCGGTCGTTCGGATCGGCGGCGGTTACAGCAACCTCGAACTGGACGTCGCCACCGGGAGCCGGGGCAACCGGCTCGACCACGCCACCTCCCTGCTGGCGGAATCCGCCGGCGCCGAGGACGCGATCGTTGTCAACAACGCCGCCGGGGCGCTGGTCCTCGCCTTGAACGCGCTCGCGGCCGGCCGCGAAGTGGTGATTTCCCGGGGTGAACTGGTCGAGATCGGCGGCTCGTTCCGGATTCCCGACATTCTCGAAAAGAGCGGCGCCATTCTCCGCGAGGTCGGGACGACCAACCGCACCCACCTGGCCGATTACGAGCAGGCCATTGGCGGCCAAACCGGTGCGCTCCTGATCGTTCACCGGTCCAATTTTTCGATGGCGGGCTTTGTGACCTCCCCCGCCCCGGCCGAGTTAGCCGCGCTCGGGGCCGCTCGAAACGTCCCGGTGATTCACGACGCCGGCAGTGGTCTCCTCCTCGATCTCTCGGCCTCCGGCCTGACCGGTGAACCGCTGATCTCCGCGGCGGCCAAGACGGCGGATCTTGTCGTGTTCAGCGGGGACAAGTTACTCGGCGGCCCGCAGGCGGGCTGCATTGTGGGCCGAAGGCGATGGATTGCGGCCCTCCGGAAGAATCCGTTTGCCCGGGCCATGCGGGCCGACAAACTGACCCTCGCTGCCCTCGAGGCCACCCTGCAGCTGTATCGCGACCCCCTCCGGGCCCTCCGGGATATTCCCGTCCTCCGAATGCTGACGACCAGCCCGGCAGCGCTGGCCGACCGAGCCACCCGGTTGGCCGAAACCGTCCCAGCGGGGTTCGCGCCGCGACTCGAACCCGGCCAATCGGCGGTCGGCGGCGGCTCCTTCCCCGAGGCTGAGCTTCCGACCATGCTGGTGACCATTGATCCGGGGGCCCGCGGCGCCGCAGCCGTCCTCCTCGAGCTCCGGCTCGGCGATCCGAGCATCGTGGCCCGAGTCACCAACCACCGAATCGTCTTCGACCCACGAACCCTGGCCGACGGTGACGTGGCGTCGATCGGTACGGCCCTCGGCCGACTGGCCGGCCCGGATTGAACCGGCCGGCGGCGTTTCTCGACCGGGACGGCACCATCATCGCCGACCCGGGATATCTCAAGGACCCGGCTGATGTGCGAGTGCTGGACGGCGCGGCCGCGGCCATTCAGGACCTCCGGCGTCGCGGCATGGCCATCGTGGTGGTCACCAACCAATCGGGAATCGGCCGCGGGTTCTTTACCTGGGAAGACTACTACGCCGTTGCCGACCGAATGGTCGCACTGCTCGGCAACGCCGCACCGGACGCCACCTTTGCCTGCCCGCACTACCCGGCCGTGACCGGACCCTGCGACTGCCGGAAGCCCGGCCTCAAGCACTACCTCGACGCGGCAGCCCGATTCGGCCTCGACCTGACCCGCTCGGCCTGGATTGGCGACCGGATCACGGACCTGACCCCAGCCTCCTCCCTCGGGGGACGGGGGATTCTGGTCCGAACCGGCGTCGGCCTGGATCACGAAACGGAGGCCCGGGCCGAGGGTTTCGAGGTAGCCGATGACCTGGCGGCGGCCGCCGCCCTGTTGGCCGACCCTGGCGCCAAACCGCTCAGTTTATATTGACCGGCTATGTCGATGATGGTGGCCGTTTGTGTCTCGGGCCGAGGCAGCAACCTCGCGGCCTTGTTAGCGGCACTCCCGGCGGATGGTCCCGTCTCGATCGCGTTGGTCTTGAGCAACCGGGCCGAGGCCGGAGCCCTCGACATCGCCCGAGGCCGGGGCATCCCGACGGCGGTGCTCGCGCCGAGTTCCGACCCGGGTCAGTGGTTCGGGCCACTCGAAGCGGCGGCGATTGATTTTATTGTCCTCGCCGGGTTCTTGAAGCGGGTCCCGGAGGCCGTAGTCGCGGCCTATCAGGGCCGGATCATCAACGTGCACCCGGCCCTGCTCCCCAAGCATGGGGGCCCGGGAATGTATGGCCTGCAGGTGCACCGAGCTGTCCTCGCCGCGGGCGAGACCGAGAGCGGCGCAACCGTACACCTAGTGACGGCGCGGTACGACGAAGGCCCGATTCTCGGGCAAGCCCGGGTGCCGGTCCTGCCGGGCGATACCCCGGAGGTGCTGGCGGCCCGGGTGCTGGAAACCGAACACCGACTCCTTCCCGCCGCGGTCCTCGCCGCGGCGACGACAGGTCGGGCAGTTCCTTTCACTCTCAGTTAGGCTGGTATGACGAAGCGTGCCCTGATCTCGGTGAGCGACAAACGGGGAATCGTCGAGTTCTGCCGCGGCCTGGTGGAACTCGGCTTCGAATTGGTGTCGACCGGCGGCACGGCGGGAATCCTGGCCAAGGCCGGGCTCCCGGTCACCACCGTGGAGGCCGTAACCGGCTTCCCGGAAATCCTCGATGGACGGGTGAAAACCCTGCATCCCCGAATCCACGCCGGTCTCCTCGCCCGACCGGACATCGAGCAACATCGCGACACCCTGAAGGCGCACGACATCCTCCGATTCGACTTGGTGGCCGTCAATCTCTATCCGTTCCAGGCCACGATCGCCCGGTCCGACGTGACCTTCGAGGACGCGGTCGAGAATATCGATGTCGGCGGGCCGTCGATGCTGCGGGCGGCCGCGAAGAACCACCAGTTCGTGCTGCCGGTGGTCGACCCGACCGACTATCCCAAGGTGCTCGAACTGCTCGCGGCCGGCGGGTTCAGTCCTGACGTGGGACAGGCGTTTGCCGCCAAGGTCTTCTCGCACACCGCCGACTACGACAATGCCATCGCCGGCTACCTGACGGTCAAGGACCAGGGCCTGCCGCCCCGCCTGAACCTCTCGGCCGAACTGTTGTTGCCGCTCCGGTACGGCGAGAACCCCGAGCAGCGGGCGGCGCTCTACGCGTCGGAGGAACCGCGAGGGATTCGGGATCTCAAGCAGCGTCAGGGTAAGGAACTCTCCTTCAACAACCTGCTCGACATCGATGCCGCCACCTCGGCCGTCGCCGTCTGGAAGAGCCGCCCGGCCTGTTGCATCGTCAAGCACACGACGCCGTGCGGGCTGGCCGTTGGCCGGACCGCCCTCGAGGCGTTGGACAAGGCGCGCGCCACCGACCCGCTGTCGGCTTTTGGCGGCGTCATCGCCTGCAACACCGTGATCGACCGCGCCCTCGCCGAGTCCCTTCGCGACTTGTTCTTCGAAGCCATTGTCGCCCCCTCGGTCCACGCCGAAGCGCTCGCGGTCTTTGCCGAGAAAAAGAACCTCCGAGTCGTGGAACTTCCGATCGGCGAGGCCACCGGGTTTGACTGGAAACGGGTCCGCGGCGGCTTCCTGGTGCAGGATCGGTTCCGGTTCGATCCGGGCGAGGCCAACTGGACGGTGCCGACCGGCCGGCGACCCACCGACGACGAACTCAACGAACTTCGGTTTGCCTGGGCCGCCGTCACGACGGTCAAGTCGAACGCCATCCTGATTGCCCGGAACGAACAGGCCATCGGCATCGGCGCCGGCCAAATGAGCCGCGTCGACGCCGTGTTCATGGCCATTCATAAGGCCAAACAACAGCGGCACCCGACCCAGGGCGCGGTGCTCGCCTCCGACGGTTTCTTCCCGTTCCCCGACGGAGTCGAGGAGGCGGCCGCGGCCGGCATCACGGCTATCATTCAACCGGGCGGATCGGTGCGCGACGCCGAAGTGATCGCCACAGCCAACCGCCTCGGGATCGCCATGGTCCTGACCGGCACCCGAATGTTCCGGCACTAAAATGACGACACGCGAACCGCCTCCGTATCTCTGGGCCATGGCCGCCGGCCTGGTGGTCCTCGGGATCTACATCGCCACTCTGGCGCCGACCACGGCGTTCTGGGATACCTCCGAGTACATCGCCGCCGCCAAAGTGCTCGGCATTCCGCACCCTCCCGGCAACCCGCTGTTCGTCCTGCTGGCCCACGTATTCGGGCTGCTGCCCTTGGCGCCGACCTACGCTGAGCGGATCAACCTCTTTGCGGCGGTCACGAGCGCCGGCGCCGCCGGGTTTTGGTTCTTGGTATCGGACCGGTGGCTCCGGGCCATCGTGCCAGTCAAACTGCCCCGTCTAGTGGCCTCCTTTGCGGGGGTCCTGGTGGGCGCGACGATGTGGACCGTCTGGAACCAATCCACCGTCAACGAGAAGGTCTACACGGTCTCGCTGTTCTTTATGGCGCTGGTGACCTGGCTCGCCGTTCACTGGGGGGATGACGAACCGGGACCGCACCGGGATCGCTGGCTGATCCTGATCGCCTTCTTACTGGCGTTGACCTCGACCAACCACATGATGGGCGCCCTCGCGGCCCCGGCGGTGGCGATTTACGTGCTGTGGACCGATTGGCGAGTCCTGACCAGGCCTCAAGTCTTGCTCGGCGTGGTCGTGGTCGTGCTGGTCGGGCTCACGCCGAATTACGTGTTCCTCCCGATTCGAGCTGCCCAATACCCCCCGATCAACGAAGGCGAACCGATCGGCCTCAGCGCCATCTGCGCCCTCACCGCCGGCCTCGCCAAGTGCAGCCAGCCGTTGTCCGATGTCATCAACCGGGTCCAGTACGGCAAGCCGTCGGTGTTCGAGCGCCAGGCCGATGTGGTGGGGCAACTCGGGATGTATTGGCAGTACTGGTCCTGGCAGTTCGCTAAGAACTGGGGCGCCGGGGCTCGGTTGGCCACCGCGTTGTTCACCGTGCTCGGACTGGCCGGCTTGTTCCAGCTCATCAAGAAAGACCGCCGAGCCGGTCTCGCGGCCGGGGCCATGTTCACAACCCTGACGCTCGCGTTGATCCTCTATCTCAACTTCAAGTACGGCTACTCGATGTATCCGGAGCGGCTGGACATCACCTCCGAGATGCGGGAAGTCCGCGAACGAGACTACTTCTTCCTCTGCTCGTTCGCCTTCTTCGGCACGCTGGTGGCCGCCGGAATTGGAACGGCCATGAGCGCGGTGGCCGATTTCTTCAAGACCCGGACCTCGGAGTCCGCGGCCTGGATGGCCGCGCTCCCCGTCGGCCTTCTTGGTTTGATTCCGCTCCTAGGCAATTACGCCTCGGCCAGCCGAGCCGGCGAATTTGCGGCCCGCGACTTTGCCAGAGACCTACTCGAATCGGTCGAACCCTACGGCATCATCGTGACGGCCGGCGACAACGACACCTTCCCTCTTTGGTACGCCCAGGAGGTGGAAGGGATTCGGACCGACGTCACGGTGGCCAACATGTCGCTCATGAACACCGAGTGGCACTTGAAACAGTTGGTCCGGCGCCAAGCCGGCGATTTCGACCCGGCCAATTCGATCGAGCTCTGGAAAGCCGGTCCGTGGACCAAGCCGGCCGGGTCGGTCCTCACCCTCACCGAAGCCCAAGTCGACAGCCTGCCGGAGCAGGCCCGGGCGCCGGAGGCCTCCCTCAAGTTCGGCAACGTTGAGGTCAGTTTCAGAAATCAGCAGGTGCTCGAGCGGAAGGATCTCGCCACGATCTTCCTGATCCGAGACAATCTCGGCAAGCGCCCGATCTACTTCAGCTGGAGCGCGGGCGGCTTCCCCGACCAAACACTGGGGCTAACTCCGTATCTCGTGACCCAAGGCTTCGTTCGAAAACTCTACTCCGAGGCCGTGACCCCGAACGGGCCGGTCGTGATGAGCGCGGGCATGGGCTGGATGGACCTGGAGCGGACCAAGTCGCTCCTCTGGAACGCGTATCGGTGGCAGAGCGCCGCCCGGCCACGGGCCACCGGCTGGGTGGACCAGCCGTCGCGGTCGATTCTCGAGCTCTATGCGGTCATCTATGACGGGATTGGCCGGACCCTGCTGCAGCAGGGCGATAACGCCGGCGCGGCCCAGGCCGATTCCGTGTCCGCTGCCGTGGTCAAGAGCCTCCGGGATCCGGGCCAGGGCAAAAATCCGTAGGACCGCTGTCCAGGCGTGGTGGCAGAGTGGTTGAATGCACCGGTCTTGAAAACCGGCGAACCCGTAAGGGTTCCGTGAGTTCGAATCTCACCCGCGCCGTTGACACCTCAAGCCCCCCCCGGGACAGCCCCTCGGGGAACCTAACGAGCCGGCGCCACCGCGGCCCACGGCGCACACTGCGGCACCGGCGGTGACGATCCGGGCATCGGCGGGCCGGGGTCGCCGACCGCCATCAGCTCCACGTCAAACACCAGGGTGGCCTTCGGCGGAATCACCGGCGGCCGGCCCTTCTCGCCATAGGCCAGCTGGTACGGCACGACCAGCCGCCGCTTCCCCCCGACCCGCATGCCCTCGAAGCCGGCATCCCATCCCGGAATGACCCACCGAGCCCCCTGGGGAAACCCGAGGGGCTCCCGCGGCATCCCCGCCCCGGTGCTATCGTGGGACGAATCGAACTTCTTCCCATCGACGAGCCAGCCGGTGTAGTGCACGTAGAAACACTTGGCCGGCAACGCGAGGGCCCCGGCACCCGCGGCAACCTCCACCACCTGCAACGCGAACGCCGTCCGGGCCTTGCCCTCGAGCAGCGGGATTGGCGCCGGGAACGGTTTCGGACCGCCGGCACACGCCAGCAGGCCGGTGGCCGCGGCGAGGACGGCGGCCGCACGAAACAAAACTGACATGGAGTCTCTCGGTGAACGGTGCCGCCAACGATACTCGGCTCAGGGCTCTGCCAGCAACCGCCGGACGGCGGGTTCGAAGGACAGCATCGCCAGCGGGCCTAACGCCTGGTGCCAGACCTGGCCCGCCCGGTCGATGAGGAACGACGTCGGGTACCCCGTCACCCCGCCGAACAGCCGCTCGGCCTCCGGTCCGACCACTGCCACCGGATAGTCGATGCCCCGCTCCGCCAGGAACCGCTGGACCTCCTGGACCGACCCTCGGTCGCGCGACAATCCCAGCACCACCAATCCGCGTGCCCGGTGGCGTTCCGCCATCGCCTGCAGCAACGGCATCTCAGCCCGGCACGGCAAGCACCACGTTGCCCAAAAGTTGACCAAGACAACCTTGCCACGCAGGCTGTCGCTGGTCACCACCGCTCCGCTGAGCGAGGCAAACTCGAACTGAGGCCGGCCTGACGCGTTCCGAATCCCGGCCATCGTCTGGAGATGGGGATAGAGTCGCCAGAGCAGCACCGCCCAGACCAGGCCGAAGACCACTCGGCCTGCGATCTTCCTCACGGGGCGATCTCGTAGAAGGTCAGGTCCTTCTCGTGGTGTTGGGCTCCCCACAACGCTGAGCTGTTTTCGAAGATCAACACCGGGGCCCCCTTGGCGTCGTACACCAGCATCCGGCCCCGGGCGTTGCCGGCCCGCTCCACCGCCGCCTCGGGTCCGGCCACCCACCGGGGCGACCCGAAGCCAATCGGCTCGAGCCGGCACGGCGCGTTGTACTCGTGCTCCAGGCGGTGCACCATGACGTCAAACTGGAGCCGGCCGATCGCGCCGAGGATGGGAGCCGAACCCGACATCCCGTCGACGAAGAAGACCTGGGCCGCGCCCTCCTCCGACAAATCGCGGAGTCCGTTGTCGAGTTGCTTCCGGCGGAGCGGATCGGCCGGGTAGACGCGGGCAAAGTGCTCGGGTGGAAACCGCGGAATCCCGTCGAACCGAATCGTCGGATCCTCGGCCAGGGTATCGCCGATCCGGAGCGTTCCCCGGTCGAGCACGCCCACCACGTCACCCGACCACGCCTCCTCGGCCTGGGTCCGCTCCCGGGCCAGAAACTGCTGCGGCGGCGCGAGGCGCATCGTCCGGCCGGTTCGGGTGTTGGTCACTTCGAGGCCCGCCTCGAATCGGCCGGAGCAGATCCGCAGGAACGCGATCCGGTCGCGGTGCTTGGGGTCCATATTCGCCTGGATCTTGAACACGACCCCGGAAAAATCGGCCCGATCCGGCTGCACCAGCCCGATCGAGGAGGGCCGGGCCGCCGGCGGCGGGGCCAGCTTGAGGAAATCGTGGAGGAATGGCTCAACGCCGAAGTTGGTCAGCGCACTCCCGAAGTAGACCGGGGTTTGTTCCCCGGCATGGACGGCCGCCAGATCGAACGGATGCCCGGCCTGATCGAGCAATGAAATCTCGTCCAGCAACTGGTCTCGGGCCGCCGTTCCGACGAGTGCCACGAAGGCGGGGTCGTCGAGCGCCAGGTCCGAGGCAACCGAGCGAGTAGCCCCGTGGTCGGAACCCCGGTCGAACAGCATGACCCGCGTGGATCGCCGGTCGTACACCCCCACCAGCCCGGTCAGTCCGAAGATCGGCCAAGTCATCGGCCGGCAATCGAGTCCCAAATCCCGCTCTACCTCGCTCAAGAGCGTGAGCGGATCGGTGCCGGGCCGGTCGCACTTGTTGACGAAGGTCACGATCGGCACTCGCCGCCGCCGGCAGACGTCGAACAACTGGCGGGTCCGCTCTTCGACGCCTTTCCGATTGTCGAGCAGCATCACCGCGCTGTCGGCTGCCATCAACGTCCGGTAGGTGTCCTCGGAGAAATCTTGGTGGCCAGGGGTATCGAGCAGGTTGAGCCGGATCCCCTCGAAGTCGAACTGCATGACACTCGAGGTAACCGAAATGCCGCGTTCCCGTTCGAGCGCCATCCAGTCCGATGTCGCATGCCGGGATTGCCGGCGGGCCTTGACGGTGCCCGCTAAATGAATGGCCCCGCCGTAGAGCAGCAGCTTCTCGGTCAGGGTCGTCTTGCCGGCATCGGGGTGGCTGATGATCGCGAACGTCCTCCGCCTCGCCACTTCGATCGCAAGTCTTTGGGGGGCTTCGGTTTCGGCCGACATCAGGTGACTCCGGGCACGGCATCAGGACGGGTGGACAAGCCGCCCAAGATAACCGGCCGGGGGCCGGATGGCCTCATCCAAATGGCTCCCGTGCCGATAGTCGACCCGTATGGCACTCGAAGACGTTTTCATCGCCCGACAGCCGATCTTTGACCGGTGCAGCGCGGTCGCCGGCTACGAACTCCTGTTTCGCTCCGGGTTCGAGAATCGGTTCATCCCGATGGATAGTGACGTGGCCGCGAGCAAGGGACTCGAACGGGCCGTCATGAGTTTCGGGTTCGAATCGATCACCGACGGCAAGCCTGCCTTCGTCAACTTGTCGCGGCGAGTCCTGTTGAGCGAGCTCTACACGCTCTTACCCCCCGATCACTCCGTCATCGAGTTGCTCGAATCGGTGGAGCCGGACGCCGACGTGATCGCGGCGTGCCGCCGGCTCAAGGAATCCGGGTATCGCCTGGCCCTCGACGACTTCGTCTACCGGCCCGAATTCGAGCCGCTCCTCGGACTAGCCGATATCGTCAAAGTGGATTTCCGGAACGAGGCCAGCCGGTCGCCCGAGACACTCGACCGCCTCAAGGGAAAGCCCTCCCTGCTCCTGGCCGAGAAGGTCGAAACCCTGGGCGAGCGGGTCCAAGCCGAGCGACTCGGCTTCGAGCTGTTCCAGGGCTATTCCTATGCCAAGCCGGAGATGATGGCGAGTAAGGCGATCGGCCCGAGCAAAGCCAACTACCTCCGGCTGCTCAAAGAAGTGGGCCAGGGCGAGATCAACTTCGACCGGGTCGAAACCATCATCCGCCAAGAAGTCGCCTTCTCGATCAGGCTCCTCCGCTATCTCAACTCGGCCGGCTTCGGATGGCGGTACAAAGTGGAGTCCATCAACCACGCCCTCCGGCTGTTGGGGGTCCGCCAACTCCAGAAATGGGTCGCGGCCGTCGCCACTGTGGGCCTGGCGGAAGGCAAGCCAACCGAACTCCTGGTTACCGGCCTGCTGTCGGTCATGGACGCGGTGTTGGACCAGCCGCTCGACCAAGTCGTCGAGTCGATGGGAGCGTCGCCCGAGCTGACCGCGGGGCTCCTCCGGCGGGAGCCGCCGTTCGGGCCGGTCCTCGACCTCGTGGTGGCCCAAGAAGCGGGGTGACTGGGGCCGCCTCGACGATCTGGCCGGCCAGATCGGGACCCCGACGGCCACGGTCCAAGAGGCCTATCACACGGTGGCCTCCTGGGCGTCGTCACTGGCCACGGCCTAACGATCAGGCGTCGTCGAGACACGCCTCCGCGGCCGCCCGCCCGGACCGGAGCGCCCCGTCGATGCTGGCGGTGTCGAGCAGGTCGCCGGCCGCATAGAGGCCCCGCCGGACCCGAACCGGCCAGTCCGGCTTGGTGTACCAGGGCGGCGATTGCCCCGGGAGCCCATAATGAATCCGGTCGCATCGAAGGAGCCGCCACTCTCGGACAATGCTCCCAAACCATTGGGTGAGTTGGGCCCGCACCAGTGGTTCGAGAGTCGCGCCGTCACGCGCCGCGCCTAACACTGTAACCGACACGAGCGACTGGCCCGCGGGCCCGAGCGCCGGGCTCAAGGCCGTCGGCACCGAGAGGTTGTTGACCGGACCTTGGCCGTCGCCATTGAGCACCAGGAACCGGCCCGCCCCCTCCGGAGGGCTCTCGGCCGCGAAGTACAGACAACTGACCGCCCGCCACACCGTGGGCGCCCGCCCCGGCAGCAAATTCGGCAGGCCGGCGCCGGCCGCGACGATGACGGCCCGCCCCCGGTACGACACCCCGCCCTCCAGTTCAACCACGCCGTCACCGACCCGGGCCACCCGGGCCCCGAAAACGACGCTTCCGGCGGGAAGCCGGGCGGCCAGTTGATCCGGAAGGGCCTGCATCCCGCTGGCCGGGATCGCGGCGTCGCCGAGACTGAACATTCGGTACACGAACTCGAACATCCGGCTCGAGGCCGTCAAGTCGGGGTCGAGGAAGATTCCCGCAAAGAACGGCCGGAAAAACCGGGCAATCACCTGGTCCGAGAACCCGGCGCTCGCCAAGTACTCGGCCGTCGTAGTTTCGGCCCGACGATACCGATCGAGCGGGGATCCGCGGGTGACCTGGGACTTGAGCCGCGCGATGCGGAACTTGTCGGCGAGCGTGCCAACCCGCGAGAGGGCCGTCGCCACCGCCAAGCCCGGGCGCCGCCACGGATCGGCCACCGTCATCCATTCCCCGCCCGCGCGGATCCGAGCCCCGGGCTCGTAGGCCCGGAGGTCGAGGGCCGCATAATCGAACAAGGCCCGCGCTTCCGGGTACGCCGTCAACAGGACCTGGAAGCCTCGATCGAGTCGGAAGCCCTCGACCGAATCGGTCCGGACCCGGCCACCCACGCCGTCGCCGGCTTCGAGCAGCACCACGCGCTTGCCCGCCCGGGTCAAGTAACACGCCGCGGCCAGTCCACCCAGCCCGGCGCCGACGATGACGACGTCAGCCGACCGATCGGGGCCCGTCATCCGAAAGGCGTCTCCAGCGAACGGCTCTGCGGCGTCATCAATTCGGCGCCGGCCTCGGTGATGACCATGTCGTCTTCCAACCGGATCCCGAATTCGCCGGGGATATAGATGCCGGGCTCATCGCTGAAGGTCATGCCGGGTTCGAGCGTGAGCGGATTGTCCTTGACCAAGTACGGCCATTCGTGCCCGTCCATTCCCATCCCGTGGCCGACCCGGTGGGTGAAGTACTTGTACCCGGGGCCGAACCCGGCGGCCTCGATGACTTGGCGCGCCGCCAGGTCGACCGCGCCGCACGCCACCCCCGGCCGCGCGGCCGCGAGCGCCGCCGTCTGAGCGGCAAACTCGACGTCGAAGACTCGTTTCATTTTGTCGGACGGGCGCCCCAGCACGAACGTCCGACTCAGATCGGACGCGTACCCCCCGACACTACACCCGCCGTCGATCAGCAGAATCGTCCCCTCCCGAATCACTTGGGGGGTCACCGACCCGTGGGGCAACGCCGAGTACGGCCCGACCTGCACCCCGGCCCCACCGGAAAACCCGAGCCGATCGTGGGCCATCCGGACCAAACCGCCGAACTCATTCTGGGTCATCCCGTCTTTGAGCGATCGATAGGCGGCCTCGTAGGCCTTGAGGGTCACCGCGGAGGCCAATCGCATCAGGGCCAGTTCGGCCGGCGACTTGGTCATCCGGCATCCGGCGGTGATCGGGGTGGCGCTGGCTGCGCGGGCCCCCGGCAACGCGCCCGCGATGCTGTGGCTGAAGACGAACCGGACCGTCTCCTCGAATCCGATCACACCGGTGGCGAGCCCTCGGGACCGGAGCCCGTCGGCCACGAGGGCAGAGGGACTCTCGTGTTCGTCCCAGGTCATCACGTCGGTGCCGGCGCCTAACGGTCCGGTCTTGACCTGCTCCAGCGCCCGGTCGCGCTCGAACATCGGACAGACCAAGAAGGCGGTGCCCCGCACCGGAACGACCACCGCCAGCAGCCGTTCACTCAAGCCCCAATCGATGTTCGTGAAGTACTTGAGCGACGTCCCGCCGGTGAGCACGATCGCGTCCATCGCGGTGGCGCCCATCAGCCGCCGCGCCTTCTCGAGCCGCGCCACCCGTTCCGCGGTGGTAATCGGCACCATCCGGCCGGCCATCGAGGTGAGCGCCGCGATGGCCGGCGGAACCGGGCTCTGCTGGATCGAAAGCGGCGTCAACGGCAGCTCCGGCGACCAGCCGGCGCCCATCCCAAACGCCGACGTCGAAGCCGCCACCGACCCGAGGAAATCCCGGCGAGTTGTCATTGCAATCCTAGGAGAGGGGTTGACAGATCCCGAACTGACCAAGAAAATGGCACATAGTTCGCCTCTTCGACAGTCGAAATCTTCGACGGTGGTCCAGTGCAGATTTTGTCGCGGCCAAACTACAGTCGTCACACTCTCGGCATTCGCCTCGGCGTCATGGCGTTGGCGGCCGCCATGATCGGAGGCTGTGCGGCCTTCTCGCCCTCGCTCGCCCTGCCCGCTGGGGCGGTCCAAATCGCCGCTCGGGCCGAGTTCGCGACCTGGTTCGACCGAACCGAGGCCTGCTCGGGAATTCGGGGCCAATTCCAACAGATTCAATGGTTTGTCGTGCCCGGCGCGGAGATCTTCGAGACCGGCGATGGCGCCAAAGTCAGGATGGGGGAGAAGAACGGGTCGGTGACCCGGATCATCATCGCCGGGCGCTACCTCGGCCACGAGATGGTGGTCCGCCACGAAATCTTGCACCACCTCCTGGATCGCGAGGGCCACCCGGCGGAATTCTTCGCCGACCGGTGCCATTTGACGTGGGAAACCTGGGCGAACGCGGGCGGCGGTGGCGGTTGAATCTGAATCAGCCTGGTGTCGGCTTTCCCGGTGGCGGGTTCGAACCAGACTCGAAACGCGCCGGCCACTTGGCCCGCGGTATAAAGCCCGGTCGCGGTCACCTGGCCACCGGTCGCGCGGTACGTCCCCTGAGCCGGCACGGTCGTCCCATCCGACATCCGTCCGGTAGCGGTGAACTGGGCCGCCGCCCCAACCTGCAACACGGCCGTGGCGGCAGGGTGGACGCGGCTGAGCCGACGCGGCAACCACGACCGTCCCGCTGTCGGGAAACAGCCGGCCGGCGATTGTGACCGAGCCGACCACGGAGGCCTTCAGGGCGACGGAGCCGGCGGTGAACCAGCCGCTCGAGTCAATCACTCCCCCGGTGGACCGACGCTTCCCCCGCGAGTTCGCGACCGGCCGCCACCGGCACTACCGCCCGGACGACGAACCGCCCCGGCGGAGCGGCAGCGCCGTAGAGCCCGGTCGCGTCAATGGTGCCGCCAGTCGTTTCAAACCGGGCGACCGCAGCTCGCTCGCGAGCTCCATCGCGCCGAACGACGTCAACCACGAACCGAATCGTGGCGCCAACGACAACCGCCCCTTCGCTTGGCGAGAGCTCCACCCACTCGGGATCAGCCGGGTTGCCATCGAGCCCAGCATTCCGCTCCGCGGAGCAGCCAGTAAGCAGGAGGAGGCCGAGAGTGCCGAGGGAGGGTGATCGCCCGGCTTGAGGCGGCCTCATCCTCGCAACTTAGCTATCCACGAATTGTTCAACAAGACTAAAAATAGTACATTGCAACTTTTCAACACCATGTTAAAAGTTAATAAGCTGTTTAATAACAATTGTTTACGATTGACATCATGCTGTGACACTCACAATGTCAATGTACATAAACAATACTGTGTTGAAAGGTAAACGGCGCGACTGGACAGTAGTTCCAAATTGGCAATAGATTGGGGGGGTCCAGCGCCTCCCACCACCTCACTGCTCAGCCGAATTCGAGGGTTCCGTGCTCCGACCCGAAGTGCGTCACGCGATTGGAATGGCCACCGTTGACCACGCCTGGCCTCTGATCGAACGGTTTTCGACCCTGAAGCGCGAACACCCCCGAGATGTCGAAACCGCCGCCCAGGATATCGTGGCCCGCTTGACCGCCCTCGGCATCCCGGTCACCGTGCATGAGCCTGAGCTTTTTCTGAGCATCCCGGGAGCGGCGGAGGTCAGGGTCGGGAGCGGCTCATATCGAGCCAAGCCCATGGCCATGAGCCGAGCCACCAGCGGAACTACGGCCCCGCTCCTCTACCTTCCGAACCAACAGGATCCGAGCCTCGAGGAGCTCTTCTCTCGCCCATCGGGGTCCGACCGCGATCCCGAGGTCCGCGGCCGGATCGTGATTACCGAAGGGTTCGGAATGCCCGGCAAGGTCGCGCACTACGAGGCGCTCGGCGCGGCCGGCCTGATCGCGGTCAATCCGGGAAAGAACGCCCACTGGGGCATCTGCACCACCGTCTGGGGCACCCCGGATCTCTACGACCTGCCTCGGAAGCCTTCGATCCCGGTGGTGGCCGTCAACGCCGCCGACGGCCAAGTCTTGATCGAACGAGCCCGCCGAAACGAGATCGGGACGATCGAGTCGCACCTGGAAGAGGGGTGGTACCGGTCGCCGATCCCCGTGGTCAAGATTGCCGGGACCGACGAAGCCGAGCCGTTCGTGCTGCTCCACGGCCACTACGACTCCTGGGACGTCGGCGTCGGCGACAACGCGGTCGGCGACGGCACCATGCTGGAGATCGCCCGGGTGCTGTGGACTCGCCGCTCGGACCTCAAGCGGTCGGTCTGGATTGCCTGGTGGCCGGGGCATTCCACCGGCCGGTACGCCGGCAGCACCTGGTTTGCCGATCACTACGCGGCCGAGTTGTACGAGTCGTGCATTGCCCAGGTGAACTGCGACTCGCCCGGGTGCCGTTGGGCCACGGAGTATCTCGAGATCGCGTGGATGTCGGAAACCGAGGCCTTCGCCAAAGCGGTGATCCGGGACATCTCCGGCAAGGAGGCGAAGGGCGAGCGTCCCTATCAGGCGGGCGACTACTCGTTCAACAACATCGGAATCAGCGCCTACTTCATGTTGCTGTCCACGATGTCGCCGGAAGACCGGGCGGCCAAGGGGTACTACGCCGTTGGGGGTTGTGGGGCCAACATCGCGTGGCATACTGAGGACGACACGATGGAGATCGCCGACCGGACGATTCTCCTCACCGACATCAAGATCTACCTGGCCGCCGTCATGCAGGCCGCCAACGACACCATCGCGCCGTTCGACTTCGGGGCCACGCTCCGCGAGTTCTCCGGCACGCTCGACCGGTACCAGCGGGCGGCAGGCTCCGATTTTTCCTTCGAGCCGAGCCGGCAGGCAATCGCGGCGTTAGGCGATGCGGTCGCCTCGCTCGGCGCCGCGGCGGCCCGCCTGACCGGCCGGCCGGCCGGCGACCCTGCGGTCCGCCGGATCAATCGGGCCATCCGCCGGCTCGCCCGGCACCTTGTACCCGTCAACTTCACGACCCGGCCCGGATTCTTCCACGATGAGGCCGAGTCGATTCCGCCTCTCCCCGACCTGGCCCCGGCCACCGGAATGCCGGCCGCGGATTCGTCGCGCCGAGGCTTCATCCGGACCCACCTCACGCGAGGGCAGAATCGGTTCGTGGCGGCGCTGAACGACGCCTGCCGGGATGTCGAGATGGCGTTGGCATGAGGACCGCGTTCCGGGGTTGCCTCGTCCTTGCGACGTTGTTCGGATGCAGCCGGCAACGACCGCCGGAGCGTTCCCTCCGGCTGGCGATCATCAACGATCCGATCATGAACGCCCCGCTCTCGCCGGACATCGGATCGGTCCTGATCAACAAGATCATCTTTCCGGGGCTGGTACGTCCAAGCGACTCCCTGACCCCGGAGCCCGATCTGGCCACCCGTTGGACAATTTCAGCCGACGGCCGCCAGTATACCTTCGCGCTCCGGAGCGGCGTCGCGTGGCACGACGGCCGGCCGTTCTCCGCCACCGACGTCAAATTCACCTTCGACCAGATCCTCGATCCTTCGTCCGGGACGCTCCAGTGGTCGGATTTCTCGGTGGTCGACTCGGTAACCATCGTCAATAGCCTCACCGTCCGTTTTTGGCTCAAATCGCCGCTAGCCCCGTTTCTTACGCTGCTCGGCCATAACGCCGGCATCATCCCGGCCCACGCATTCCTGGGCCGAATCGCCGATGCCGTCGGCTTCAACCGGTCCCGGCCAATCGGCACCGGCCCGTTTCAGGTCGTCGAATCGGTGCCCGGCAGCTACATCGTCCTGACCGCCAATCCTCGGTATTACGGCGCCAAGCCCGGCCTTGACCGGATCATTTTCAAGATCGTGCCCGACGTCAATGCCCAGGTGGCCCAACTCCAGGCCGGTGAGCTTGATTTAGCAACGCTCGAGCCGGCAAACCTCCGGGGGCTCGAGTCGGACCCGGAACTCCGGATCGAGCACGTCAGCGTTCCCCAGCACTACTACATCGGGTTCAACCAGGGCAACCCGCTCTTCCGGTCGTCGGCCGTGAGGCGCGCCCTCACGCTCGCGATCAATCGCCAGGCGATCATCGACGGAGTCCTTCGGGGCTTTGCCGATTACCCCCAAGGAACGATTCCGGTCGCGCTCCGGGACTACTTCGCGGACTCGTTGCCCAAGATCCCTTACGATACCACCGCGGCGCTCGCGCTGATGGCCGAGGCCGGCTGGCGACGCGGCGGGGACGGCGTGCTCCAGGATCACGCTGGTCGGCGATTTGCTTTCACGTTGTTGGTCGACAAGGGAAACCCCAGCCGCGAACAGACCGCCGTCGCCGTCCAACAAGATCTGAAGAAGGTCGGCGTGGCCGTCACCATCAATACGATGGAGTTTGCCTCGATGGTTCGTGACTACGTGGTGCCCCATCGGTATGAGGCCTACCTGGTCTGGTGGAACACCCCGCTCGATCCCGACCAGTTCTCTTACTACGGCTTGGGTCAGTCGAACAACGACGTCGTCTACTCCAATCGGACCGCCGACTCGCTGTTGACCGTCGGCCGCGTGACCCTCGACCCGGCAGCGCGGCGCCAAGCATACCTCGCCTTTCAGGCCGTCGAGGCGATCGATCCCCCGGTCCTCGTGCTCTACTATCCCCGGGAAATCCAGGTCCGCCGGGCGGGTTTGCGGGGACTGCCGCCCCTCGGCATTCGCGACGCCATGCGTCACAGCGAGCGGCTTCACTTCGAGCCGCGCTGACCGGTGCTCCGGATGCTGGCCGCCCGGCTGCTTCAGGGGCTCATCGTCCTCTGGATCGTCACGACCGCCACCTTCGTGCTGATCCATGCCGCCCCCGGCGGGCCCGCGGTCCTTGCGGACCCCAAGCTCTCGGCAGTCGAGCGGGCCGCCATCGAAACCCAACTCGGGATCGATCGCCCGCTGCCGGTTCAATATCTGACCTGGCAATCGAACGTGGTCCGGGGCAACCTGGGCCGGAGCTTTCTCTACCAGACGCCCATTCTCGATACCGTGCTCGACCGGCTCCCCAACACGATCCTGCTGGTGGCGCTGGCGGTGGCGGTGGCCCTGCTGATTGCGGTACCGGTCGGGCTCTACGTCGGCGCCCGGCCGGGCTCCCCGATTGACCGGGTCGTGACGGTCGTGAACTTCACGGCCCTCGCCATTCCGCCATTCTGGTTCGGCATTGTCGCCCTGATGGTCGTGGCAGCCCGATGGCGGCTGTTGCCGGCCGGCGGCATGATGACCCCGGGCGAGGAGGGATCGTTCGTCGATCGGCTCCGCCACTTGGTCTTACCGGTCATCGTCCTGGCGCTCCCGATCTCGGCCGAGCTGATCCGGTTCACTCAGGCAGCGGTCCGGTCCAATCGGGGAGCTCCGCACGTGACGCCGGCGGTGGCACGGGGGCTCCGCCCGCGGGAGGTGACCGGCCGCCACATCTTTCGAAACGTACTCCTCCCGGTCCTGACCGTCCTTGGGCTCCAGGTCCCGATCCTGGTCGGAGGCGCGGCCGTCACGGAGACGGTGTTCGCCTGGCCGGGAATGGGCCGGCTCGGGGTGGAGGCGGCGCTCGGCCGTGACTATCCGCTGGTCATGGGCATCGCCGTGGTCGTCGCAACCACGGTGATCCTCGCCAACCTGCTGCTGGACCTGGCCTACAGGTGGGCCGATCCGCGGGTCCGGGTCGGGCCGTGACACGAGCCCTCCTGCCCCTCGCCCTGCTGGTGCTGTTTGCCTTCGGCGGGCCACTGGTCTATCACGCCGACCCGACCGCCATCGACCTCACCCTGACGGTCGCGGGAATGTCGGGCGCCCATCCGTTAGGCACCGACGAAAGCGGCCGGGACGTCCTGGCCCGGCTGATGTCGGGCGGCCGGGTCTCGCTGGTGGTGGGGCTCCTGGCCGGTGTGGTCGCGGTGGCGGTAGGTACGGCGGTGGGCGGCCTCGCGACCGCCCGGAACCCCTGGCTCAGCGTGGCCACCAGCCGGCTGCTCGACGCCGCGATGGCCGTTCCGTCCTTCTTCATCCTCTTGGTCATCGTGACCCTCTTCGGCGGTTCGACCACCACTCTGATTGCCGCTATCGGCTTGACCGCCTGGATGGGCATCGCCCGGCTGGTCCGGGCGGAGAGCCTGAGCCTCCAAGAGCGGGACTTCGTCCTGGCGGCCCAGGCCCTCGGCCAGCCCCCGCCGGCCCGGTTTGCCCGCCACGTGCTCCCCCACCTCGTCCCCACTCTGATCGCCGCCGCCGGCGTCGGGATCGCGCAAGCCGTGCTCACCGAGTCGGCCTTGTCGTTCCTGGGGCTTGGGATCGAGCCCCCGATGGCCAGTTGGGGCAACATGCTCACCGGGGCGCAACAGAATTTGGGAGAGGCCCCCTGGCTGGCGCTTTACCCCGGCTTGTTGATCGTTCTGACCGTCCTGGCCGCCAACACCGTCGGGGAACAGATCCAGAGACGGGGCGGGTTGCATAAGTGAGCCCCTCGCCCCAATTTCCCCCCCGCTGGAGTGGTGGCCGAGAGGCTGAAGGCGGCGGTTTGCTAAACCGTTATAGGGGCGAAATCCCCTATCGAGGGTTCGAATCCCTCCCACTCCGTTTTTGGCTCAAAATCCCATGACCGCTCCCCGGCTCCGTTTTGCCCCGTCCCCGACCGGCTACCTCCATGTCGGGGGTGCCCGGACCGCCCTCTTCAACTGGCTCTATGCCAAGCAGTCCGGCGGGACCCTGATCCTCCGGATCGAGGACACCGACCAAGCCCGGAGTACCGACGCCCACACCCAAGTGATCCTCGACGGCCTCACCTGGCTCGGGGTTACCTGGGACGAGGGGCCGTACTTCCAAGGGGCGGACGGCCCGCGCCATCGGGCCGATGCCGAGCGGTTGCTTCGGACCGGGAAGGCGTATCGGTGTTTCTGCACCAAAGAGGAACTCGAGGCCGCGCGCCAAGCGGCTCCGGGCGGAGCGGACACCTACAAGTACGATCGCCGGTGCCATCGGCTGTCCGAGGAAGGCATCGACGAGCGGGTCCGGGCCGGCACCCCGTTCGTGATCCGATTCCTGATGCCCGACGAAGAGATTGCTTGGGACGACGCCATTCACGGCCGGATCTCGTTTCAAGGCCGGGACCTCGACGATCTGGTAATTCTCCGGACCAACGGGACGCCGATCTACAACCTCGCCGTCGTCTCCGACGACGTGGCGATGCGGATTACCCACGTCATCCGGGGCGACGACCACATTTCCAACACCCCGAAGCAGATCGCCCTCTACCAGGCGTTAGGCGCCCCCCTGCCGGTGTTCGGTCACGTGCCGATGATCTTGGGTCCCGATGGCAAGAAGTTATCGAAGCGCCACGGTGCGACGGCGGTGGGAGACTACCAGGCCCAAGGCATCCTCCCGGCGGCGATGCGGAATTTTCTGGCCCTCCTCGGCTGGTCCCCAGGCGACGACCGGGAGATCATGCCGGAAGCCGACCTGACTGGAGCTTTCTCGCTCGGAGCAATCCAAAAGAAGGCCGCCGTCTTCGATGTCACCAAACTCGAATGGATGAACGGTCAGTATCTCTCCACCTTACCGGCTGCGTCGATCGAAGGCCTCATCGCGGGCCATCTCGCCGATCTCGGCGTGGCCCTCGCGGGTCGGGACCTTCGCCCCGCCATCGACGCGGTCAAATCCCGCGCCCGGACGCTGACCCAGTTGGCCGAGCGGGTGGCGGTCCGGCTCGACCCGAGCCGGGCGGCCCTCGAGCCCAAGGGCGAGGCACTGATCACGAAGATGGGACCGGCTTACGCCGCGAGCCTCCGGCTGGCGATCGAGGCGCTCGGCACCATTCCGGACGCGGAGTGGCACCCCGAGCCGATTCTCGAGGCGATCAAACGGTCGGCCGAGGCCGCGGGGATCAAGTTGGGCGATGCCATGCAACCGATTCGGGTTGCCCTGACGGGCGATACCGTCTCGGAACCGGTCAACGAACTTGTGGCGGTGGTCGGGAAGGCAACGGTCCTCGCCCGACTGGCGGAGGTCGCGGCCCGGAGCTAAGCGGGGCGGCCCCAGCTAGACGATCGCGACAGGCTTGAAGCGCCAGATTCGGTCCAGCAGGAGATCGAGCAGGCCCTCGCCAACGAACGCATCAACCGCTCGGCTGGTGGCGCCGGCGTCCATCCCCCAGATCACCACCCGCTTCGGGATCCCCTCGATGTCCCCCTGCACGAACGCCCGTTCGTCGGATTGCCACATTTGCGGGGCATCGGCCACCAGTCGCTGCGACACGGCGTTGACGCCGGGACCTCCGACGGCAATCGTGGGGTGCCGATGCAACTCGGGGCGGTCGAGATACTCCTGGTCGCCGACGACCAAGGCTCGGCGATAGAACTGGCCGTTGCCTCGCGAGTCGATGGCATCGCGCACCGTCACGGCAAAGGGACGATCACGATTCGCCTCCCCCACCCCGACGACGACCATCACCGTCTCATCTCGATCGACCAGCTTCATGGTGGCTTGACCCCAGTGGAATCCGCCGTCTTGGGGGGCGGAGTCCGTTGATTCTTGTCGAAATCCCGCTGCCGCTCGCGCTCGGCCCGGAGTTCCCGAATAGCCCGTTTGAAATCGGCCATCGTCGCCGCGCGGCGGGCCGCGATCTGCGTGTCTTCGCGCATTTGCTGGAGGGCCCGGAACTTGGGATAGTCGGCCGTTTCAGCGCTCCCCCCGGCCGGCAGGGCCCCGAATGCGCTCAGGATCCCGGCCACCAGCGCGGTCGGCACCTTGATCGGACCAAGATAGATCCATTGGGCGTCGATCCCCAGTTGCTGGTCACCGACTTTGGTAACCCACTTCGGGATCGGATCGCTGGCCGCCGCCACCGTCAACACCGAGTCCAGATAGGCTTGGACAATGGCCGTCACGGCACTGTCCACCAATTCCGTTTGGCTCCGAGCGACGTATCGAGCCAAGTCCCTGGGAGGGAGCGGAAGCGGCCGTGCCCAAAGCTTGCCCTCGCCCTGGGCCGGACCGATCCGGCCATAGCGGGCCCGCGCCGCATCGCCCGGGACACCAGAACCGGTGTCCGCCGTCGGCGGCGGAGCCACCACCGTTGGCGCGTCCGGCTCCGGGGGTGTTTCCGGTTCCGGACCGGTATCCAGAGTTGGCAATACCGAGGCGCCCGCGTTCGGCGGCCGGCGCCGGGCCCCACCGGCCGACGGCTCTCGAAACGCCATCTCGACGGCCTGGGGACCAACCGTGCCCAGCGGGTAGTACACGACCTGCCGCCGGGTCTCCCGCGGCGGGAGCCACGCGGCAACCTTGACCAACAGCAATAAGGAATGGACCCCCAGGCTCGCCACCATGGCGAGCCAAGGGAACCGCCGCCCAGTCGGCGGCAGGATACTACGCGGCGGAGTGGTCACCCCGAGCCTGGAAAGCCGCGAGCGCCCGGCCGAGCCGCCCAACCGCATCGGTCAATCGGTCCTGGCCCACAGTCAAGGCGATCCGGAAATATCCCTCACCGGCCGGTCCGAACCCGCTCCCCGGAAGGGTCACGACCCCCTCGGTCTCCAACGCAAACCGCGTAAACGGCGCCGACGGGATTGCGGACGGTAACGGCACCCACAAATACATGGCGGCCTTCGGCGATTCGATCGAGAGGCCAATCGTCGCGAGGGCCCGAACACCGGCGTCGCGGCGGTGTGCCAACTCGTCCCGAATCGGCGCCGTGAACTCCTCGGCTCGATCCAGCGCGACCACCCCGGCCCGCTGGGTGGCGAGAAATGGTCCGGTGTCGGTGTACGACTTGACCTTGTTCAGACCGCCGATCAAGGTCGGATTCCCGATCGCAAAACCGACCCGCCACCCGGTCATCGAAAAGCTCTTCGAGAGCGAGAAGAATTCAACCGCCACATCGCGGGCACCCGGCACGTCGAAAATGCTGGGCGCCTGGTAGCCATCGAACGTGAGATCGCAGTAGGCGTTGTCGTATGCGAGCACGATCCCGTGACGGCGGCAGGCGGCCACGGTGCGCTCGAGGTAGGCCATCGACGCCACCGCGGCGGTTGGATTGTTCGGATAGTTGACGTACACCAAACGGGTCCGCGCCAGCGTCGCGGCCGGCACTTGGTCGAGCTCGAGCAGGAAGCCGTCGCGGGCGACGAGCGGATACTGAAACGGGATCGCGCCCGACAGCACGGCCCCGCCGATGTACGCCTGATAGCCTGGTTCCGGCAGAATGACGACCTCGCCCGGATTTACGAACGCAAACGGGAGATGGGCCAACCCGTCCTTCGACCCAATCAGGGGCAAGACCTCGGTCGTCGGATCGAACTGATGACCGAATCGCCGGTGGACGTAGCGAACCGCCGCCTCGCGAAACGGGAAATACCCCTGCTGGAAACCGTACTTGCTCATCGCCGAATCGGCGAGCGCCTCACCCATGGCGGCCACCACGGGGGCCGGCGGCGGCGTGTCGTTGTCGCCGGCTCCAAGGTCAATGACATCGACCCCAGCGTCGAGCAACCGCCGCTTGATGCCCGGGATCTCAGCGAGGGGATAACCGGGCAGTTGTCCGAGTCGAGCACTCCCTCTGATCGTCATCCGGCCACGACTGGATTCCGAAGCACTCCGACCCCGGGAATCTCGACCTCGACCACATCGCCGGGATTCAGGCGGCCCACCCCGGCTGGCGTCCCAGTGGCGATGAGATCGCCCGGTTCGAGGGTCATGACCTGGCTGATGTGGGCGAGGAGGAACGGAATCGAGAAGTGCATGTCCCGGGCTTTGCCGTGCTGGCGCACCTGGCCGTTGACCCGGCCAATGACTTCGAGGGCGGCCCAATCGAGCCCGCCGACCACGTCGTCGCCCACCGCGCAGAAGGTATCGAACCCCTTGGCCCGAGCCCACTGGGATTCCTTCTTTTGCCAGTCTCGAGCCGTCACGTCATTGAGACACACGAACCCCCGAATCCCCCGCATCGCCTCGTCCTCGGTGGCCTTCCGCAACCGGGTCCCGATGACGAGGCCGATTTCGGCCTCGTGCTCGACATGAGTGGACAGCGTGGGGAGCACGATCGCTTCGCCCGGCCCGATCAGACTGCTCGGCGGTTTCAGGAACAACAGCGGATCGGCGGGGAGTTCGCTCCCCATTTCCTTGGCATGCTCGAGGTAGTTCTTCCCGACACATACGATTTTCGACGGTGTGGTTTGCATCCCTGAAGAATAATGCGTGGCGGGGCCGAATGGTCGCCCGCTCAGGTCGATGCGCCGATCCCGTGCCGGGCAAAAAAGTCCTCCGCGGCGGTCCGGACCGCCGACCAGGGTCCCTCGATTCTTGACGCTCTCGGGAGGCCGCTCAGGAGCCAGGGACCGTAGCGCCGGGTCAACACCCGGCTATCGAGCAGCACCACGACCCCGACATCGGTCTTGGAGCGGATCAACCGCCCGAACCCCTGCTTCAGTTTCAGGGCCGCGTGCGGGAGCAGATACTGCGCGAACCCATCGACCCCTTGCTCCGCCAGCCGCTCGAGCCGGGCCGCGGTCAGGGGTTCCGAGGGCACCTTGAACGGCAGTTTTCCAAGCACCAGCGTCCGGAGCGCCCGACCCGGGACATCGACGCCTTCCCAGAACGAATCGGTGCCGAGGAGGATTCCGTTGCCCGACTCCCGGAACCGCCGGAGGAGCTGGTCGCGGCCTCCCTCGCCCTGGACCAGGAGCGGCCACCGGGGGTCGAGCCCGCTCCGAAGCCGGACCGCCGCTCGGCGGAGCGCCCCGTGGCTCGTGAACAACGCAAACATTCCGCCGTCGGACGCGGCGGCCAAATCGGCAATGACCTGCGCCACCGCCTGATCGTGGGCGGCTTCGTTTTCACGGGGATCGGGCATGTCATTCGGAATCCCGAACAGACACTGCGATGGGTAGTCGAACGGAGACGGGAGCATCTCCCGGACCGTCACCGGACTGGGTGCCTGATCGAGCCCGAGCCGGGCCTCCAGAAACTCGAACTCACCACCGGCGGCTAACGTTGCGCTGGTCAAGACCACGGTTTTGTTGCGATCGAACACCAGGGCGCGGAGCACCGGCGCCAGGTCCAACGGCACGGCGGCCAGCGACACGCCAAGGCCTTTGTGACCACTTCGTTCGATCCACCGAACGACCGGAGGACCGCCCCCGACGGGACGGAGCGTTTGGTTCAAGGCGTCGGTGCCCGATTCGAGCCGCCGAATGACAGCCTTGAGTTCGAGCATCAGTTGGTTCCGTCGATCGGTCATTTCGCCCTGGCTCAGCCGGTCGGCCACGGTGGCCACTTCGTCGGCTACCCGCCGGAACGAGCCGAGCAAGGCGTCGACCTCCCGTCCCAGTCCCTCACCCCAGATCGGATCGGCGGCAAACTCGTCCTGGAGCCGAATCGAACCGCCACCCTCAGTGATCAACCGGCCATAGAGCCGCTCGAACATGGCCTCGGAGAACCGCCGGGCATCATTGATGGCGGGTGCCAGCTTGTCCCGGACCAGCTCGAGGCTGGCGCGCGAGAGGACATCGCCGTCCCGCATCAACTCCCGGACCAGGGTCGGCACCAACCCGCGGCCGTTCCGTTCCAGCCTTCCGAGCAGCCGTCGAACGCCGGTACTCGACAGCTGCCGGCCCAAGTGCGAGGCGGCGACGTCTTCGAGGTGATGGGCCTCATCCAAAATCAATCGCTGGTACGGGGGAAGCACGGCGGCATCGTCCCAATTGTCGGACGCCGCCCGCACCGCGAGATCGGCCGCGAGCAAGTGGTGGTTGACGACCACCACATCGGCCTCCGCGGCCTTCCGGCGAGCCCGGAACAGGAAGCACCGATCGAAGTGCGGGCACTTGAGCCGCGGGCAGAGATCGGACTCTGCCGCCACCTCGTCCCACACCTCGACACTCGGCGGGGTGGCCAAATCACCCACCGTTCCGTCGCCGGTTCGGCCGGCCCACTCCGCAATCGTAATGAGTTCGCCGATCCGGCCTTCCTCGAGGAGCGACTGCTGGCCCGCCGTGGCAACCTCGAGGCGGGCCAAGCAGAGGTAGTTCCGCCACCCCTTGAGCAACGCAAACGTCGGCTGCCGGACCTCGTCGCCTAACGCCTGGCGGAGGAGCGGGAGATCCTTGCCGACCAACTGCTCCTGCAAGTTGATGGTATTCGTCGAGATCACGGTCCGTTCGTCGTTGGCCCGGGCCCACGCCAGCGCCGGAACCAGGTAGGCGAACGACTTCCCAACCCCGGTACCCGCCTCCAGCACCAGAGTGCCGCCGTCGTTGTAGCCGTCCGCGATGTACGCCGCCATGTCTCGCTGGCTCTGCCGGTCTTCGTACTGGCCCATCAGCTTCGCGACCGAACCGCCCTCGCTCAACACGGCCACCACCTCGAACGGGTCGAGCCGTTGCTCCACCCGAGCTCGGGGAACCTCCACCACCACATATAACGCCGACGCCTCGTTGTTGACGATCCCGAAGCCCACCCCGGCGTCGTGGAATCGGGCCGCGACGCTCAGGTCGGCATGCGAGGGTTCGAGATGCCCCGTCGGGTGGTTGTGAAGCACCATCTCTCCGCGACGGGCGGTACCCGGCAGCGCTAAGACCATGTCTGGAGTACCCCGGGCCACCGCGCGGGCCTCGGTCACCACGCCGGCGGCCGAGACCACCGCCACGAAGCACACCTCCCGGCCTCCCGCCGCGGCGATTTCTTGGGCAATCACGTCCTGCGCGACAGGGAGGATCCGGTGGGGAGGAGCGGACATGCTGCAAGATAGCGGCGCCGGAGCTCTGCGCCGTACCAATTAAACGCGGCAACCGTCAGGTCTTGAGCTCTTTCTTCTTCGCGGCGGGGAACAGCACGTTATTGAGCAGCAACCGGTATCCCGGCGAGTGGGGATGCAACGACAAATCGGTCGGTGCGTCACCAATCTGGTGCTGGGGGTCTTCCGGATCGTGCCCCCCGAAGAACGCCCAGGTCCCCTGCCCCCGCTCGCCCCGGATATACTTGGCCCACGGCGCCCCAGGTTCATCCGCCAGTACCGTGATCCCCGGCTTGAGCCGGTTCTTCATGAACGATGTCGTCAGTCCGTAGAAATCCGGGATCACCTGTCGATGGTTCTGGACCAGCATGGTCGCCACCGGATCGATCTTGGCGCTGAAGTTGAAGAGGGTGAAGGAGCCGAGCGGTTGCCGCCGGTCCGGCGAGTTCACTTGATGACCGTCGATATCCGAGTACAACGCCATCGACGGACTCTGCTCGAGCCGGGCTCCCTGGAACGCCAGCGCTCGATCCCAATCCATCTTGCTCGTCGCATTTCCGTCCATCGGCGAGCCGTCGGCAAAGCTCGCGGCAATGTCGACCCCGTCGCTCGCGAGCGCCAAATCGAGGGTTTCGGTGGCCGTACACATCGCGAACAAGAACCCGCCTCGGTCGACGAACTGGTGGATCGCAAACGCCACGGCCCGCTTGTCGGCCGGCACATCCTTGAAGCCGAGTTTCCGCGCCATCCGCTCGTTCCGCTCGACCATGTCCTGGAGCCAGGGGGCGCCATTGTAGTTCAAGAAGAACTTCGAATACTGCCCCGTGAAGTCTTCATGGTGGAGGTGGAGCCAATCGAAGGTCCAGAGCTTGTCGCCAACCACCTCTTCATCCCAAATTTTCTCAAACTCGATCCCGGCATACTGAAGCGACATCGTCACGGCGTCATCCCACGGCGCGGCGCCCGGCGGCGCGTACACCGCGACCTTCGGCGCCTTCTCGAGCGGCACGGCGTCCATGTTGGCCTGCGCGATCTCGGCCTTGATCTGAAACACCGTCCCGCTATCGACCGGCTCGATGGTCACGCCGGCCAGCGCGGCATCCCGGGCCGTCGCACTGTCGCCGGGAAGCAGGAACGACCCCGCCCGATAGTTGAGGAACCACTCCGCTTTCCCGCCCCGCGCCAGCAGCCGGTAGGTCAGGCCGTACGCTTTGAGATGGTCGGACTGGGTCTCGTCCATCGGGACCAGAAAATGGTCGGCCAGTCGGCGCGGGGTGCCGGCCTCGGGCCACCGGGTGGCGGCCGCCAGCGAGGCGGCGCCAAGTTCGAGGAAACGCCGTCGGGGCATCATCCCGGGGGAATCGCTCCCTTCGCCATATCAAGGAGTCGGCGGGCCTGGGGCGCCACGGCACTGGTCGGATAGGCCACCAACAGTTCCTCGAGCCGTTCGATCGCCTGGGCCTTCCGGTCGGTGGCCACCAGAATCCGGGCCAACTCGTAACCCGCGGCCGCCGCACTGGCCGGAATCTTGAGCCCACAAACCTGCTGGAAGAGCCGCTCGGCGTCAGGCCGGCTGCCCAGGCCGCCATGGACCCGGCCGGCCAGCAAGAACACCTCGGCCCCGCCCCGATCCGGCGGCAGCGTGGCCGCCACCAGTTCGAGGTCGCCCGCCGCGCCCACGCTGTCGCGCCGCTCGAGCTTGAGCAGCGCTCCGCCTAACGTCGGCAGACTGTCCTCGTCGATCACCTGGATCAGCGACAACGCCGTCGTTCGGGAGACCGACGCGTCCCGGGCCCCGGCAAACGGCCCGGCCATTCGCATCAGACTCGAGGCTTCGCCGAGATCCCCGAGGTAGAGCCGGATTCGCCCGCGCACCGCCAGACCTTCAACCGTACTGTCCTGGGCCACCGCGTGCTCGGCCCGATCGAGCTTCCCGGCCCCGATCCACCCCTCCGCCAACCGAACTTGAAGGCCCGCCCGCTCCTCCTCGGCCAGCACGGCCTTGAGCTGGCCGAACTGCTTGGTAGCTTCCTCCATCTTCCCTTCAGCTACCAGCACCGTCACCAGCGTCGACGTCGCCGACGCGGCCATCGTTGGTGACGCTTTCGGATCGGCCGCCAGCCGCGACAGCATCCGCCGGGCCGACCCCTGATCGCCGGCGTCCGCATAGGCCTGGGCCGATTCGAGCCAGTACCGAGTGGCTTGCCCCGGCACCTTGGTGCCTAACAGTTCGAGCGCAATCCCTTTTGCCATCCCGAACTCCCGGCCGGCTTGCCCCCGGATTTCATCGAGCCCGTCCTGCAAAGCCTCAACCGACTGCTCCGCCAGCACCAGCATGGCGCGTTCAATCCGCCGGATCCCGCCCACTGGGTCGCCCCACCGAATCGTCAGCGTCGCCGCAATCCGTTCTGCCTGGCCGCTCTTGGCCTGATCGAGCTGCCGAAGCACCGTCGGTCGGCCGGCCACGGCAGCCTGCGCCAGGAGAGAGACCGCGGCGGACCGATACGGCGGCGTCTTCAGAACCGCCACCAGCCACTCCCGAACCGCTGTCTCGTAGTCGGACTCAATCGTGGCCAACTGGGCGAGTTCCGCGGCCAGCGCGTCACGGCCAAGGCGTTCCCGGCCCAGGAGATAGGCGGCCTTGGCCTGAATCCGGTCGCGGGCGCCGAGGGCGGCCGACCCCCATTCCTGATACGGCGACTCGGACCCGGGCTCCGCCGCCACCCACCGATCGACAATGGGCCGGACGCTGTCAGCCAAACCCGCCACGGCGTACACCCGAACGGCAATCCCGAACAGCGCGCCGGACGGATCGCCGCTGCCAAGGGCCCGCCGAACCGAAGGGACCATATCGGCCACTTTGTTCTGCGGGGTCAACGACCGTTCCAAACCCAGCAGGGCCCCGAGGTCGGCGGGGCGAGCAGCCAGCATGGTTCGGTAGATCTCGGCGGCGGCCCCGTGTTGTCCGCGCCGCTCCAAGTCGAACGCGCGGGTCGCCGGATCCGGAGGGCGGTCCTGAGCCCCGGCCGCGGTTCCCACGAGGACCGAGAGGCACCCGACGACCCGGACCCAGCCGATCACGGCTTGCCTTGGGCGGTCAGACGGCGGAAGTAGTCGGTTACCAGCCGCCGCTCTTCGGGACTCAGCCGCTGCAGCTCGTCCCAACTCGGCAACCGAATCTGGCCGGAGCGGTCGAGCAGTCGCCGGAGCGAGACCGGAATGCTCAACGAATCAGTCTTGGCCGTCGTGCTTTCCCGTTCCTTCTTTTCGTCTTTTTCTTCGCCCTGCAAAGTCCGGCCGGCGTCGAGCATTCGCTTGAACAGACGTTCCTGGCGGTCCACCGTTTCGCGGTCGATCCTCCCCGCCTCGAGCTTGCGGGCCAGCTCGCGGGCTTCTTCGGCCAAGTCGCGGGTGCCGGGGGCCTGGGTCTCGGCCCGAAGCCGTTCTAAATCCCGGGCCAACTGCCGCTGCCGCTGGGCCATGGCCTGAAGCTGCCCCTGCATTTGCTGGCTGGCGAGCATGGACAACAGATTGTTGCCCTCTTGGCTCATGCTGCCCTGCTGGCCGGCCATCTGCTGCATCTTTTGCATCGCCTCGGCCAGGCCGGAGCCGGAGGAGGACCCTTGCACGTCGTCCCGGGCCCGAAGCATCTGGAACGCCGCCACATTGAGCGCGTCGACCGCCTCGCCCGCTTGCTCCGCCGCCTCCCGCAGGTTGGCCGATGCCGAGGAAATCGCTTCGCGGGCCCGGGCCATCTGGAGCCGGGCCTGGACCAAGGACACCCCGATCTGGGGCGACACCAACGCGTTCTTGCCGCTCACCGCCAGGACCTGCTCGACGATCTTCTGGACGCCTTCTTCCAGCACCCCTTGTTCGAGCCGTGATTGCGCGATCGAGGTGCCCCGACCGACCGAGTTGCTCACCGCCAACTGTCGCTGGCTCAACCGGGCGGTTTCCGCCAACGCCCGGTCCAGTGCATCGATCACTTCCTGGCGCCATTCATCCTGTTGATCGTCCTTCTGCTCTTTCACGTCCTTCTGAACCTCTTCCATCTTGGCCGCGGCATCCTCGCCCTGCTTTTTCGCCGCCTGCTTCTTGCCGCTCTTGGCGGACTTCGCGGCATCCCGCATCGACTGCGCGGCCTGCTTGGCCTGTTGGGCGCTCTCCTTGAGGGCCTCCTGGCGTTCCTCCTGCTTCATCTGCTTGGCCGCCTGCTCCAAACCCTGGGCCACCGAATCGGCCCGCTCGGCCAGGGCCTGTTCCTTTGCGCCGGCCGCGGAACTGTCCGCCTGATTGACCTGTTCGTTCCAATTCTTCTGCTGCTCCGCCACCTCTTTCGACTCTTGCTCCAAACTGCCGAGTTCGCCCTCGAGGGCCGCCCGCTTGAAGAGCTCACGGGTCCGCTCCAAAGCCTCTTTGAGTTTCTCCTGGGCGTCGGCGAGCTTTTTCAGCGCGTCTTTGGTTCCCTGGGGATCGAGATTCTTGAGCGCCTCCCGCAGTTCGTCGAGCCGCTTCCGCATCTCCGGCGTCAACGCCTTGTCGAGTTGTTGGCGGATGTCGTCGAGTTGCTTCCGGAAGGCCGAATCGGCCACCCCGCTCTTCTCGGTAGCCCGATCGAGCTGTTCAAGTTGGTCCTTCAGCCCTTCGGCCTGATCCATCAGGTCCTGCTGGTCGCGCGCCACTTGCTCGGCCTTCTTGGCCTCCTCGAATCCGAGGGACGGATCGCCCTTGTCCGACGAATTCCGCTGCCGCTCGCGGCTCAGGTCTTCGGTTTCGCGCTGGAGTTGCTTGGCCTGGTTGACCAGCGAGTCGATGATCTTGGCGACTTGCTTGGATGCCGATCGTTGCTCGGCTCGGGCTTCGACCGTAGTCGGGACCACCAAGACGAACGTCCGGGACCGGGTCACGTTGGCCTGCGGGGCGTTGTCCCGCACCACCACCCAATAGGCGAGCGTGTCACCGGCGGTCAACGCAAAGCGGGCCAAGTCGAGCCGAGTCGAGAGCAATGCCCGGTCGGTCCCGGTGGAGGGCAACGGAATGGCGTTGCTCATCGGCGCCGAACCAGAGCGTCCGAGCTGCGCCATGACGACGACCGACGCCAAACCGTGATCGTCACGGGCGTCGATGACCAACGCCAGCTCGTTGCCTAACACCGGCATGGTGTCCTGGCCGGGAACCGGCACGTCGACCTCCGGGGCCCGGTCCGGCACCACCACGACCGGGATGCGGATCGGATCGCCGCCGATCGGCGCGCCGTCGGCCGTCTGGAGTTCGAGTTCGAGCACGCCGGTTGCCCGGGGCAGGACCGCCCCCCGGAATTCCCGGCCCCTGACGTCGAGGGGCACCGACGCCCCGCCGAGGTTCCACTGGGCCACGGCCAAGTCGGCGGTACTTTCCCCCACGGTCGAAAGCCTCGTCCCGGCCGGCAGCAGCAACGTGTCACCGGTGGTGGGAAGGGTCTCGTCCTCGAGCCGCAGGTAGGCCGGGTAGTTCGCCGTCACCGCCAATCTTCCGAGGAAGGCCGGCATCCTGACATGCACCAAGACGGTGTCGGAGGTCCGGCCGCCGCTCTGTAGCAAGGCGTAGAAATCTCCTTCGAGCGGCCCGATGGTCTTCGTGGCGCGGCCGGTGGAGTCAAGAGCCACCGACTCGGACCGCCACGGCTCGCCTTTGGCTCGGAGCCATAACTCCGCGTCGCTCCGGCCCGCCGCCCGGAGGTCGAGCCGGACCGACTCGCCCCGATCGACTGTGGTCCGATCGGACATTAGTTGCACGGGCGCCAGAAACGACGCCCAGGCCGCCCCTGGCGACCACAGCTGGCGGCCCACCCCGCGATGGGGGCCGACGGCCGCGAACCCCACGACGCCCGCGGCCAGCGCCCAGTGACCAATCCGGGCCCACCCGGCCCATCGGCGGCGTTCCGGCTCGAGCGCCGCGGCCCCGCGTTCGCCTAACGAGGTGGCACAGGACTGGTCCGCGGCGGCGAGCAGCTCGAGGCTGGTCCCCTCGGAGGTTGCCTCCAGCAGCGACGTGACCGCGCCGTGGCGCCAGCCCCCGCTCCGCTCGACCGTGAGCGCGACCGTGGTGGCGGAAAAATGCCGCCAGACCCGTCGGCCCACGATGACCGACAGGCCGGCCGCCAGGAAGGCCAGCAGCCACGCCACCACCACCCACAACGGCGATCGGACGATCCCGAGCCGGGCGAGCCAGGTCGGGACCGCAAGGCCCGTCAGCACCAGCGCCAGGCCGCCGACACCGACGAGCCGCACGCCGGCCTGCCGAAGCGGGGCCACCAGTTGCGCCAGCGCGGCCGGAGTCAGGCGCGGGGCCATCTACCGTCCTCCGACCGCATACGTGAACAGATTGATCCCCATCCGGAGGGCGGCCTCATGCTTCTCAGGCGGATCCTTGTGCACGTCGGGATCCTCCCAGCCATCGCCCAAATCACTTTGGTAGCTGTAATAAAGGACCAAGCGGCCGTCGATGAAGATCCCGAACCCTTGAGCCGGCTTTCCGTCGTGCTCGTGAATCTTGGGGAGCCCTTTCGGAAATTCGTACACGATCCGGTAGACCTGATGATCCCACGGCACTTCCGTCAACGGCCGGCCTGGAAAGAGCCGGGCGATCTCTCGCCGAATCGACTCGTCCATGCCGTAGTTGTCGTCCACATGAAGAAACCCGCCCTGCTCCAGGTACCGACGGAGCACCGGGAGTTCCCGCTCGTTCCATTTGACATTGCCGTGCCCCGTCATGTAGAGATAGGGAACCTGCCAGACATCGTCATCGAGCAATTGGACGACTTTTTCGCGGCTCGCCATCCGGAATGGGGTCCGCTCTCCGACCGCTTTGAGCAGGTTGGGCAGGCTCGAGGGGTTGGCGTACCAATCGCCGCCGCCGTCGTAGTGGAGGCGACCGATCGTCATCGGTTCCTGGCCCGACAGAGGGCCGGCACCCGACGCGACGGCCACCGCCACGATCCAACCCTTCATTGGTCCCCTCATTCTTCCATCGCCAGTCGATAGCTCTCGTTCCGGGAAAGCCCGAACGCGTCCGCCACGGCCTTGGCCACCCGACTTCGCTCGATCCCCGACTGCACCAACGAACGGGCAATGAGCCGAGCCGGGCCCTCGTCTGGCACCGGGTCGACCGAAGGAGCCCCTGCCACCACGACCGTGACCTCACCGCGGATCTCGGCTCCTGCAAATCGAAGCCGCAATTCCTCCAAGGTCCCTCGTCGATATTCCTCGAATCGCTTGGTCATTTCCCGGCCCACGAAGGCCGGTCGTTCCGGCCCGCACACCGCCACCAGATCCGCCAGCAGTTCACCCAAGCGGCCCGGGGCCTCGAAGCACACTACAGAAAACTCAGCGGTTTGGATCCGAGCGAGCCACCCATCACGCTCCGCCCCCTTCCGGGGCCCGAAGCCAAGAAAGAGATACCGGTCCGCCGGCATCCCCGAGGCCATCAACGCCGTCCCCACCGCGGAGGGCCCGGGGATCGGGACCACCGCGAATCCCGCCGCCAGGACCGCCGCGACCAAGCTCGGCCCGGGATCGCTCACCCCGGGCGTTCCGGCGTCCGTGGCCAAGGCAACATCCGCCCCGCCAGCCAACAGCGCCACGATTTCTTCGAGACGGTGCCGATCGGAGTGGGCGTGGCAGCTGATCAGCCGGGCCTCGGAGCCGGCATGGTCCCGAAGCTTCCGAGTTTCCCGAGTGTCTTCCGCCGCGATGACCGATACCCGCCGCAGCGTATCGGCCCCCCGGGGCGACAAGTCGCCGAGGTTCCCAATCGGCGTCGCGAGGACAAAAAGAGTTCCAGCCATCACCCCCCCGCAGCCGAGCGTCGAGTGCCGAGTGCCGAGTGCCGAGCGCCGAGTGCCGAGTGCCGAGTACCGAGTGCGCCCTATGCCGCGTGCTTGTTGATGCGGTCCTGCAGCGCGTTCTTCTGCACCAACCCGACCACGGTGTCCACGTGCTTGCCATCAAGGAAGAACAGCAAGGTCGGGATCGACCGAACGTTGAACCGCATCCCGGTTCGCTGGTTCGCATCGACGTCCAATTTGGCGATCTGCACCTTGCCCGGATTGGACTTCGCCAAGTCCTCCAGAATCGGGGCTATTGCCCGGCACGGGCCGCACCATTCCGCCCAAAAATCCACGATTACGAGGCCTGTGGCCTGCTCGACGCTGGCCGCGAAGGTCTCGTCGGTAACGTGGGTAATCATCTCGCTCATCGACGACCTCATTTGGTGAACCATGTTAATTTGCCTACCGAACGTTCCCGTGACGCCCCCTCTGGAGGCACCGTGTTTTCGAAATCCCAGATTGCTCATATCGGCGTCGCGGTCGCCGACATCGACCAGAGCCTGGCGTTCTATCGCGAGGTCCTCGGCCTCGAACCCCATCACGGACCGGAGGAACGAGACGGCGCCACCATCGTCTCGCTGTCCTTCGGCGAATCCGAGGTCGAGCTGCTGCAGCCCATCGGCCCCGATGGACCGATTGCCAAGTTCCTGGCCAAGCGGGGCCCCGGCATCCACCACGTCTGCTACCGGGTCATCGACCTCGACGCCGCCCTGGCCCGCTGCCGGGCCGCCGGATACCGCCTGATCGACGACCAGCCCAGGATCGGCGTTGGCGGCAAACGGATCGCCTTCATCCACCCGCAGGCCACCACCGGGATCCTGATTGAGCTTACCGAATAAGTCCGCCCGGCCCGCTCAGGTTCCCGTGGCGCCTTGGCACGACCGACCCGGCACCCCCGCGGCGTTCAGATCGATCGCGTTCACGAGCCAGGCGCCTTGCTTGGTCCGGATCATCGTGAACGGAACGGTCTTGACGCACCCGTCGCGGGCTAACTCGATCAAGAGAACCCGGCGGTCGCCCTTCGCCAGCCCTGGATTCTCACCCACGACTTTCGAGGCGCCGCCTTTCAGATACGCGTGCATCACCGCAACCCGCTGGAGCCAGTTGTTCGGCGCATTGGTGGCCATCGCGGATCCCTTCGCGGTGCCCCAGAGATCGCCCATTTGCGAGAAGTTGCTGTCGGCAACCGCCCGCAAGAACGCCGACGCCACGGCCGCCGGAGCCGTGGCCGGAGCGACCGCCAGGGTCTCAACCTTGATTGAGCAACCGGTCACCAGCACTACCGCCAATAACCATTTTCGCACTGTGTCTCCCCGTGCCTGCATTGGGCGAAAGTAAATCGACCCGGAGGTCCTCTGCAATGCGTCTCTATATCAATATCGATCACGTCGCGACCATTCGAGAGGCGCGAAAGACGACCGAACCCGATCCCGTCGAGGCCGCCCGGATCGCCGAAACCGCCGGGGCCGACGGGATCACCGCCCATCTCCGCGAGGACCGCCGGCACATCAATGACCGGGATATCGACCGGTTGGCGGCCGCGGTCACGACGGTCCTCAACTGCGAACTGGCCCTCGCGCCCGACGTGGTGGCCCTGGTGATCAAGCTCCGGCCCTTCCAGGTAACCCTGGTTCCCGAGCGCCGGCAGGAGGTCACGACCGAGGGCGGCCTCGACCTCTCCGGTGACACCAGCCGGCTTCGGGCGGTCATCGACCAATTGGCCGAAGCGGGCTCCCGGGTCAGCCTCTTTATCGACCCGGATCGAGCCACCATCGACCAGGCCAAGGCACTCGGCGTTCCGGCCATCGAGCTTCACACCGGTCGGTATGCGCGAACCTATGCCGCTTCCAGTACTGCCCTTGCCGATCTCCGGACCGCGGCCGGCTACGCCGCCGCGCTCGGCCTCGCGGTGCACGCCGGTCATGGCCTGACGTATGCGAACACCGCTGCGGTGGCAGCCATTCCGGAAATCGAGGAACTGAATATCGGCCACAGCGTCGTCAGTCGTGCCGTGATGAGCGGGATGTACGGCGCCGTGTCGGAAATGAGCCGGATCGTAAGAACCAGCCGGCCTCCTCGTTGACCAGACCCCGAGAGGCGGCCTACTCTTCAGGGATGAACGTGCCGTCCGGCCGCCTCCAATGCTTCGTGCTCGAAGCCTCCCATTACTTGGAGCGTCTGGCGGGTATCGCCGCTCGGCCTGCCGCCCCGGACGGCCCCATGGCCATCCGCCGAGCGGCCGCCGCGGTGTCCCGGCTGGTCCGGGATATCGCAGACGACGGCCAGGCGAGCGGTGAGACCCCCGAAACCGAGATCGTTCCGATCGAATCCCTCGCGCCCGACGAGCCGGCGCTGCCGGCGGCCAGGACGGATTTCGAAACGAGCTTCTCGACGTACCATCGACCCCAGGCCATCGCACCGGCCTCGGAAGAGATCGAGACCGACGTCGTGCCGATTGGCGCGCTGCTTTACCGCGGCCGAGCCGCGCTCCTTCGCGCCGACGATGTCCGTCGCGAGTTGAGCGGCGCCCTCAAACGGAACCTTCCCTTCCACGGCATCGAGCCCCTCGTGAGCGAACTGATCGACCTCGTCCCCCTCGCCCTTGAAGACTAAGACAATCGCCGGTCTCATCGGGGCGATCGTGACGATCGCCCTGCTCAGCTGGGTTCTCAAGGATGTCGCCTTCGCCGACGTGTGGCAGAGCGCCCGGCAGGCGAACTGGCTGTACCTGAGTATTGCCGTCGCCCTCGCCACTCTGAGCTTCGCGGTGCGAGTGCCCCGGTGGCAGATCCTCCTTCACAACGACGACGGCACGACCATCCCCCCGTTGCCGCTTTGGCATGGGATCGCCATCGGGTTCATGGCGAACAACCTGATTCCATTTCGCGCCGGCGAAGTGCTTCGCGCCATCGCGATCAATCGACTGGCCAAAGCCGGCGTTGCCAGTGCCCTCTCCTCACTCGTCGCCGAGCGCCTGTTCGACGGGATCACCATCATCGCCTTGATGTTCGTCGGCCTGCTCACCGCCGGGATTCCGGCAACAGCGGAAATCAACGGGTTCCCGGTGGCCACCCTGGCAGGTCGGCTCGCGATTGCCCCGGCCATCCTCCTCCTGGCCTGCATCGCGACCCTGGCGTTCCCAGAGCTTGCCAAGCGGATCGTCCGCGCGGTCATTCCCTCGCCCAAATTCGTGGAACGGCTGTCCCAGTTCATCGACGGGATCCGGGCCGGCCTTGGGGCCCTGACCTCGCCAACCCGAGTACTCGGCGCCGCGGGATGGTCCATCGTCCATTGGCTCAACAACGCCCTCGCCTTCTACGTCGCCTTCAAGGCGTTCGGCATCGACGTCAGCTTCGGTGGGGCATTGCTGATGCAGAGCCTCCTGGTGGTGCTCATCGCCGTCCCGTCGACGCCCGGGTACTTCGGGGTCTTTGAGTCCGGCATTAAGGCCGTCCTGATCGTCTTCGGCGTCGACGCCAACACGGCGGTGGCCTATGCCCTGACTTTCCACATCACCACGTTCATACCGATTACCGTGCTCGGCTTGTGGTCGCTGTCCCGAACGCCGATCACCCTGACCGCCGCCTCCGAAGCCCCCTCACCTCCAGCCAGCCGGTGACCGAGCCGACGCTGACGGGCAAGGCCCCGGCCAAGCTCAACCTGTTCCTCAGGGTCCTCGCTCGGGAACAGTCCGGGTACCATGGCATCGAAACCTTGTTCTGCCGGATCGGCCTGGCCGACGACATCTCGGTCACGCTCGCCGAGCCTTCCGCGGGTGTTCAGCTCGAAGTCGACGGCCCCGACCTCGGCCCCCTGGAAGAAAACCTGGCGTTTCGGGCCGCCGAAACGGTCCTCAATGCAACGGGACGACGATTCGGCCTCCGGGTCAGGCTCCGCAAGCAGATTCCGGTCGCCGCCGGGCTCGGGGGCGGCTCCTCCGACGCCGCCACCGTGCTCGAACTCGGCAATCAACTCGCCGGTAATCCGATCCCGCGGGCCGAACTGCTCCACTACGCCAGCCGGCTCGGTGCCGATGTGCCGTTCCTCCTGTCCGGCGCATCATTGGCCCTGGCGTGGGGCCACGGCGAGCGGCTCCTCCGGCTTCCGGCGCTCCCGTCCGCACCAGTTTTGTTGCTGGTTCCTCCGGTTGGGATCAGTACGGCCACCGCGTACGGCTGGGTCGATCAAGCCCGGCAAAGCGCCGCCCCGCGGGGTGCGCTGGCCCTGGATCTCGACAGTGTCAGTCGATGGAGCGACATCGCCCGGATGGCTGGCAATGATTTTGAGTCGGCGGTCTTCGGCCGCGAACCGAAGATCCGCGAGGCATTCGAGGCTTTGGCCCGGACCCAGCCGCTGCTCTGCCGGATGACGGGGTCCGGATCGACGGTGTTCGCGCTCTACCGGACCGTCCGGGATCGGGACGATGCCAAGATGATGTTAGGCAAGAAACATGGTTTGACCCTGGCGACCGACACCGGGTGAAGGCCTACCGCTTCCGGCTCGGCACCACCACCTCGACCTGCCACTCAGCCCCCCGCCCCACCCGGTACCGGCTCGCGAAGCTCGCCTGATTGAGGGCAAACGCCAGGTCGAGCAAGCTGTCGAGGTATGCCAACGGCCGGTCCCGCCCCACCGCACCAAAACTCTTGACGAAGGGCAGCCGGCCTTGGAATCGGATCGTCCCACCCGATCGGATCGTCACGGCAAGGGAGTCGCCAAGCCGGACCCCGGCGCTGTCGAGCACCCCGGCGCGGATATTCGTCCAGACGTTGCCAAAGGGCTGATCGAGGGCCAGGATCGTACCCCGAATCACCGAGCCCACCGCGACCGGCGCGGCGTGGGGCAACTCCACCACTCCGCCTGCGACGAGCGGCCCGACCCCCTCGAAATCGATCGCGCCCGCCGCCAGTCGGGCGCCCGTATAGGCGAAGATGTCGCGGCCGTGAAAGGTATGCGACCGTTCCGAGCCCACCAGCCGATTGATCGTTTCGTCGATCTCCCGAACCGCCGCAATCCCGAGCCGCTCCGCCACGAAGGTGAAAGTGCCGTTATCGGGCCCCACGAAGAAATGCCCGGTCTTACTCTGAACAACGACGGCCCGCCGCGCGGTCCCCACGCCCGGATCGACAATGGACACGAAGACCGTGCCGGTCGGCCAGAACGGAGCCGCCTGCTGCAACCGAACGGCCGCTTCCCAGACATCGTAGGGCGGAATCAGGTGGGTCAAGTCGAAGATCCGAAGGTTCCGGTCCACCGAAAACGCCACACCCTTCATTTCCGCGATGCTGCCTTCAGCCAGTCCAAAATCCGTTTGGAGGAGGAGCGCGGGTTGACTTGCCACCGGTCGGACCATGGGGCCGGTGACGGCCGCGGCCGCGAGCAAAACCAGGCGAAAGAGGTTATTCATGGGCCGTATCTTACTCGGGGATACCCTCGACAGCGACCAGCCCTTTGACTAACTGCTTTGGCCGGTTGAGATTAACGGCCTCGTGCTGGCCCCTCGTCCAATGGCAGGACATCAGACTTTGACTCTGAGAATGGTGGTTCGAATCCACCGGGGCCAATTGAACCACCCCCTGCCAGGTTGCCCCAAACCCTGTCCTGGGCTATAGTTAGGGGCTATGGCTCTGCCGAACCAATCCCTGGTCTTAAGCCCCATGATGCTCCTCTCGGGTACCGCGAATCGGGCCCTGGCGGAGGAAGTGGCCAGAGAACTTAATCAGCCGCTCTGCAAGGCAACGATCCGGCGGTTCGCCGATGGGGAGATTTTCGTCAAGATCGACGAGAATGTCCGGGGCCGGGATGTCTACATCATTCAGCCAACCAACCCACCGGGCGACAACCTGCTCGAGTTGTTGCTGTTGATGGATGCGGCTCGGCGGGCCAGCGCGGCCCGAATTACGGCGGTCATTCCGTACTTCGGCTACGCCCGGCAGGACCGCAAGGACCAACCGCGGGTCGCGATTAGTGCCAAGCTGATGGCCAACATGGTGTCGATTGCCGGCGCCGACCGGGTCCTGGCTATCGACTTCCATCAGCACCAGATGCAAGGCTTTTTCGACCTGCCGGTCGATCACTTATACGCGGCCCCGGTGTTCGTGAACCACTACCGCCAGAAAAATCTCAAGGATCTCGTGGTGGTGGCCTCGGATGCGGGCGGCGCAAAAATGGCCCGGAGTTTCGCCAAGCGATTGAATGGCTCGTTCGCCATTATCGACAAACGCCGGACGGCGGCCAATGTCGCGGAGGTCGTCAACGTCGTCGGCGACGTCGACGGCAAAGACGTCCTGATCCCGGACGACATGATCGACACCGGCGGCACCATGGCCGAGGCGATCGTCGCCCTGAAGCGGCTCGGTGCGCGAGATATCTACGTCTGCGCCACCCATGCCCTGCTGAGTGGTCCGGCGGTCGAACGGCTGGTGAATTCGCCGGTCAAGGAAGTGGCGGTTACGAACACGATTGCCCTGCCGGAATCGAAGCGGTTCGACCGGCTCAAAGTTCTCTCGATCGCCGGCCTCCTGGCCAAAGCGGTTGGCTACACCCACAGCGACCAATCGGTCAGCTCGCTGTTCGATTGACACCGAAGGACGAGGCACGACATGGCTAAGGCAGCTCTTCTCAGCGCGAACATCCGAACCGGGGCCGGCAAAGGCGCCGCCCGTTCCCTCCGCCGCAGCGGCAAAATTCCCGCGATCGTCTACGGACGCGGCCGGGAGGCCGAGTCGCTCGAACTCGATGCGGTGGCCCTCGAACGGCTGCTGACCAAGGTCCGGGCCGGCAACACCCTCCTCGACGTCACCGTCGCGGACCGCCAGCCGATCAAGGCCCTGATTCGCGAAATCCAGCGAAACCCGGTTCGGCCGAGCGACATTCTCCACGTCGACCTGTACGAGGTCCACGCCGACGAAGCGATTGCCGTCGAGGTGCCGCTCAAGTTCGTCGGAACCGCCGAAGGCGTTCGCAATAGCGGCGGTGTCTTCGAAGCCGCCTTGCACCAGATCGAAATCAAAGTCCTTCCGGGCGATATTCCGGAGTACGTCGAGGTCGACGTCACCGCCTTGGGCCTCGGCCAGTCCCGTCACGTAAGCGATCTCGTGGCCGGCAAGTTTGAGATCATGACCGATGGGGCCGTCACGATCTGTCTCGTCGTGTCGCCGAAGGCCGAAGAAGTGGCCCCGGTCGCCGCCGCCGATGAGGCGCCGGCGTCCGAGCCCGAGCTCATCCGCAAGGCCAAGGCGACCGACGAGGACGAGGACGCCAAAAAGGACTAGGCCCTGCGGACCATCCTTGGGCTCGGCAATCCGGGCCCCGAATACGATGGCACCCGGCACAACGCTGGGTTTGCGTTGGCCGACCATCTCGCGGCCCGCTGGGGCCTCGGTGCCTTTCGCCGGGACGGACAAGCTCGTGCGGTTCGAGGGTCGGTTCGCGGTCGGGCGGTTGAGTTGTTGAAGCCCCAGACTTACATGAATCGCAGCGGGGCCATCCTCGGCCCGCTGCGGGCCCGAACGGGGTTTGATCCGGGTCGGGACCTCCTGGTATTGGTCGATGAGGTGGCGCTGCCGGTCGGCCGGTTCCGGCTCCGGGCCAAGGGCTCGGCCGGCGGCCACAACGGGCTGAAGAGCCTCGAAGGTTCGCTCCGGACTCAGGACTACGCCCGGCTCCGAATCGGGGTGGGTCCGATCCCACTGGACTATGACGACATGGCGGACTTCGTGCTCGGTGGGTTCGATCGCGAGGAGGCCCGTACGATAGAGTCGTTGCTCGATCCGATGGCGGACGCCGTCGAGTGTTGGCTCGCTGACGGGATCGAAACCGCCATGACTCGGTACAACAAGAATCCCAAGCCGACTGAGCCCTGACCCCACCCCGATAGGCTGCGGCTCATGATTGCAAACCTCACCCTCTATGCGTTGGCGATCGGCATCGTTGGCCTAGTCGCCACGTTTTTGACCTTTGCAGGGATGTGCCAGAAGCCGGCCGGCTCCGAGGCAATGAAAGACCTGGCCGAGCAGATCCATCTCGGCGCCATGGCCTTCCTCAGGGCCGAGTACCGAATTCTGCTCCCCTTCATTCTCGTCGTGGCCGGGCTGTTGGCCTGGGCGGTCGACCCCAAGACCGGCATCGCCTACGTCTTTGGGGGCCTCTGTTCGATCCTGGCCGGCTGGATCGGGATGCAGGGCGCCACCAAGGCCAACGTCCGGACGGCGGAGGCGGCCCGCGGTAGCGGCCAGGCGGCGGCTCTCAGCATCGCATTCTCCGGCGGAGCGGTCATGGGGCTTGCCGTAGCCTCTCTCGGCTTGGTAGGCATCGCCGTCGTCTTCATGTTCCTCGGGGCGCCTGAGGCCGCGGCCAATGCCCCGCTATTCTCCCAAATCATTTCTGGCTACGCCATGGGCGCCTCCTCGATTGCCCTGTTCGCCAGGGTCGGTGGCGGAATTTTTACCAAGGCCGCCGACGTCGGCGCCGACCTCGTCGGGAAACTCGAGGCCGGCATTCCCGAAGACGACCCCCGCAATCCGGCAACCATCGCCGACAATGTCGGCGACAACGTCGGTGATGTCGCCGGACTCGGCGCCGACATCTTCGAGAGCTACGTCGGGGCCATCATCGCGGCCGTCGCGTTGGCGGCGACCTCAACGCTGATCACCGACGACAATAAAATGACGGCCATGCTGCTCCCGGTGGCCTACACTGGAGCCGGTCTGGTTGCCTCGCTCATCGGGGTCCTGACCATGCGGCTTCTGGCGGCCGGCAACCCCGCCAATGCGCTCCGCCTCGTGACCGTCATCGCCGCCGGGCTCTTTCTGGTCTTCGCTTTTGTCTTGACCGGGATGATGCCGCTCGGCATGACCAACGAGGCCGGCATCGTCTACCCGCTCTATGGACCGTTCTGGGCGGTCGTCGCCGGGACGGTGTCCGGCATCCTGATCGGCCTCGCCACCGAGTACTACACCTCGAGCAAGCCGGTCGAGCGAATTGCCGAAGCGTCGAAGACCGGCCCGGCTACGAACCTGATCGCCGGCCTCGCCGTCGGGATGCAGTCCTGTGTCATCCCGGTGCTCCTGATCGCTGGAGCGATCTACGTCTCCTATGAGGTGGCCGGCCTCTACGGCATCTCGATTGCCGCTGTCGGCATGCTGGCGACAGTTGGCGTCACCATGACCGTCGATGCCTACGGACCGATTGCCGACAACGCCGGCGGCATCGCGGAGATGAGCCATCTCGGCGCCGACGTCCGGAAGATCACCGACGGGCTCGATGCCCTCGGCAATACCACGGCCGCGATCGGCAAGGGCTTCGCGATCGGCTCCGCGGCCCTGACGGCGTTGGCGCTGTTCAGCGCGTATGCCTCGGCGGTCGGACTCAACGCCACCGGGCTTAACCTGATCGACCCGATGGTCGTCATCGGCCTCTTTCTTGGCGGCGTGATGCCCTTCTTCATCGGCGCCTCGACGATGACCGCCGTGGGCCGGGCGGCCCAGGGAATGGTCGAGGAAGTTCGCCGGCAGTTCCGCGACATTCCTGGCCTGCTGGAGGGCAAACCTGGGGTCAAGCCCGACAGCGCCCGGTGCGTCGAGATTTCGACCAATGCAGCCCTCAGAGAGATGATTGTGCCCGGCATCTCCGCCCTGGCGTTGCCGGTCGTCGTCGGCGCCCTCCTCGGGGTGAAGGCGCTCGGCGGCCTGTTGGCCGGGGCCACCGTGACCGGCGTCATGATGGCCCTCTTCATGGCCAATGCCGGCGGCGCGTGGGACAACGCCAAGAAGTACATCGAGGCCGGGGCCCACGGCGGCAAGGGTTCCGACCCCCATCGGGCGGCCGTGGTCGGCGATACCGTCGGCGATCCGTTCAAGGACACCTCGGGCCCCGCCATGAACATCTTGATCAAGCTGATGAGCGTCGTCTCATTGGTGTTGGCGCCCTGGTTCGCAAGCCTGCACAAGTAGGCTCCCCGATCTTGGTTTCCCGAGAGCAATCCGGCGGTAGAAACCGACCGGTCAAACGCTTAGGTTGTACGCTATGCTTCGACTCGGAATCGTCGGTCTTCCCAACGTTGGAAAATCGACTCTGTTCAATGCGCTGACATCGGCCAAAGCTCTGGTCGCCAATTATCCGTTCGCCACGATTGAGCCCAATACCGGGGTGGTAGAGGTCCCCGATCCGCGCCTCGGCCGGATTGCGGAGTTCGTCAAGCCCGAGCGAACGGTCCCGGCGGTCGTCGAGTTCCTCGATATTGCCGGATTGGTCAAAGGGGCCAGTCAGGGCGAGGGCCTCGGCAACCAATTCCTCGCCAATATCCGGGAAGTCGACGCCATCGTCCACGTCGTTCGCTGCTTCGAGGACGACGACATTCAGCATGTGATGGGTCCCGTCGATCCGGCTCGCGATCGCGACATCATCAACATCGAACTGGGCTTGGCCGACTTGGCCGCAGTTGAAAAGCGCCTCGACAAGAGCGTCCGCGCTGCCAAATCGGGCGACCCCCAAGCCAAACTCGAGGCCAAGCTCTTGACGGCCCTCCAAGCGGCCCTGGCTGAGGGCAAGGCCGCCCGGACCGTGATTCCGTCCCAGGAGGAAGCGGCCACCTTCCGGCAATTCAATCTGCTGACCGCCAAGCCGGTTTTGTATGCGGCCAACGTCAGTGAAACCGAGATCAACACCGGGAACGCCCACGTCGAGGCGCTCCGGGCCGCCATCGTCACCGCGGGCGAAGCAGCCGAAGTGGTGTTGTTCTCGGCCAAAGTCGAGATGGAGCTCTCGGAGCTTGCCCCCGAGGACCGAAAGGATTTCCTGGACTCCCTCGGATTGACCGAATCCGGACTCGACCGGCTGGCTCGGGGGGCCTATCACCTGCTCGGTCTCCAGAGCTATTTCACCGCGGGCGAGAAAGAGGTTCGGGCCTGGACCATCCACAACGGCGATCGGGCGCCGCAGGCGGCGGCGGTCATCCACACCGACTTCGAGCGGGGCTTCATTCGAGCGGAAACCGTGGCGTTCGATGATTTCGTCCGGGTCGGCGGGTGGAAGCCCGCCCGGGAGCAGGGCCTGGTCCGTTCCGAGGGCAAGGAATACCTGGTGCAGGACGGCGACGTCCTGCTCTTTCGCTTCAACGTCTAGCGCCGAGCTTAGCCCGCCAGTCGGCAAGCAACGCCGGGCAGGACGCCAGCAGCGCGGCCTCATCGGGGTTCCGAGTCCGCTTGACCCTCGCCGCCCGGTCGATCGTCCATTGCGGGTACGGCCGGTCGAGGAGCGTGATCGGGAGGCCTTTCTCGAGCCATCCCTCATTGAGTACCCGGACGTACCACCCACTCCGATCGGTGGCCACCACTCGCTCGATCGCCTCCGGCCGCCGGAACCGCCGAACCAAGTTCATGCAGGGCTCCCTCGGCCCCGACACCTCCACCCGGAGTTCCCCTACCTGGAACAGATCGCCGACGCAGACCGATTGTTCCCGAAGGCCGCTCACGGTCACGTTCTCGCCGAACCCGCCGGGCCCAATGTCTCGCTGGCCCCACTCGGCCCGCCATTCCTGGTAGTGCTCGAGGGGATACCAGAGGAGCGCCCGCTCGGGTCCCCCGTGTCCCTTCTTATAGACTTGGGTATCGCCGGTCAGGCCCTCCGCCCCGGCCGAGACCCGCCCCTCCACCGGCTCCTTCCAGATCGCACTGGTCCAGGCCGCGTCGAGCGGATCGGCTGAGGCTGGGTTCCCCAGGGTGCGCGGCTGGCCGGCTTGGATCGATTCAACTTGCATATCAGGAAGCTAACCTTTTCAATCCAAAGGGTTTCCGTCAGGGCGACCGGCTCGGAGCTCGGGTTGTCAGGGCCCCAGCGTGCCGCTATCTTTGCGTCGTAGTCAAAATATCTCCTCCCCCGCCTTCTGCACCCAAGGCGGGGGCAACCTGACCAAAGGAAGGTGTGCATGGCCCGACCGTACGAGGTGGTCTACATTTTCGATCCGGCACTGGACGAAGAGACCATCAACACCAAGCTGACAGCGTTTCACTCGCTCCTGGCAACACCGGAGGCCGAAGCGCCCCAAGTCAATCATTGGGGCCGCCGATCGCTCGCCTACCAAATCAAGAAGCGGGACACCGGCTACTACGTGGTCGCCACGTTCGCCGCCGATTCCACGGCGCTGCCGGAGTTTGAGCGGGCCATCAAGCTCGACGACGCCGTCATCCGCCATTTGGTTGTCGTCAACGACGAACCCCCGACCCCCCCGAACTACGCGGCCGTCAAGCCGGCCGATTCCGAAGAGGGGGATGACGAATGAGCCGCCATCGCAAGGGCGATCCGTTAGCCGAACTGCGGATCCGGATTGTCGACTACAAAGACGAGAAGTTGCTCTCGCGTTTTCTGACCGAGCGCGGCAAGATCCTGCCCCGTCGGCTGAGCGGCGTCACCGCCCGCCATCAACGGCAGCTCGCCGTGGCCATCAAGCGGGCCAGATACTTGGCCATTCTCCCCTATATCAAGGGGTACGCGGGCTGACCACGCCGGCGGAGCCGGGGCAGCGCCCCGCGTTCGGGACCGCATTTCTGGTGGTGGCGTTTCTGTTCTTGGCGCCACCACTTTTTCTATTGGCTCCCCTGGCCTTACTCCTGGCTTTTTCCGGCCCGAAAACGTCCCGGGAATGGATTTGGATCCTGTTGGCGGGAGGCGGCAGCCTCAAGCTCGTTCTCGACATGGGCCGGGCCGATTTGCCCTCTCGGTTGATCGGAACGGCCGGCCTCTTGTCGGCCGCGGCGTTCGTCGTCGTGGCCAACCTCTTACCCAGGTTGTCGACGGTGGTCCGGGGCCTGATCGTGGTCGGAGTGAGCGCCGCCGGTCTGGCCACCTGGATTCTCTGGTACGCCATCGACCTCGGCCCGGTCGACACGGCCATCGCCGATCAGATCCGTCGCTCGGTCGACCTCTGGCTCCAAGGGGCGGCCGGCGATCAGGTGGCCGCGGCCAAGGAATCGGCCGCATCGGTTGCCCGGCTCTTCCCGGGGATGGTGGCGCTCCAGGCCCTCCTGGGCCTCGGTCTCTCGTGGCGCTGGTACCACCGGATCGCCAGCCGCCCGCTCCCCCCGCCACCCGACCGGTTCCGGGCGTTTCGGTTCAACGATCACCTCATTTGGGGTGCTATCCTTACGCTCGGTTTGGCGCTGGTGCCGCTCGGCGAACCGACCGGCCGGATCGCCGAGAATCTGTTGGTCATCTGGGTCGGTCTCTACGGGGCCCGCGGGCTCGCCGTGGCCCGGCACGCGTCCCGGGCTTGGCCGCTGCCTGGCAAGCTTCTGATGTTGGCATTCGCTGTCCTCGCGCTCCCCATTGCGTTGGGAACGCTCGTCACCCTTGGGCTGGCTGATACCTGGCTCGATTTCCGGAACCGTCCGGTTCCCGACGGAGGTAACACCGATGGAAGTCATTCTTCGTGAAGATGTCAAAGGCCTCGGCAAGGCTGGGGCCTTGGTCAAGGTCAAACCTGGCTACGGCCGGAATTTCCTCTTGCCCCGCGGGTTGGCGTTCGAAGCCACCGAGGGAAACAAGAAGCGGATCGAGCACGAGCAGCGCGCCCGGCTGACGAAGCACTCGGCCGAGAAGTCCGAAGCCGCCGACTTGGCCGCCAAGCTCGGCGCCGCTCACCTGACGCTCAAAGCGAAAGCCGGCGAGGGCGACAAGCTCTTCGGTTCGATCACGACCGGTGATCTCGCCGATGCGCTCGCCAAGATCGGCTTCGCCATCGACAAGCGGAAGATCGAACTCGAGCATCCCCTCAAGCAACTCGGCGTTCATGCCGTCGCGGTTCGGCTCCACGCCGAAGTCCGGGCCGAGTTCAAAGTGACGGTGGAGTCGGAGTAACCCATGCCCATCGGCATCGCGTACGTGGACGGACCGAGGCTGGCTCGCTCCATGTACGCGGCGGCCGATTGGGTCCAGGCCGGCCGGGATGAAATCAATCGGTTGAACGTTTTTCCAGTGCCTGATGGCGACACCGGAACCAATTTCAGCCTGACGCTCAGGGCCGTAGCCGACGCGCTCCGAGCTCGCGGCGACACCCCGTTGGGCGAGACGGCCCAAGTCGCGGCCCGGGCCGCGGTCCTTGGCGCTCGGGGCAACTCGGGCATGATGCTGGCCCATTTCCTCCTGGGCTTTTCCGAGTCGATCGGCAACCGGGCCACCGCAACCGCGCCCGACTTGGCCAAAGCGCTTCGGCGGGCCGCCGACGCCCTGTACTCGTCACTCGACGAACCCCGGGAAGGCACCATTCTGACCGTCGCCCGGGACGCCGCGTCGGCCGCCGAGAAGGCCGCCGAAACCAGCGTCGACATGGCGGAGTTCATGCGCCAGATGCTGGCCGAAGGGCAGGAAGCCCTGGCCCGAACCCCCTCGCTCCTGGCTGTTTTGCGGGAAGCCGGCGTGGTGGACGCCGGCGGCAAGGGCTTCGTTCGGATGCTCGAGGGGGTCGTCCGCCTGATCGAAGGCGACCCGATTCTCGCGGTCGTCGCCTCCGAGTCAACCACGGATTTCAACCCGGCCGCGGAGTTTACCGTCTCGGCCGAGCGCGGCTACCAGTTCTGCACCGAGTGCATCATCCGCGGCGAGCAGCTCCCACCATCGAACGAAGTTCGGACCCTGCTCCACCAGTTCGGCGGGTCGGTGGTGGTGGCCCAGATCGGCGACATCCTGAAGATCCATGTCCACACCGATACCCCCGAGGCTGTCTACACGGCCGTCGGCAAGTGGGGCACGATCGCCAGCCGGAAGGCCGACGACATGCGGGCCCAGCACCGGGCGCTCAGCCATGACGACCGCCGCCCGGTCGCCATCCTGGCCGATTCCTCGGCCGATCTTCCGGATGCCGTACTCGACCGGCACCGGATTAGTTTAATTCCACTCCAGGTCACCTTTGGCGACACGACCTTTCGCGACCGGGTCGAACTCAAGCCCGAGGAGTTCTATCAGAAGCTTCGCGGCGCCAAGGCCCTGCCGACGACCTCCCAGCCCACGCCGGGTGAGTTCGTCAAGGCGTTCCGATCAGGGCTCGCCGAAGCCGAAGAGGTGGTGGCCGTGCTCCTGTCCGGGGCGCTCTCGGGTACCGTTCAGGCCGGCCAGGCGGCGGTCCGGGTGGGCAACCTCGAGCATGTGGAGCTCTTCGACAGCCGATCGGCCTCGCTCGGGCTTGGAATGCTGGCCCTCCGGGCCGCTGAGCTGGCGGAGTCAGGGTGGAACGCAAAAGCAATTGTCAGAGAGCTGGAAAGGGTACGGTCCCAGTCGGGGCTGTTCTTAACGGTGGATCGCTATGAGAACCTGTTGCGCTCCGGTCGGGTATCGAAAGGAAAGGCTTGGTTGGCCGGGATGCTCGACGTCAAGCCAATCCTTTCGCTCGACCCGGCGGGCCGGGTCGTCCCGATCGACCGAGTCCGGGGTCGGGAGCAGTTGGTCTCCCGGGTTCTCCAATGGGTCGACCGGGCCCTTACGCCTCGTCCGAAGACCGTCCGATTTGGAGTTGCCCACGCCCAGAGCCCCGACACGGCTGAGCGGTTGCGGACGGCCTTGGTGGCCGCGTACCAGCCCCGGGATTGTTTTGTCTCGCTGGCAACCGGAGTGCTGGGCACCCACGCCGGCCCGGGTGCTTGGGCCGTCTGTTATCAGGTTGAAGATGGTACGCCCGAGCACCAAACCAAGGAACCTCGTGGTTGACGTCCGTACGAAGCGATTGCCCGCCGTCATTCAGGCCGCTCTCGAAGCGGCCGATGACCGGAAGGCCCAGCATATCGTGGCCCTCGATTTACGAGGGCTCTCGGATTCGACCGATTACTTCGTCGTGGCGAGCGGAACCTCCGACGCCCACGTCCGGGGCGTGGCCGCCTCGATCCTCGATCGGATGGCTACCCTCGGACTCCAGCCGCACCATGTCGAGGGACTCCAACACGGGCGCTGGGCTCTGCTCGATTTCTTTGATTTCGTCGTCCATGTATTCCACCCGGAAGCTCGCGGCTTCTATCAGCTCGAGCGGCTCTGGAACGACGCGCCGGTGGTAAGTTTCACTCCGGCGCCCGAACGAAAGGTTTGACCATGGGTCGTCTAGCCTCGTTGCTTTTTGGATTGATCCTGGTGCCGGGGCTGCTGTCAGCCCAGTATTTCGGCCGGAACCGGGTGCAGTATGGCCGGTTCGATTTCAAGATCATTCAGACCGAGCACTTCGACGTCTACTACTACGAGAGCGAGCGACCGGCCGCCCTCGACATTGCCCGGATGGCCGAACGGTCATACGCCCGGCTTTCGCGAGTCCTCAGCCATGAGTTCGAGGAACGAAAGCCGATCATTCTGTATGCCTCGCACAGCGACTTCCAGCAGACCAACCTGGGTGGCGGGGACGTCGACGAAGGCACCGGCGGTTTCACCGACTTCCTGCGGCATCGGAATACCTTTCCGCTCTCCGGCTCCTATGCCGACAACGAGCATGTCCTCGCGCACGAAATGGCCCACCAGTTCCAGTTCGACATCTGGACGCGCGGCCGGGGCGGTGCCGGGATCCAAGGCATCCTGAGCGCCAATGCCCCGCTCTGGTTCGGCGAAGGGATGGCCGAGTATTTCTCGCTCGGTCCGATCGACACCAAGACGGCGATGTGGCTCCGCGACGGCGCCATTGAAGGCAAGCTCCCGACCGCGAACGACTTTCTGCAGGTGTTTCCCTACCAGTTTGGGCACGCTCTGATCACGTACATCGGTCAGCGGTGGGGCGACGAAGCGATCGGGGCCATCACCAAGAACGCCATCGGCGGCGGGCTCGAGGTGGCGCTCCGACGGGTCCTCGGCATGACCTTCGATCAGTTGGTGGTCCAGTGGCAGGACGCCGTGACCAAGCAGTACCTGCCGGAAATCGGCAAGCGGGTCAAGGCCCGGACCATGTCCACCCCCCTGCTGACCCAGAAGATCGCGGAAGGCACCTGGCACCTTGCCCCGGCCCTGTCACCCGACGGATCGCGGGTCGCCTATTTCAGCGAGAAGGATTTCTTCTTCGTCGACCTCTGGATGGCGGACGGGAATACCGGCAAGCCGATCAAACGGTTGCTCAAATCGAGCTTCTCCAGCAACTACGAGAGCTTTCGCTACTTCAACTCGTCATCCGCCTGGTCGGAAGACGGCAAGATGTTGGTCTTCGCCGCTAAACGAAGTGGCAAGGACGACATCGTGTTGGTCGATCCGGCGCGAAACAAACAGATCGGCCGGATTTCGGTGCCGTTGGCCGGCGTCACCACACCGACGTTCAGCCCGGACGGAAAGCAGTTGGTCTTTACGGGGCTCGACGGCGGGATCTCCGATCTCTACCTCATCAACATCGACGGCACCGGGCTTCGCCGGCTGACCAACGACAAGTACGCCGACCTTCACCCGGTATGGTCCCCCGACGGAAAGACCATCGCCTTCTCGACCGACCGCGGCCCCAAGACGGATTTCGTGGCCCTCAAGTGGGGCGACCTGCGGCTGGCGCTGCTCCACCTGGAAAGCGGTCAAATCGAAGTCCTCCCCGGCATGGACCAAGGCCGGAACTCCAGCCCCCAGTGGGCCCCGGACGGGCAGTCGATCGGCTTCGTATCGGACCGGGATGAAGTCGCCAACCTGTTCCTGTTCGACCTCCAGGACCGTCAGGTCTATCAAATCACCGATTTCTATACCGGCGTTCAAGGCATCACGCCGCTTTCGCCGGTGCTGTCGTGGTCACGGGGTGCCGACCGGATGGCGTTCGTGTACTTCGAGCAAGGCAAGTACGATGTCTACTCTCTGGCCAATCCCCGGTCGCTGAAGAAAGCCCCGTGGCAGCCCAGCCAGAACTCGGCGCCGCAGGTGCTGGTACAGGCGCAGCCGGTTCCCCGCTTCGTTCTCCCGGCGGCGGACACCACGACGCCCGGCACGCCGAAGTCACCCGAGGTCCTGGCCTCCAGCGCGGTCTACCGGGGACCGACCGGTTTTCGCCGGACCGACTCACTGCCCCCGGTTCCGGATTCGCTTCGGGCGCCGGCGCCGGTCACCATCGCCAAACTGCTCGACTCCGTCGACATCAAGACACCCGACACGACCGACTTCATCAACCGCCCCTACAAGGCCAAGTTCGAACCGGAGTACGTCGCCCGCCCGACGATCGGCTATGTCCGCGACAACTTCGGCCGCGGCGTAACGGGCTCGGCCACCATTGTCCTTGGCGACATGCTCTCCAATCAGCAGTTGGTGTTCGGGGCCTCGCTCAACGGCCGGCTCCCGGAAACCCAGTTCGTGGCCCAGTATGTCAACCTGAGCAAGCGACTCAATTGGGCCCTCGGGGTCCAGCAGCAGCCCTACTTCTTCTACGACAACAGCTCGATCGAACCGGGCCCGTCGGCGGACGAGAATACCTTCGTCACCAGCATCCGGCGCTTGGTGCTCCGGGACGTGTCGGCGCAGCTCTTCTACCCGTTCAGCCGGTTTGCCCGGGTCGAGGGGAGTGTCTCCTTCGCCAACATCCGCGACGACCTGCTGCAGATCAGAGAACCGTACTTCGCCAATAGCGGCGTTCCGAGCCGGCAACCGAGCCTGGAGACGAAAGGGCTCGAAAGCATCACCTACCTTCAGCCCTCGATGGCCTACGTCTACGACAACTCCCTGTCCGCCTACGTCGGCCCGTTTCTCGGCCGCCGGGCCCGCTTCGAGATCGGCCAGAACCTCGAGGTGATCGGCAAAGGGTGGAAGTTCACATCGATGACCGCTGATATGCGTCGATACGACCGGCTGATCGGCAACGTCGTTCTCGCCACCCGGGGAATGTTCTACGGCCGGATGGGGCGCGACGAGAGCCGATTCCGATTCTACGGCGGGAATACCGAGCTGATCCGGGGCTACACGGCGGGCTCGTTCCGAAAGAACGAATGTCTGGATGCGAACGACCAGCAGTCGATTACCGGCTGCTCGTCGTTCGATGAGTTGATCGGCACCCGGGCCGCGGTCTTCAATGCCGAGATCCGGTTCCCCTTGATTGCCGGCGGGCTCGGATTCATTCCCCTGCGCGGATTTCCGGGAGCCATCGAAGCGGCGGTGTTCTATGACGCCGGGGTGTTCTGGGAAAAGGGCATGACCGTGGCCCTGAACCGACCCGCCAATCAATCCAACGCGTGCGCCCGCAATCCGCAGACCGGAGAATTGGTGGGCACCTGTACCCGAGTCCCGTTGACCAGCTACGGGGTTTCCCTGCGAGCGAACCTCCTTAACTTCCTCATCCTTCGGCTGGACTACTCCCGGCCGCTCCAACGCAGAGGCCTAGGTGGGGTGTGGACGATCAGTCTCGGACCGACCTTCTAGTATCCAATCGACCACGCCAATGGCCGGCGATCAGGGGCATCACCCTGATCGCCGGCTTGGTGTCGTTGGCGGGGTGCCCGGCGGCGGATTTCGCATCCCCGCCGGACCTTCCGGCAGTCGGCGGACAAGTCTCGGTCATCCGGTTGCCGGAAAGCGGCGGGCTCGTGGAGGCGTTCAACCCCGAGAGCCTCGACACCCCGATTTGGAGCAGCCGAGCTTCGGTTCCGAGGATCCGGGACCTCGTCGGGATCAACCCGGAAGCCCGGCTGCTCTGGGCGGTTGATACCGCCAAAAACTTGTTTGCGATTGATCTTGAATCACGCGGGTTCCGGCCGTTGGCGGCCGGCGTCGAGTCCGCCACCATGGTACCCAACGGCAACCTCTACGTCCTCGGGCCAGGGCGGCGGATCTCGCGGTACCTGGCCGGAATCCCGAGCCTCTACAAGACCGCCTTGCCGGTCACGCCGACGTTCCACACCGGCACCTTGGGCGATCGATACCTGGCGGTGCTCGGCACCAAGCCCCGGCGCCTCATTGTCCTGTCGCAGGAACGACAGGTTCATGCCGTGGAGATTCCCGAGGGAGAGGTTGTGGCGACCTACTGGGGAGACCTCATCGCGGTAGCCGGCCCAGAGGGCGTCCGGCTCTATCAAACCGATGAGCCGTTCGGGGTCCGATCCCTGGCCTTCAAGGCCCGGCCGCAGCACGTGGCGTTTAGTCCCTCAGCCCATCGACTCTATGTGACCCACGAGGACCCGACCATCGATGTCGTCGACCGGTACTCGCTCGATCGCATCGCCTCCATCGCGCTCCCAGGCCGGCCGGCCACGATCCGCACGGACGCCTCCGGTCGCTGGCTCCTTGGGCGTCCGGCCTCCGGCGACAGTGTCTGGGTCGTCGATCTGGCCACCAATCGGCTCGTCGGCACGGTCGCCGCCAGCTGGGAGGACGACCTCCCGACCGTGGCCGGCGCCGCCACCTTCCTCGGCCGGAACGAGGGCGACTTAGTAGCCGTCTCCCTCATTGGACCGGCCCGCGAGATCGGCCGAATTCCTGGCGGCGGCGTTGACCGGTGGGCGGTCACCACTTGGCTCCCGCGGGACCGCCAAACCTTGGCGGCCGCCGCAGCCGAGTCGGCGTTGGTTGCCCAGGACAGCCTGCTGGTGGCCACAGACCCCGACCCGACGACCGCGGATCGGCTCTTTCTCCAAGTGAGCAGTTCCCAAAGCGCCGAATGGTCCCGGGACTTTGCCAAGCAGTTGTCCGACGCCGGCTTTCCCGCCAAAGTGATCGACCCGACCACGCCCGACGAAGGCTATCGCGTCATCGTCGGGCCCTACGGTACCCGGGAGGCCGCAGAGGAGACCGGCCGGAAACTCGGACGGCCGTATTTCGTCCTGACCAACCCGCCGATTCGCCAGTAGCCGCACCGTTACTACCCCGGCTATTTTTGCCCCGGTGCGGCTCGGCCGCCCCTCGCTCCCGTTCTCCTCGGAACCCACATGAAACTGCTCAAGCTTGAGCTCTCCGGCTTCAAGTCGTTCGCCGATACCGTCACGCTTAATTTCGACCATGGGGTGACCGCGATCGTCGGGCCGAACGGCTGCGGCAAGTCCAACGTTGCGGACGCGGTCCGCTGGGTTTTGGGCGAAACGTCAGCCCGGCTGCTGCGGGGCGGAAAAATGGAAGATGTGATCTTCCAGGGTTCGATCAACCGCCGCCCGGTCAACGTCACGGAAGTCTCACTCTTCCTCGACAACACGGCCGGCGACCTTCCGATTGCCTACAACGAGGTGGTCATCACCCGGCGAATGACTCGCTTGGGCGGCAGCGAATATTTCATCAACAAGAGCTCGGTCCGCCTCCGCGATGTCAACGATCTGCTCCGGGGCACGGGCCTCGGCAGCGATGCCGGCGTGGTCATGGAAGCCAAGATGATCGATCTGCTCCTGTCCGACCGGGCCGACGAGCGGCGTTCCCTCTTCGAAGAGGCCGCCGGCATCGGGCTCTACCGCGACCGGAAACACAGCACCGAACGCCGCCTGGAAGAGACGGCCACCGACCTCCAGCGCCTCGAGGACCTCCTCGCCGAGGTCCAGTCCCAGATTCGGAGCTTGGCCCGGCAAAAGGGGAAAGCCGAACGTCATGCCAAGTTGAGGGAGGAAAAGTTCTCGGTGCAGCTGACCTTGGCGCATCGCCTCCTGGAAGAACTGTCCGAGCGAGCCGCCGGAATGGAGGCCCGCCACGACCAACTGAAGACCGTCCTGCCCGATCTCAAAGAGCGGCTGGCCGGTGCCACCCAGCATCAGGACGTCGGCTCGGCCGATCGAACCCGCGCCGAGGAGCACCGGACCATCGTGGGCCGCGAACTGGCCCACGTGCAGCTCGCGTTAGGTAGACTCGACGGGGATCTCGCCGTGGCGGCCGAACGCATGGCCCATGCCCGGGCCCGTCGCGACCGGGACGAAGAGGAGCGCCAGCAGGTCGAAGTCCGGACCGAGCAAGCGGCCGTGGAACGCGACCAGGCCGCGGCGGACCGCGCCTTGGCCGAAACCGAACACGGCCAGATTCAGGAGCATCTCGTCAGCCGGGCCCAAGTCGAAGAGGAAGTCCGCCACCGCCTCATCAGTCATCGTGACGACGTTCGCCGCCTCGAAGAGGCGGTCCACGCTCGGGCGCAAGCGCTCCGGGCCCTTGAGGGCGAGCGGACGGCCCTCGACCGCGATCTGGCGACCCTCCGCGACAACTTGGCCCAGCAACAGGCTCATTGCGCCGGCCTGGCTCAAGATTTTGTCGCTGCCGAAACCCGGGCCGCAGCCGCCGAGCAGGAAGCCGCGACCCAGGTCCATGAGACGCTCCAGGCCACCGCCGCGGCCGACCGGGCCCGGCACGCCGTGGCCGAGACCCGCGAACGGGAGGCCACCGAGCGGGACCAGCGGCGTCAAGCCGAGGAATCGCTTGCCCAACTCACCGCCCGACGCCAAGCGCTCGAGGAGTTGGAGCGCGACCGCGTCGGACTCGCCCCCGCCGCTCAGGCCCTGTTGGCGGCCAAGGAGCGCTTCGGCGATGGCGTCCTCGGCCCTCTCAGCGACTTCATCAACACGACCCGGGAGGACGCCGAGTTGGCCGAGCGGTTGCTCGGCGAGTGGATGCACGCCGTGCTGGTCCGCGACTGGGCCACGATCACCGCGATCCATCCTTGGTACGAAGAGGCCCAGCCGGGCGCCCTAGTGCTCCTGCCGGTCGAACCCGGCCCCCAGACCGACCTCAGCGGAATCCATCCCCTGACCGATCGGCTGTCAGCCGAAGGGCCGGCCGGGGCGTGGATCAATGCGCTCTTGAAGGGCTCTGAGGTCCTCCATCCGTCCGGCCGGGTTCTCAAGCGGGCCTCCGGCGCGGTCCTCCTCACGGGAACCGCCGCCCCGTCCGGCTCGATCCGGCGCCGCGCCGACCTTGTGGCGCTGAGCCAAGATATCGGCTCCCAAGAAGCGCACCTTCACGAGGTCGTCAGCCGGCTCACGGCCACCCGCGAGCAACTGGTGGACCGCGAGCGGATGGCCGCCGAGTCGCAATCCGTCGTCGAACGGGCCCGCGAACGCGAGCGCCAGGCGGTCGTCAGCCGGGATGACAGCCAGCGCCTGCTGATGACCCTCGGCCGGGAACGCCAGGAGGCCGACAACCAACTCGGGCGGATCAACGACCGGATCGAAAAGTCGGCCCAGCGCCAGGCCGAGGTCGGCTCCGCTCTCCGCGACGGCGAAATCGCCCGAGCACACCAGGACGAAGCCCTCGGATCGACCCGGTCCACCCTCGCCACGCTCGAAGCCGAGCAGGAGGCCGCTCGCGAGGGACGGGTCCATTGGCAGGTCCAAGAGGCCCATGTCGCCGCTCGGCTCCGGGCCACGACCGACCGGCTCGACCGGGCCAACCAGACGATCACGTTGGCTCGGCAGGCCGCCGAATCCCTCCAGCACGAGATTGCCCAGCTCGATCAAGAAGCCGGCACCCTGGCGGCCCAGCATGCCGAATGGCAGGAGCAGCGACACGAGCGCCAGATGGCGCTGACGGAACTCGAAGCCAATTCGGCCACCGCGGAAGGAACGCTGGCGGCGGCGTCAGCCACCCTGCTAATTGCCCAACAGACCGTCCAAGCCCTGCGGGATGAGGTCGACTCATCGAGCGAAGAGTTCCACCGGCTCGAAATCGAGCTGACCGAGATGGCCGGGGCTCGCGGCAAGATCGTCGACCGGATCGAGGCGGAATGGCGATCCCCGGTCGAAGAGTTGATGGCCCGGGTTCAGTTGCTCGACCTCGACCGGGAATCGCTCGAACCCGAGCTCTCGCGAATCGTTCAGGGCTTGGAGGCCATCGGGCCGATCAACCCGTTGGCGGTCGAAGAGCACGCCGAGGAAACCAAGCGGCTTGAGTTCCTCACCGCCCAACGCGACGACCTGGTCGCCGCCCGTCAATCGCTGCTCCAGGCCATCCGGGAAATCGACGGGACCGCCAAAACGTTGTTCCTCGAAACCTTCGTGGCGGTGCAGGCCAATTTCCAGCGGGTGTTCGACACCTTGTTCGGCGGCGGCGAGTGCAGCCTGAAGCTCTCGAACAGCGACGACCCGCTTGAAGCCGAGATCGAGATCCACGCCGCGCCCCGCGGCAAGAAGACCCAGCGGATTCACTTGTTGAGTTCCGGGGAGCGAACCTTGGTGGCGGTCTCCCTGCTCTTCAGCATCTATCTGACCAAGCCGAGCCCCTTCTGTCTCATGGACGAAGTCGATGCGCCGCTCGACGACTCCAACGTCGGCCGGTTCACTAACTTGCTGCACGAGTTCAAGACCGGAACCCAGTTCGTCGTGATTACCCACAATCCCCGGACCATGCAGGCGGCCGACGCGGTCTTCGGCGTCACGATGCAGGAGCCGGGCGTCTCCACGATCGTCGGAGTCCGGTTGGGCGGCCAGGACAAGGCCGCTGCCTGACGACCCATGTTGATCCTCTTTCGTGCCGATGCGTCCGCCACCGACGAGCAACGGGTGGCGGCCCTGGTCCAAGAATTGGGGGCGAGCGCCCAGCCGATTCCAGGGCTCCGCCGCCGGGCCATGGCCATTGTCGACAACGACGGCCAGATCGATAGCGCCCGGTTCGCGGCGCTGCCCGGGGTGGAAGAGATCGTACCCCTGACCAAGCCATACCGGATGGTGGCCAGAGACTGGCGGCCCGACCCGACCGTCATCCAACTTCCGCACGGCCTGGCGATCGGGGGAACCGATCTTTTTGTCGTGGCCGGCCCGTGCTCGGTCGAAAGCGAGACCCAGATTTTTCGAACCGCCGAGGCCGTGAAACGGTCCGGCGCCGTGGCCCTTCGGGCCGGGGCCTTTAAACCTCGCACCTCACCCTACGCGTTTCAGGGACTCGGGACCGCGGGCCTCGATCTCCTTCGTCAGGTCCGGGATGCCACGGGTTTGTTGATCGTCACCGAGGCCATGGACGACGAGGGACTCGACGCCGTGGCCGCCATCGCCGACATCGTCCAGATCGGCGCCCGCAACATGCAAAACTTCAGCCTCCTCAAGCGGGCCGGCCGCTGCGGCAAGCCGGTGCTGCTCAAACGAGGTCCGTCGGCCACGGTCACCGAGTGGCTGATGTCGGCGGAGTATCTGATGGCCGAGGGCAATCCCAACGTCGTGCTATGTGAACGGGGCATCCGGGGGGCCGATGCAACCGCCCGAAACGTGTTCGACCTCAATGTCATCCCGGCCATCAAGCAACTCTCGCATCTGCCGATCATGGCCGATCCGAGCCATGGAACCGGACGCCGAGCCATGGTCCGACCGATGGCCCGGGCCGCCGTCGCCGCGGGAGCGGACGGCCTCCTCGTTGAGGTCCATGTCCAGCCCGACCAGGCGCTCTCCGACGGAGCCCAGAGCCTCTACCCCGAACAGTTCGACCTGCTGATGGACGAGGTTCGCGCCCTCGCTCAGGTCCTCGGCCGAACCGCCGCCGGCTTCACGGCGGCGGCGCGGTAAGCGGTGTTGACCAACCGCTCGGCGATCGTCCTCTTGGGGGTCCGCTATTCCGGGGCCAATCATTCGGGAGCATCAGTGGAACCCTGCCCCGTTCATTCCTGGAAGGCACGCGCCGGGGGCGCCGCCCTCGGGGTCCTCTTGGCCCTTGGCTCCGCGGCCCCAGCCGGGGCCCAAGACGCCGCCGCGATCATCGGGCGGGCCGGCCGGATCTACCGGAACCTCGGATCGCTCCAAGCGGATTTCGTCCAAACCATCGAGGACCGTTCCCAGGGCGATACCCTGGTGAGCCGGGGGACGGTCACCCAATCGGGGAACAACTTCTTGGCGATGCGGTTCACCGACCCCGCCGGTGAGGCCGTGGTGGTCGACGGCAAGTATATCTGGACCTATACGCCAAGCACCTCGCCTGACGTCGTGTTTCGGTCGCCCCTGCCGAACGACCCGGTCTATGGCGTCAACCTCCTGGCCATCCTGCTGGATCGGCCGGAGAACCGATATCGGGCCACCTATGTCGAGCGGGATAACACCGGCGGCCGATCCCAAGACGTCATCGACCTGGTCCCAACCTCGAAGAGCGTCCCGTTCCGGAAAGCCCGGCTCTGGCTTGGCACCGACGACGCCCTGCCGAGGCGCATCGAACTCGACGAGGGCGGCGGAGCTCGCCGGACCCTGATCTTGACCCGGCTCCGGCCGAATAGCCCGGTATCGCGAGCGACATTCCAGTTCGAGGTTCCGAAGGGCGTCAAGGTCGTGGCCGCACCGGCCTAACGGCCGGCGAGGAGACGTTCCATCTCCGCCAGCCGCGGCAGCAGCAGCAGCGGCAACGTCCGAGCCAACGCCACAGCCCGCCGGGTCAGCAACACATACAGTTCCCGACCCGCCTTCGCCAACGCCGCCAGATGCGCCTTGATCGTGGCCACATCCCCTCGACGGACGGCCCCCGTCATCGCGCGTGGCGCGGCGGCAGCAACCGCAAGTTGTCGATTGCCCCTTCCATGAGCGGCAAGAACATCACTCGGGCATGCTTGGGCGCGATACCTGCCCGCTCCACCAGGCCTACCGCCAGCTGATAAGGACCCCGAGGAAGGTCGACACGAACGTTCCGGCCGCATGGTAGGCCGGTTTGGATCCGGGCGGCAGGAGCACCGGAATCAGGCCCAGCACGGTGGCTAACCGGCGGCCGGCTCGAATCGCCCTGGCCTCGCCCTCCAATCCGGCGAACGAGCCCGGAAGGCGGTTGATCGCCGCGGCGGCCACGGCCACGCTTTGGAGGGGGTGCATGGACCCGAGTGCCGCACCCGTGAGCCGGAGCGGTTTCAGGGCAGCTTGGTCGAGCGCACCGGAAAGGTGCAGCACCACGTGGCGGCGACCAACGACGTCGAGATCGGCAAGCCGCCGGGAGGCTGCCCAGATCTGGTCGTCGGGCGTGGCGACCAAAATCCACCGAACCCCCCGATACGCCGCCGGGTCATCGTCCAGGAACCCAGGCGCCGGAAGGTTCCGGCCACCTCGGCGGACGACATACCGGACCCGGGCGCCCTCGCCCACCAGGCGCTCGCCCAGGGTTCGTCCCAGGCGACCCGCCCCGATGATGGCAATCGATGGGAGGCCGGCCACCTCAGGACGGGTCGAGCGCCGCGATCAGAGCCTGCCGGGTCTTCGCCCCGGACAGCAGCCGTCGGGCTAGCTCCAGCGCCGGATCGCTGACCCGGCTTGGCTCAACGCCGACCACCACCTCGCGGTCGGGAACGACGCCCCCGCCGCCGAGGATCGTGCGGCCGGCATCGGTCTTGAATCGGGGCCGCGGCGGCACACTGTCGGTTGGGGCGTCGGTAGTCGCCGGCAACCGGAACCGCTGCAGCGTCCGCCCGCTCGGCGTAATCCAGAGGGCCGTGGTGAGCCGAAGAATCGACCCATTGGCCAGCGGGAAGTACGATTGCCGCGCGCCGCGCCCGAATGTCGTCTCGCCGACGATGGCGGCCCGGTCGTGGTCTTGGAGCGCGGCCGCGACCACTTCGGCGGCACCGGCGGTGGCCCGATCGACGAGCACCACGAGCGGCACGGTCCCGGTGGTCGTCGGACTCTGGTCTCGGAACCGGACCGAGTCGGTGCCGCTCCGGCCCCGCACCGTCACGATCAGCTCCCCTTGATCGAGCAACCCATCGGCCATCGCGACGGCGTCGGCCAACGACCCCTCGACGACCCCGCGAAGATCGATCACGACCCCACGGCCCCGGGCGATGACCGCCGAATCGACCACGGCGCGGAGCATCGCCACGCTGGCCTGATCGATCTGGCGGATTCGGACCTGGACGATGGATCCGTCGCCGGCCGACGTCGGGCCCGGCAGGGCGGGAACCGGCCCGCGAGCAATCGTCACCCAAAGGGGAGCCGACTGACCCTCGCGGCCCAGCCGAATCCGAACCGAGGTCCCGGAGTCGCCATCGATGAGCCGAATCAGCTCCTCCGGCCGCCGGTTCTCCACCGTGGTCTCCGCCACTCGAACGACGGCGTCACCCGGACGAATGCCGGCCGCAGCGGCCGGCGATCCCGGAGCGACCGCCACCACCTCGACAAAATCCTCCACTCGGTCGAGATACACACCCTGGGCCGGGCGGGCCCCGATCCGATCCGACTGGGCCGTATCAGCGGCCGATACCAGCGCGGCATAGGGATCGGGTAGCTCGCCCAATACCCCCGAGGTGGCCAGCCGGTAGACCCCGGATTCATCCAACGAATCGACCGCGTAGCCCCGAACCGTTTCGAGCACGGCGGAGAAGAGCCGAGTCGGTGACATCGAAGGTGCCGAGGACCCGGCCGCCGCCTCACCGCTGCCCATGGTAGCGAGCCCTCGACGAAGCAGCCACCCGCCGGCCAAGAAGGTCCCGACGGCCACCACGAACAACCCGACCCACTTGAGCCGCATCACAATGCCTTTTTCCCGCCGGTGCCGAAGAGATCGGCCCGGACGCTGCCGAGGATTTCCCACACCCGTTCGGACAGCATCGCGGGCGAGACCGTGGCGTCCAGATGCATCAATCCGGGCCCGGTCGCCTCGTGATAGGCGGTGCGGACCCGGCGATGGAAATCCAAGGACTCCCGGTCGAGGCGGTCACGAACCTTGCCCTGCTGGAGCTGGCGGACCTCGCCGACCTCCGGTGGCACGTCGAGGACCACGGTCAGATCTGGGGTGAGCCCCCCCGTTGCAGCCCGGTTGACCCAATCGACATGGGCCATCGGGAGCCCCCGACCGGCGCCCTGGTAGGCCCGAGTCGAGAGGTCGAATCGATCCGACACGACGACTCGGCCCCGGTCGAGCGCCGGGCGAATCAGTTTGGCGACGAGATCCGCCCGAGCGGTGCACATATAGAGCAGTTCCGCGTCCGGCGTCCAGGCTCGGCCGTCGTGGAGCAACTCGTGTCGCAAGGCCTCGGCGGCCGGAGTCCCGCCGGGTTCCCGAACCATCAGCGGGTCCAGGCCAACCGCCAGCAACCGACGACCGAGGTCCTGGGCCAGCGTCGTCTTCCCGGCCCCTTCCGGTCCTTCGAGCACTACAAAGAAACCGGCCATTATCCCAACGTGATGATGCTGCTCGTTGCCCCTCGCTCCATCCCGGCGGCGATTTGCTGGTTGACCCGGCCCATCAGCTTATCGAAGTTGGCCCGCGCCACGACATACGCTTGGCCCACCACCGACAACTCGAGAGCCCGGACCGCCTCTTCGTACTCGGTCGTGGTGGCTTCCTCTGGCATCTGGCCCTGGGCCACCTGTTGATCGATCCGTTTGGCCAACGATTGAATGCTGTCGAGCTTGGCCACGATGTCCGGGTCGCTCTTCATGGCCGTTTCAGCCCGCCGCATGGCCTGATACTCGTTCGATTGGCCGATGAGGCGGCCCAATTCCGTTGCCCGTTCTTCAATCATGTTCCCACCTCCCGCCGCGCTACCAAGTACCGCGGCCGCCCAAAGAGATCCTCGTCGACGCGGAGGTCGCGCCAACCCAGTGCGTACGCCAAGCCGTGGAGCGCCTCACCCCTGGCCGAAGCGACCTCCATGATCATCCATCCTCCGGGCCGAAGCACGCGGAGTCCATCGTGAAGCAACCGTCGGGACGCGTCCAGTCCGTCCACCCCACTGGCCAGCGCGAGCCGCGGTTCGAAGTCCCGAACCTCGGGCCCCAATTGCGCATACTCCGACTCGGATACGTAGGGTGGATTCGACACCACCAAATCAACCGACCCCGAAGCCACCGCCGTGCCGAGGTCGCCGAGCACCAAGTCGATCTCGAGCCCAAGATGGCGGCGATTGTGATCGGCCAAGCCGAGCGCCTTCCGGTCGATGTCCACGGCGAATACCCGCTGATACCGTCCCTCCGCCCGGAGCGAGAGCGCCAGACAGCCGGTGCCGGTGCCCACGTCCAGCGCAACGCCCCCGGCTGCGAGCGCGAGCGCCCGGTCGACGATCCCTTCGGTTTCGGGGCGCGGAATCAGGGCCCGCGGATCCGAGCGGAGCACCAAAGTCCGGAAGCCCGTGATACCGGTGACGTAGGCCAGCGGCTCGCCCGCCGCCCGCCGCTCCACCGCCCGGTTGATCCAGCGGCGCCGGTCGGGCTCGATCACCGACCCGCGCTCCAACATCACCTCGGCCGGAGTCAGATCCAAGAGATCACCCAGGAGGCGAGTCGCATCGCGTCGGGGACCTTCGATCCCGGCCTTGGCCAATGTCTCCGTCGCGGCATCGAGGGCACCCTGGACGGTCAACCGGCGCTCCATGATGCCCTCAGCCATCGGCTGCTTCCTCGCGGCTGGCCAGCCGGAGCGCCTTGACCAATTCGTCGAGTCGGCCGTCCAGGATTTCCGCGAGGTTGTGGAACGACTGGTTGATCCGGTGATCGGTCACCCGGCTCTGGGAATAGTTATAGGTCCGGATCTTCCCCGATCGGTCTCCGGTTCCCACCATCGCCTTCCGATCGCGGGCCCGGGCTGACTCCTGTTCGGAGATCATCTTGTCGAGGAGCCGCGCCCGCAACACTTCCATCCCTTTGAGTTTGTTCTGGAGTTGCGACTTCTGATCCTGCTGCGAGACCACGAGCCCGGTGGGCAAGTGGGTGATCCGGACGGCGCTGTCGGTCGTGTTGACGCTCTGCCCGCCGGGTCCCGAGGACCGAAACACATCGATCCGGAGGTCCTGCGGATCGATCTTCACATCGACTTCTTCCGCCTCGGGAAGGACCGCCACGGTCGCGGCAGAGGTATGAATCCGTCCCTGGGTTTCCGTCGCGGGGACCCGTTGGACGCGATGAACGCCGGACTCGCGCCGGAGCAAGCCATACGCCTGGACGCCCTTAACCACCACGATGGCTTCCCGGATTCCGCCTAACGTTCCATCGCTGACCGACATCGGTTCGACTTTCAGACCGTTGCGCTCGGCGAACCGGGTATACATCCGAAGGAGGTCCGCGGCAAACAAGGCCGCCTCATCGCCCCCGGTACCGGCACGGATTTCGAGGATGGCGCTCCGGTCTTCCAGCGGGTCCGGTGGAACCAGGAGGTCTTCCAACCGGGTTTCCAACCCCGCCATCTCGACCTGCAGGCCCCCGGCGTCGGCAAACGCTAACGCCGACATTTCCGGATCATCAGACGCGATCAACTCCCTGGCCTGGGCCAGTTCGTCATGCAACTGCAGATACTGCTTTCCAAGACGCACAATGGGCGCGAGTCGAGAATGCTCGCGCCCAAGGGCGGTCAACCGGGCAGGATCTTTCGCGAGGTCCGGCTCGGACAACTCACGCTCGACCTCCTCCGCCCGCTGAATCACCTGGCGGAGTTTGGCCTCCACGGGCTACTCCTTCGCGGCTGGCTGAGCCTCCGCGGCCCCGTACTTCCGGCGGAACCGGTCAACCCGACCGGCGGTGTCGAGCAAGCGCTGCTTGCCGGTGTAATAGGGATGGCAGACCGAGCAAACTTCGACGCTGATCGCGGCCGAGGTGGAGCGGGTTTCGAACGTGTTCCCGCACGCACATTTGGTCATGATCTTGTTGTACATCGGATGCAGATTCGGCTTCACGTCCGGACTCCTGCGGCTAAACCGTTGCCCGGGAAGAACTTGGTCCCTTCCCGGTAAGCCCATAAATGTAGCGGCCGTGGGGTCGTCGAGCAAGGGTCCGGTCAGGCCCCTACCGCCGGTACCGCAGCCCGGCCGCCGCCGTCACCAAGCCCAGGCCTCCCGCGCCGATATCGGACCGCTGGAGGTTGGTATGGTACCGAGCTTCCAGGCGCGGACTGAGTCGGCTCCGGGCCGCGCCAAGCTCGACTCCTGCCCCGATGCTACCGGAGAAATAGCCGAGCCCAGCCCAATCGGTCACCGTTTGACCGCTTGGCACTTGGTACGAATAGCGGCTGCTCCATTGATAGCTTCCGGCTCCCGCCACGAGAAACGGCCTGATCCGCTCGCCGGGCCAGGAAACCCGGGCCACTAGGCCAACCGCCCAGGTCCGAGTCGCTGCGCCGTGCGTCACGCTGTACTCTGGACCCAGGAACCAGCGGCCAGACTCGAAGCCGAAGCTGCCGTGGCCCCCGAAGACCGCCTCCTGCACTGGCCCCTGAACCCGGGCTCCGACCACCGCGCCAAGGGATACCGATCCCACCGATTGCCCATTGGCCACCGGCACCAGCACCGTCCCCAAACCGACCACCAGCCTTCCAACCGCCCTCACCGAAAGATCCGTTTCCACCGAGGAATGGCTGCGCCCACGATCGCCCCCAGTCCGAGGCCCGCGGCTCCGCCCAACAGGCCACCCGCCGCCAGACCGGCTGCCTGGCTTGGGCAGTCGGCGTCACCAACGCTAGCCACGATCAGACCAAGAAAGGCCCCCGCCCCAACCCCGGCAACCGCCCCGACAATGGCGCCGATCTTCGTCGCCCTGCCCCGCACCCAGAGTCCGGTTACCCGATCGAGGGCCAGCCGCTCCACCGCGGAATCCCTGGCTACCAGGAGTTCGCCGACCCCGAAGCGCTGGTAGGTTCCGACCCACACGGCGCCGGGCACCTCCACCTTGAGCCGGTCGCCGGTCTTGAGCCGCCCGAGCGCCTGTTCGACCGGAGTGGACTGGGCTGCCGCGGCGGAAATGCCCACACCGAGCATCAGCCAGGTCATCGCAAAGAAGTGTCTCATCGTGCCAGGATATGCCTGATCGGCGTGACCGGCGCGTGACCCGCTGGATCTTCGAAATTCCATCGTCGGCTTGCGAGCCCAGCCGCCATACCCTATGCTGGATCGATGTCCATCCCGAGCTCTGACTTCCTCAAGGCGATCCCGCTCTTCCGCCATCTCGGCGAAGAGGAACTCCTGGCGCTGGCCGGCTTGCTCCGAGAGAGCGTGCTGGCCAAGGGCACCGTGATCGTGACCCAGGGCGACCCCGGCGATACCCTCTTCCTCATCGCCGACGGACAGGTCAAGGTCGCCGTGTTCGGAGAAGATGGCCGCGAAGTCATCCTGTCCGTGTTGACCGAGGGCAGGTTCTTCGGCGAAATGGCCCTCCTCGATGACGAACCCCGCTCGGCGCACGTCATCGCCATGACGGATGCCAGTTTGTGGCAACTGCGCCGGGATGATTTTCGGAGCCGGCTCCGGGCCTCGCCCGATTTGGCGATCGCCATGCTCCGGGAACTCTCCCGCCGGCTTCGCCGGGCCGATGAGACTATCGCGAGCCTCGCCCTGCTCGACGTCAACGGTCGGATCGCCCATCTCCTCCTCGGCATGGCCCGCGAAGAAGGTGGCAACCGGATTACCAGGAAAATGACCCACGCCACCATTGCTCAGATGGTCGGTGCCAGCCGGGAAACCGTGTCCAGAACGATGCGAAGCCTCGCGATTCGGGGGGTCATCGTCATGAACCGGAAGGAAATTGTCATCCAAGATCCCGATCAACTTCGAACGGCCGCCCGGCGGGGGTAGGGTGCCGCTCTCGATCCGATTTTGGGGCACTCGCGGGTCGATCCCGACGCCGGGGCCTCGAACCGTCCGGTACGGCGGAAACACCCCCTGCGTCACGATCGAGGATGGCCAAGGGCATCGCCTGATCCTCGACGCCGGTTCCGGCATTCGTCCCCTCGGCAAACACCTGAACTGGTCCGCAAAGACCGCCCAAAACCTGGTGGTGCTCCTCTCCCACACCCATTGGGATCACATTCAGGGCCTTCCCTTCTTTAGCCCGCTCTACACCGCCGGCAACGCGATCCGAATTCTCGGCCCCCGCTCCGCCGGCGCGCCGCTGGCAACGACCCTTCGGTCCCAGATGGCCCCAGCGGTCTTTCCGGTACCGCTGACAGCCATTGGCGCCGCGCTGGAAGTGGACGAAATCAAGTCCCCAGAGTTTTCGACACCGGGGTTTTCCGTCCAAAGTGTCTCGCTCTGTCACCCGGCGCCAACTCTTGGATTCGGAATCCGGCCCGCCGCCGGGGGCCCTTCGGTTAGCTATTTGACCGACAACGAGTTAGCTGGAGCCGAGGCAGCCAGAATCAGGCCGGAACTTGTCCGCTTCTTGCATCGTACCGATACGCTGATCCATGACGCGATGTATTCCGAAACCGAGGTTGCCTCTCGGCTCGGGTGGGGCCACTCGAGCGCGGCGCAGGCCACCGAGTTGGCGCTCGAAGCCGAGGTCCGAAGGCTGGTCCTGTTCCACCATGACCCCGAGCATGACGACGCCGCGCTCGAGGCACTTCTGGACGAGGCGGTGCAGTGTCGGGAGCGCCTGGGTGGCACTCTCGAGTTGGTCATCGCAGCTGAGGACATCGTCCTCAGTTGCTAACCGAAGGACCACGATGCGACGGATTGCTCTGATACTGCTGTTGGCTACCGCGGTCGGCGGAGTGGCCCACGCCCAAGACACTCGGCCCGGCGTGGCAGTGCTTCCCTTTGAAAACGGCGGAAGCTACGGCAAGGATAAAGAGGACTTCGAGGCCCTCCGGAAGGGAATCGCCGGAATGCTCCTCTCGGAGCTCTCCCAGAATCCGGCGATCCGGCTGGTTGACCGGGAGCAAATCCAGAAGTTGCTCGACGAGCATGGCCTCACCGCTTCCAACAGTGTCGACGCGCAGACCGCCGCCAGGCTCGGCAAGCTGGTCGGCGCCCGCTACATGATTGCCGGGACGTTCATCGACCTGTACGGCGATTTTCGGATCGACGCCCGGATCATCGATGTCGAAACGAGCGAGATCATCAAGGTTGTCAAAAGTGACCCGAAGCTCACCGATCGAAAACAGATGTTCCGGGTCATTCAGTCGGTTGGGGAGCGGGTGATGGACGGGGCCAAACTTTCGCCCCTACCGGCCGCGAAGGCCCAGGCCGTCCGCGCTCGGAACGTTCCGACCGAAGCGGTGGCCCTCTATAGCCGGGCCCTGCTCTACCAGGACCAGGGTGACAAGCAACGGGCCATTGAATTCTACGATCAAGCGATTAAGGCGTTCCCCGAGTACGCCGAGGCGCGCGATGGCCTGAAGCGGCTTCGGGGCGGCTGACGCTACGCTGACGGACCGGGTCCGAGCGCCCGAAGACCCAACCAGACGCCCAAATGTGCCGGGAGGATCAGGGCGATCATCTCCAGGTTGTTCTGTCCCATCTGGGGTAGGACTTTCAAAATGAGTCCGAGAGCTGAGCTGGCCGCCATGACGGCGGCCAGCCTCACCCCCTGGCCGTACCGGGCTTGCCCTCGCCAGATCGCCCGAGGCAATACCAACGCCAGCGCCATGGCCGCAAGGTTGAGTTGGAGGACATTCTCGTTCCAGTAGCTGAATCGGTGGTCGCTCAACGCCCACAGCAGGACCAAGACCACTCCACCGAGCCCGGACCCGGCCGCCCAACCGACCGAGACGACCCCGAATCCCAACCGACCACCCAGGGAACGCCGCCCTAACCGCCCGAGCCCGACCAGAATGCCCCCAAACACCGACCCGACCACCAGGTATCGAAGCGTCCAGTTCGACGGCCGGTCCTGAACCGAGAAACGGTTGCTCTCGACCAGATGACGCTCTTCCCGGACCAACGGGTGCCGGCGCCCATCCGGATCGGCAACCGTCAGCTGGTTGAGGTACGGCCGGAGCATGATGGGGAGGAACATCTCCTCCCAAGGTGACAGCGCCCGGTCCACCGGTTGGCCGAGACCAAGCATCAACAGGGTGTAGGTCGTCGGGCTGTTTTCGGTGGTTCGCCGGGTATGGTCCCGATAGGTCATCTGGGTGGTGGTCGACTCAGCCCAGGCCTTGAGTTGCCCGGCGAGCACTCGATCCAGGGCGTCGCGAATCCGGGTCGAACAGTTGTCGAGGTAGTAGTGGTACTGGTAATACTTGTTCTCGTCCTTGGCGTTCCACACGAGAAAATCTCGGAGCGCCAGCCGGGCTGCCGGGGGCAGATCGAGTTCCTGCGACCAGATCGAGCGACCAGCCCGCTGGTACCCCGCGAGGTAACTCCGCGCGTCGCCGTCACCCATCGAGTAACGCAGATCCGCGGCGGCAAATCGGCCGGCGAACCGGAACACACCGCTGATTGTCTGGCCGAACTGAAATCGGCCATAGTCGTAGGCCCAATCCACGCCAGACCGCCTGTCACGTATCCACAAGGCGTTGTGACCGAACCGCTCCCACACCAATCCACCAGGTTCAAACGTCAGGAGATAGACGGTGAGCTCGTCCCCGCTCTCCGGCACCGACGCCGACTGGGTACTCGGGCTCGGTCCGGCCGCTTGGAGTGTACCAAGGGTGAACACCGCTGCCCGGATGAACCCGATCACAGCAACACGTCTCGGCCGTCGGCGTCGGAGCGGTAGATCGCCTCGATGACCTTGAGAACCTGGACCTGCTCATCAAGGGACGGCATGGCTATCCGGCCGCCGGCCGCCGCCAGGAAGTGGGCCCATTGGGCCCGGAACGACGCGGCAAACGCATTCTCGCGGCTGAACGAGCCCGTCGGCGATACGTCGTGCGCCATGCCGTGGATTTCCTTCCACACGTGGAGCGGGTTGATCCCGGCGGAGCCCTTCGAGCCCCGCAGGCCGGCCCCGAACCGCTCCCCTTCCCCGATATGCCGCCAGGTGACATCGACAAAGATCGAGGCCCCGTTTTCGCATACCACCATGGCGCTGCCGGACTGCTCGACCGATCGTTCCCCGCTCGGCCGGCTGAGACTGGCACTCACCCGCGCCGGGACAGGGTTCCCCGCGAGCCAGAGGCCCAAGTCCACCATCGTGAGGCCCAAATCGAGCATGACGCCGCCGCCGGACTCACTCCGCTTTTCCCGCCAGCCCAGGGGGGTCCGGGCCGGTCTGGCCAGATGCCAACTGGCCCGAACGCTGGTGATTTGACCAAGTTCCCCCGCCTGCACGAAGCTCCGGACGGCCTGCACGTCGGGCCGGTATCGGTGGGTCATCCCGACCATGACCACCCGATCTCGCTTTTCGGCCATCCGGACGATCTTCTGGGCCCCGGTCGACGTCAGCGCCATCGGTTTTTCGACCAGCACATGGAGCCCGGCCGAGAGGGCGGCGACAATGTGCGACTCATGCAGGTGGTTCGGCGTCGCGATCAGAACGGCCTCCAGCCGCTCATGTTGGAGCAGATCCTCGAAATCATCGTAAACGCTCGGAATCCCGGTTCGCTCGGCCAACGCCCGAGCTTTGACCAAGTCCGAATCGCACAGCGCCACCAGCTCGACCGCTTTGGTCTTCCGCAGCACCGGCAGGTGGGCCACTTGAACGATCGCACCAGCCCCGATGATGCCAAGCCGGAGCGGGGGCTGGAGCCCTTCGAGTTCAGGCGAGCGGGGCGAGGCGGCGGACGGACGGGCATGGGGCCCGGAACGACGAACACTGGTCATTGGCGGACCCTCAATAAAGGCGGCGGAGCTCCGTACCCGGAAAATAAGCGGCGAGGATCGCCTGGTAGCCGGCCCCCGAGCGGGCCCGGCCAATGGCCCCCCACTGGCACATCCCGACCCCATGACCGTTCCCGCTGCCGTCAATGGCCAGGCGGACGATCCGGCCCCCTCCCCGACTCGCCTGAATCGAGAACTGGGCGCTTCGAAGCCAGCCGCCATCCCCGGTCCGGAACACTTGCCGGATGACTTGCTGCCCGACGATCGGCACCATGCGTCCGGCGGCAACCATGACGAGGTCGCTCACCCGTCCGGATGGCGATCGGCCCCCGATCTGGAGGTCGCCGAGGAATCCGATGGCTTCGGCGGTTGCCCCGAGGAGCCGGGCGTTCTCCCGGACCACCCGGGCCAACTGGTCGCCGGTCCATTCCTCCCGCCATCGGAACCGGGGTGACAGCGCGCAATACACCGCTCCGCTCGGGCTTCGATCGGAAACCGACTGCAAATAGGGCTGGGCCGCACCCGAGAACACCTCATCCACCGCCTCGGTGCTGCCCCCGCAGGTCGAGTGGAAGAATGCCTCGATCACGGTCCCGCCAAACATCAACACCTCGCCCCGGGTTGCCCGGACCGCCGCCCATCCGGCCCCGGTTTCCGTCATGACACCGCCATAGGCCTGATCGGAGATGGTGCTAACGACGTCATAGCCCCTGACCCGATATCGCCCCAGCGCCCGCATCGCGACGGTTCGCGAAATGACCGCCTGAGCTCGCACCGCTTGACTGTCGCCGGCAGGGCGGCGGCCCATTTCCGCGTTCACCACGCCGGCAACGTAGTCTTCGAGCGACACCAAGTTCACGGCCAGCACACCGGCCGGTGTCGACGACACCATCAAGGATCCCCGATAGTCTCGGCCGTTGACCCGGATGTAGCCGAGCGAGTCAACCGAGCGAACGGTCAGCACGGTTCCCGCCGGCGTGCTGAGGCCGCCGACCCGTGCCCGCACCGTCGTCCCGTTGCCCCTGACCTCAGCGCTCGATCCGGCGGGAATCTCCGTCAAGCCCCCGCCGTCGGGGCCGGAAAGCAGCAAACCTGCCCCGCCTCCGATGGACAACTCTGTCTGCGGCAGGCCGATGCCAACCCGCACCATCGGCTCGGCACTCGCCGCCCCGGGCAAGCCCGCGACGCCGCCGACTTCGGCCCGAGGGCAGCCGAGCATCATAGCGAGGGCCAGGACGGCCGCCGCGCGGCACCACCTAACCGCGGTAATTGCCGAACTTGAGTTCGATTTCAAAATCCTGAGTACGCAGGAAGGCCATGACCGTCTGCAGTTCGTCGCGCGAAGGGCTGGTCACCCGGACTTCCTCGCCCTGAATCTGGGTTTGCACCTTCTTGAAGCCCCCTTCCTTGATCGCCTTCGAGATCTTCTTGGCGGTCTCTTGGTCAATCCCCTGTTTCAAGGTGATGACACAGCGAACGGAGGTGCCCGTGCCGGGTTCGAAGTCGGACTTGGAGAGATTTTGCGAGGGCACTTGGCGCTTGGCGCACTTGGCCTCCAGCACGTCGATCACTTGTTTCATCCGAAACTCGTCGTCGGCAAACAATTTGACCGTGGCCGAGGCGCGATCGAACTCGATGGTACAATGAGTGCCTTTGAAATCGTACCGCTGGCCAATTTCCTTCACGGTCTGATTGACCGCATTGTCCACTTCCTGAAGATCGGCGCCGGTCGAAATGTCGAACGAAGAGTTTGAAGCCATAGTCTCTAGTTAGAACAGGTAACTCTCAAGGGCCTTCGAGCGACTGACGTGGCGGAGCCGGCTGAGCGCCTTTTCCTTGATCTGGCGCACCCGTTCACGGGTGATGCCCAAGGTGGCTCCGATTTCTTCGAGCGTCATCGGCTCCGGGCTATCGAGACCGAAATAGAGCCGTAAGATCTTCGCCTCCCGCTCCCGGAGTCCCGACAACACTTCTTCGATCGAATGGGTCAAGGCCCGCTCGAAGGTCTCGGCGTCAGGGCTGGGATTCTGGGTGTCGGCCAGATAGTCGAGGAGGCAGTTGTCCTCGCCCGGAGCCAAGGGCGCGTCGAGCGACACGTGGTTCAGCGAAATCGCCAAGGCCTTCTCCACCTCGTCGACCCCTATATCCATGCCCTCCGCCACCTCGGCCGCCGTCGGCTGGCGACCCAACTCCTGCTGGAGGGCGGCGCTCCGACGGGTGATCCGGTAGAGGGTTCCGGCTCGGTTCAGGGGAACCCTGACGATCCGACTCTGTTCGGCGAGCGCCTGAAGAATGGCCTGGCGAATCCACCACACCGCATACGAGATGAACTTGATGCCCTTGGTCTCATCGAACTTGTGGGCGGCCCGAATCAGACCAAGGTTGCCCTCGTTGATCAGATCCGACAGCGACACGCCCTGGTTCTGATATTTCTTGGCGACCGACACGACGAACCGCAGATTGCTCCGGACCAGTTTGTCGAGCGCTTCTTCCTCGCCGGTTCGAATCCGTTGAGCCAGGGTCACTTCCTCTTCTTGAGGAATCAGCGGATACCGGCTGATTTCCCGAAGATAGATGTCGAGGGACCCATCATCGGACCCTGACCCGTTTTCCCCAGCACCGACCCGAATTGGACGCATGTCCGTCGAGACCCTTCGAAAGAAATCGATCCGCAACCGAACCTACCCCGCGTCGCGGCTACTTCGCAACCACCACCTCAACCGTGAGAATGGAATGGGAGAGCAGAGGGCTACGGACAAACCCAGGTGGCGGCCAGCCTGGCGTACCCATTGCGCGGAAGGATGGTTGCGGCCGCAAGGATGCCACCCCAGATCAGGACCAGGATCGAAACCGTGTGCGCGAGCCCCATCCGGTGCCGCCAACTGGTGATCATACCCCAAACACCGCTCAACCCGACCATCCCGATCGCCCCGAGATAGAGGAAGAGCGCCGTGCCGCACGCGTGGAAATATGGCCATTGGGTCATCCCGGCGGCGAGCGCCGCCCCGAGACCGACCTTGAACCAAGTCGCGAGCACCGCGCGGCGCCCGACCGGACCGATGGCTTTGCCTCGGGCCGGAGCGGCGGCGGCCGGACCACCGACATTCGACCGTTCCGCAGGCTGTGCCGGTGGAGTCTTGGCAAGGATCTTGTCGATATCTGCCATCTCTTTGTCCCAGTCCCGCGGTTGGCCTCCGGTCACTTTGATTCCCGGTTCAGTTGGTACCGTTCGATCTTCTTGTAGAGATTCGACCTCGGCATGGCCAGGGCGCGGGCGGTTTCCGACACGTTCCAGTCGTGCTCGCGGAGCTTCTGGGGCAGGAAGACCCGCTCCGCATCCAGCTTGAACGACCCGAAGCTGCCGTTGGGTTCGGCGCCATCCGGCGCCTCAACCGGGGCGGCAGCAGGCCCCGGCAGGAGCCGTTCGACGTCCCCATGGGTCACCGATTTCCCCGGCGACAGGATCAAGAATCGAGGCCGTCGAGGCCGGCCATCTTGACATCGAGCACCACGACATGGGGCCGGAACTCCTCGAACAAAGTGAGCCCCTCACCCCCGGACCCCGCCGTCCGAATATCCATCCCTTCGTACTCGAGCACTTGCCGGAGCGCGTCACGGACCGAGGGCTCGTCGTCCACCACCAAGATCCGCGATTTCATGGCACTCGCTCGGCCGGGCCGCCGAACAACACCGCACCCTCCGGAGTGACCCGAATCCCGGTGATCCACCGATCCACCGGGAACGAGAGCGTTCCGCTGGTCCCCGGAATGAGCAGGCTCAGCATTCGCTCCCAGAGTCCCCGCGGAAGCGGCAAGCCTCGAACGGTCACCTGGTCCACCCGCCATTCCGCGACACCGAGCCGGCGAAGCACCAAGGGGCCCTGAACCGCCACCGTTTCCCGGCCGGTTACCCATTCGGCCAACGGGCCCAAGGCACCCTTTGGCAGCCGGGCGGCGTCGACTTGGGCCCGGATGGCGACCCCACCGTCGAGCAGCTCAACGACGACGCTGTCGGCCACGCCCACCGCCCGCCGGTCGACCTCAGCCACCACCATCGTGGCCACCTCCCGGGGTGTTAGGACGACCGAATCTGCCAGACCCCGAGCCAACGAATCGAGCCGGGCCTCGGCCCGGCGGCGAAGCTCGGCCGGCGTCACCGTGTCGTCGGGCGGCGGCGTGGGCGCGGCGGTGGCGCGGTGGACCCAGCGCCGGACTTCGGCCCGATTGACCCATCCCACATACCCGATCCCGACCAGCAACGCGGTGCCCATCAGGCGAGCGGGCCACGCCAGGCAACTCAAAATCATGTGAGGACCACTTCGTGCCGAATCGCGTAGGTTGGCCCGGCGGGCGTCAGCTCGCTCTCGAACAACACCACCCGGTCGGCCAAGAAGGCCTCGCCGGCCGGAATCCCCTCGACCTCGGCCTGCCAACCCTCCGGCAATCGATGCCCCTCGCGAACCCGACCAAGCGTGAGATGGGGGCGGAACGGGCGCCCCTCGGGCGGGTAGCCGAGTTGTTCTCCGCCCCGCTCCACCCGGTCCTGCAGCAGTTCGAGGCTCGGCTCCGGATCGATGCCGAGATAAATGACCCGGGGTTGACGCACGGAGGGGAAAACGCCCCCGGCCGAGAGAGTCATGGTCAACGGATGCAGGCCCTCGGTGGCAAAGTTGAGCATCTCGAGAATCGCATCGACTCGGTCGGTGGTCGTCTCGCCGAAGAACTTGATCGTTAAGTGAAGCCCCTTGTCCCGGACCCAACGGACCGGCCATTCGCGGGCCCGAAGCCGGCGGAGGATCGCGGCGACCTCGGCCTGGGTCGGTGCCGGAAGCGGAATCCCGATGAAGAGTCTCACGACGCCACCGGCAGGAGCTTCCCGCGCCGATACCCGGTGGGATCGCGTTCGACGCTCTCAAACCCGAGGGCAGCGAACCCCGACTCGATGGCCGCCCAATGAGTGTCCACTAGCAGAAACATGTCGGGCTTTACCTCGATGCGGGCGACGTCGTCGTAATGGCGAACCCGTAGATCGCCCCGAACGCCCAGCGTACGCAGGAATTCCTCACCGAGTTCTACCTGGCGGAGCCGCTCCGGGGTCACGGCCAAGCCGTAGCGAATCCGGCTCGACAGACAGGGTGCCGCCGGCGCATCCCAAATCGGCAGCCCGAGGACTCGGGCCTCCTCGCGAATCATCGCCTTGGTCCAGCCAAGTTCGGCAAGCGGCGAACCGATCCGGCGTTCGGCCGCCGCCCGACCTCCGGGGCGATGCTCGCCAAGGTCGTCGGCATGGGTGCCGTCGATGATCGTGTCGAAGCCCGACGCCTCCGCAACCTCCGCGAGTCGAGCCCACAGTTCCGATTTGCAGAAGTAGCACCGCTCCGGCGAGTTGGCGCGATACTCTGGATTCGCGAGTTCAGCGGTGTCGATTTCGAGAACCGGCACTCCGAACAAGTCTGCGATCGACCGGGCCTGGCGCCACTGGACTTCGGGAAACGAAGCACTCCGGCCCAGGACCGCCAGGAACCGGTCGGGACCGAGCGACCGTGCGCCAACCACCGCCAGCAACGCGGAATCGACGCCGCCCGAATAGCCAAGCAACACCCGGCCACGGCCTCGAAACCACTCCTCCAAACCCCTCCGGCTTTCCATGGTGGAAACGTAACGGCACGAACCGGCTACGGAAGCGAGGTTATACTTTGGCCCGCTATGGTGCCATTGCTCATCCCGGACCACGAGCTGGAATTTCGGGCCACCCGCTCGGGCGGACCCGGCGGCCAGCACGTCAACACCTCGTCAACCCGGGTCGAAGTCCAGTGGAACCTCCGGACCTCGTCGGTGGTCACCCCCGATCAGCGCGCCCGTTTGCTGACGAAGCTGGCCTCGAAGATCGACGCCGAGGGGTGGATCCGCGTCGTGGCCTCGGACTCCCGCAGCCAGCTTCGCAACAAAGAGGCCGCCCGCGAGCGGCTCCAGGACCTCGTGGGCCGGGGGCTTGTGGTCCCGAAACGGCGGAAGGAAACCCGAATCCCCAAAGCCGAAAAAGCCCGGAGACTGGAGCAGAAGCGGCACCGGTCGGGCATCAAGCGGGATCGTCGGCGGCCGCCGAATGACTGAGCCCCGGGCCGGCTGGCGCTACTTTCAGACCCGCGAAGTCACCCTGGCGCGAGTCTGGGCGGCCCAAGGGGGAATTGCCGTGCACGAGAACTTGTTCAAGTTCCGGGAGCGGCGGACCTGCCACCTGCTGGCGGTTGATGAAGCGGCGCTCGTTGCAGCGGCCGTATCGCTGGGATGCTCCGCCCGGTCTATCCATCGCAGCAAGACCCTCCATTTTGACTTGGTCGAGATCTACTTGGAGCGCGCGCTGATCCACTGCAACGTGTTGCCGGATCGCAACCCCCTGCCCTAGTCAGCTGCCCGCGAGGCCAACTGGTCTCGTCGCCCCGCCAGCCGGCGAGCGAGGTCGGCGGTCAGGGCGTTGAGGCGCGCCCGGTCTCCGAAGATACCAAGGACCGTCCGCATGATCGGGTTCCTGAGTTCTCGCTCCTCGCGAACGGTGAGTTCGCTCCCGCGATCCAGCACCCGAATGTCATAGACCCACCGTCGGCCCGGCTCGGACGATTGGACGACGAGGCGCCGCGGCGACACCGATTCGACCCGCTGGTAGGTCGTGGAGCGTCCCGCCGATCGAACCTCGATCCATCGCACCTGCCCCTCGACATCCGGGAGCCGCTCCAAGGCCTGGATTCCGCGACGCCAGGTGGGCATCCCGTCCAAGTCCGTCAACACGGCCCATACCGTTTCAGCCGAGACAGTGAAGTCGGTCCGCTCCTCCTCGACATGCCGGGCCGGCAGTAAGAGGCCGACCAGCCACAGCAGGGCCGCCAGTCCGGGCGGGCCAAACCAGCAGAGCAGCCGAATCCGGGCGCGACGAAGGCGTTGCCGACGGTTCATGAGCGACCTCGTGGATGGCGGTCTGAACGACTCGCGGACGACGACGACAGCCCGAGCCGCTGGGCGGCCCGGGCTAAGACCACAACCGCCTCGATCCCGGCGGTGCGCTCGGTGAGACTCAAGGAGGCAAGCAGGGCCCGGACCCTCACCGGGTCGAGCAACGACCGGCTCCGGGCCAACCGGCCCCCCGCCTCGGTCAAGCGGAGGGCTACGCGACGCCCGTCACCCGGATCGCGTTCCCGCTTGACGAGACCCAAGCCCTCCATCCGGTCAACGGACAGGGACATCGTCGGGAGCGCCACACCCATCGCCACGGCGAGGTCCGTCAGGGTCCGGCCCACCGCCTGATCGAGTTGGGCGAGCAGCGTGAGTTGGTGGGCGGTGACCGCAACCCCGCCCGGACCGCCACGAACGTCCCGTTGGAGCAGGGCGTGGTGGAGGACCGGGTAGGCGGTGAGCAGTTGGGCGACCGGATCTTTGGACACGACCAGAATCTATTACAATTACTTTTATTAGTCAAATAAAACTATTCTACCTCGAGACAAACCGGCCCGACCGAAACCCCGAGGCCCTTGCCGTCGTCGGGACCAGAGGCCTAGTGTTGATCCGCAAGGAGGGTCCTCGGTGACCCATTTCGAATTGCTACCGCCCCCGCCCCCGAGATTCGACATCGGGGCGTTGATGAGCCTCGCGATCCACGCGATGATCGTCGGGGCCATCGCGACCGGGTCCGTGCTGGCCGAGGACCGACCGGGCCCCCTCGACCAACTCGCCGTGTTCTTGGTCCCGCTCGACCGCGACCTGGGTCGCCGGACACTGGGCGCGGCCATTGACTGGTCGGCGATCGCCGGCACCGGCAGGGCCACCGAAGAGCCGATGCCCAAGGTCGACCAGCCGGAGCAAACGCTCCCGATCGGTACGGCGGGCGATACCGTGACGGTGCCGTCCGAGCCGTCGGCCCCAGAGGTGGTCGAGGAAACCGCCCTCAGCGAAATCGAGGTCGATTCCGCCGTCGTTCGTGATCCGAACAGTATGGCGCCGGCCTATCCGGCCGCCCTACTGGCCAAAGGGATCGAGGGAGGTACCTTCGTGCATTATGTCGTGGATACCGCCGGCCGAGTCGAGGTGTCGACCATCCAGATCATCCGGACCGCCCATCCGGAGTTTGCCACCGCGGTCACCGAGGCCCTGGCATTGATGCGATTCCAGCCGGCCGTTCAGGGATCGCAGCGGGTCCGCCAGTGGGTCCAGCAGAATTTTGCTTTCAAGATCGTCCGCTCCGCGCCGGCTGATACCACGTGACGTCGGTTGACCTGAACGCCGATCTCGGCGAAGGATTCGGACGGTACCGCCTCGATTCCGACCTCGAACTCCTCGGCTTGGTCAGTTCGGCCAACGTGGCCTGTGGTTTCCACGCCGGTGATCCGACCGTGATGCGGGAAACGGTGTCGCGAGCCGCCGCCCGGCGGGTCGCCATCGGCGCCCATCCCTCGTACCCCGATCTAGTCGGGTTCGGTCGTCGTGAACTCGGAGCAACGGTTGAGCAGATCGAAGCCGACGTGGTGTACCAGATCGGCGCGCTGGCGGCTTTCTGCGTCGGCAACGGCGCCAGGCTGCGGTACGTCAAGCCCCACGGCGCCCTGTACAACCGGGCAGCCACGGAGGCTCCGGTTGCCCGCGCGATTGTCCGCGCGATCCGGAGTGTCGATCCCGAACTGATGCTGCTCGGGCTCGACGGTTCGGCCATGATCGCCGAAGCGGAGTCAGAAGGCGTCAGGGCCGCCCGGGAAGCGTTCGTCGACCGCGCCTACCTCGCCGACGGTCGCTTGGTGCCTCGGGGCCAGCCGGGCGCGGTGTTGGATGATGTTGCCGCCGTGGTCGAACGGGCGGTCCGGATGGTTACCGAGCGCTTCGTGATCGCGATCGACGGGACCCGCCGGATCGTCCGGCCGGACTCCCTCTGCGTTCATGGCGACGGGCCCCATGCGGTGGCCATCGTCCGAGCCCTCCGGGAGCGGCTCGAAGCCATCGGCATCGATATCGCCCCCTTCGCTCGGTGACTTCCCCACCCCGCATCGCCCCCCTCGGCGACGCCGCGCTCACGATTTCATTCGGCACCCGGATCGACCCGGCCGTTACCGACGCGGTCGCCCGCTCGGCGGCGGCATTTGCGGCCGAGCCGGTCCGCGGGGTGATCGAGTGGGTCCCCGGTTACACCACATTGACGGTGCATTTTGACCCGACGGCGACGTCAATCCTCCAACTCTCGGACGACCTGCGCCTTGCCATGATCGGTCGACCCGAGCCCGGCATCGGGTCCTCCGGCCGCCTGGTGGAGGTCGTCGTCCGGTATGACGGACCGGACCTCGCCGACGTGGCGGCCGCGACCGGACTGTCGGTGCGGGAGGTCGTCGCCCGGCATTCGGCCGTCGAGTACCGGGTCCTGTTGCTGGGCTTTGTCCCCGGGTTTGCCTACCTCGGACCGATCGATCCCGCCCTGGTCCTGCCGCGACGCGCGTCGCCGCGAACTCGGGTGCCGGCGGGGTCAGTGGCCATCGCTGGGGCCCAGACCGGGATCTATCCGGCCGAAACGCCCGGGGGTTGGCACCTGATCGGGCGCACCGCGGCGGCGCTGTTCGATCCCCGCCGGGCCTCGCCGGCGCTGCTCGCCGTCGGCGACCGGGTGCGGTTTGCCGAGGAGCGTTAGATGCTGACCATCATCCGGGCCACGGGCCTCGTCACGGTCCAAGATCTCGGGTGGGTCGGCCACCGGAGCATCGGCTTGCCGCCGGGCGGCGCCATGGATCCGGACGGGCTTCGGATCGGCAATGCGCTGGTCGGCAATCCGGACGGCGCGGCCGGGCTGGAGCTGGCCCAGGGAGAGCTCGTGTTAGGCTTTGACGCCGCGGCGGCCGTGGCGGTGGTGGGAGGGGCCGTGGTGCGGCTGAACGGCGCCGAGGTCCCGAGCTCGACACAGCTCGCTATCCCGAAGGGCGGTCGCCTCGAGATCGCCTCCGAAGCGGGCCGGCGGTTTGTCCTCATGGCGATCCAGGGCGGAGTCAACGTGCCGCTACTGCTCGGCAGCCGGTCTACCTACCTCCCGACGGCGCTCGGGGGGCTCGAGGGCCGCCGGCTCACCGCGGGCGACCAACTCCGGTGGGGACCCCGTCCGCCCATGTCACCCGGGCCCGGCACCTCGGTACCGTCACCGCCGCCAGACCCCGGACCGATCCGAGTGGCCCCTGGCCCCCAAGCGCACGTCTTCGCGACCGACGCGTACCTCCGACTCGCCGAATCGCCCTACCGGGTGGCGGTCAATTCAGACCGGATGGGAACTCGACTCGAAGGCGCGCCCCTGGCGGTCAAGGTGACCGCGACCCTTCCCTCCGAGGCAACCTGCCTGGGCGCCATTCAGGTACCGGACGACGGGCAGCCCATCGTCATCCTCCGCGACGGGCCGACGGTCGGCGGCTACCCCAAGATCGGCGCGGTGATCAGCGCCGACCTGACCCGGTTTGCGCAACTGGCGCCTGGGAGCACGGTGCGGTTTGCCTGGGTCTCGACTGACCAGGCCGGGCCGCTGTGGCGGATGTCGGTGGCCCGGCTTAGGGCGTCGCTGGCAGCGGTCCGAGCGTCGGCTCAATCGGATTGACATCGAGGCTGGCCCATGACGGGTCGCGGCCGTCGGTGTACCGCAGGTCGAAGAATCGGAGCCGTCCTCCCTCGACCTCCCGCACGACCGGATAGCGCGACCACCGTAGCAAGGCTCGCCCCGGCGCGCTCTGCTTGAGCGCGGCGACCGCCTCGGCAAATCGAGGGTTCCTCGTCATGGTCGAGTCCACTCGAGTGGTCCGGGTCAACAGGTCGACAGTCCCAATCCGATAGTGCCCGCCGTCGTCGGCGATGAGTTGTTTCCGAAATGGCGTGACCGGCAGGGCGGTGACCATCAGCCGATCCCGGTCGACATTACCTAACGATCGAACCGCGATCGCCCGGGCGGCCGTGGTGCCCGCCATCATTCCCCCGATATAGACCAACCCGATGGCCAACGCGATGCGGAGCGGGCGAGCAGGGTCATGATGTCCAGCCCGGCGACTCCGGCCCGCCAAGTAGAGCCCGAGCCCCAAGACGAGATAAAGCCAGGGGTCCACGATGAACAGACTGTCACCGTAAAACCATCGATCCCGGAAGGGCATCAACCAGCGCATCCCGTAGTTGTTGAGGTAGTCGAGAACGGGGTGGGTCAGCACCCCGACCGCCGAGATCGCGGCGACCGGTCCGAACCGGACAGGGGGCTCCCCTGGCACCGGACGCCATCGGTCGAACAGCAGGGCCGCCGCGGCGATCAGAAACGGCCAGACCAGCAGCGCCGGAACCCCGTGCGACACGCCCCGCCGCCACGCCAGGTTCTCTCCCACCAGCGTGGCCACAACATCGACATCGGGCGCGTTAGCGGCGAACATCAGCACCGCCGTGGCCCGCGGCGTCCAGCGGTCACACCCGCCTTTCGCGAGGGCGGCGCCAACCAGCGTGTGGCAAAACGGATCCATCCTGCTGCCTTTCCGGTCCCAAAGGCTCATATTGTCCACCAGTCACCAACCCTAATGAGGACCGACCGATGCGACCATTGGCATGGCTGACCGCAATATTGGTGTTGGTGGGCCGGCCCGTAGCGGCTCAAGAAAAACTCCTCACGGATTGGGGGACGTTCGTGTTCGAGCGGGACCTCGGTTCGACCAGCGGCCTCGTCGCCGGACCCGCTGACAGCGTGTACCGGGTCCTCAAGGCATTCTTCGCCGACGTCAAGCTCGCAATGAAGGAGGACGATCCGGCCAACCACCAGCTTGGGGTCAAACGCCTCCGGGTGAGCCGCCGGATCGGAACCAAACCGGTCTCGGCGTTCCTCTCCTGCGGCGAAGGCATCACCGGGGCCAACGCCGACCTCTGGCATGTCTTCCTCAACCTCGGCGCCCAGGTATCCCCCGCGCCCAAGGGCTCCCGACTCCAGATCCTGCTCAGTGCGGACGCGGTTGACGTCCCGGGAGGCCGAAGCGAACGGGTGCCCTGCGCAACCACCGGCCGCTTGGAACTCAACATCCTGACCCACCTCCGCCAGGTATTCCCGGGTACCTGAGGTCCGGTTTCCGGTCCCCTGCCGGTCGCCGCACAACATCTGGCGCGGCACTGGCTGCGTACCAGCCGTGTCGGACCCGCGTGTCGTTCCAACACGGGGTGCCTCGGCCGGCGGCTACCGGGCCCTATTCAGTGCACTTAGCCCTTGAACAAGCTGGTACGGGGATTGCCCAAAGGACGCCGGAGGCATGACCCGAATGAAGCATTGGCACTGGATGGCCGGGGCCGGATTGATCGCCGGATGTTTTGGGCTCGACCCGACCGAGGTTCCGCTGGGCGAGGAATTTGAGATCGCGCCAAACCAAAGCACCCGGATCGTCGGCACCGACCTGACGGTCGGATTTCGACGGGTGGTCGGCGACAGCCGGTGCCCGATCGACGCGGTGTGCGTGGTCAAGGGAAAGGCTGGAATTGAGCTGGGCGTCTTTGGAGGGTCCACCCAGGGTCCGGTGCTGATCGATGCTGGACTGCCGGCGAGCGTGACCGAGGGCCGCTACATCATCGAGGCGATAGACTTGCGACCCTATCCGGCTCTGGTTCGCGGGATCATCCGCCCGGAAGACTACCGGCTCCGGCTGGTGGTGAACTTGGTCAGCCCCCAATAGACCGATCCAGGCCGCGGTACTGCACCGCCTCGGCGACGTGGGGCCCCCGAACCCGGTCCTCCCCTCCAAGATCCGCAATCGTCCGAGCCACCTTGAGAACCCGGACATACGCCCGGGCCGACAACCCGAGCCGCGCCAGGGCCAGCGCCAGGAGTTTCCGGCCCTCGGCGTCAGGGGCGCACCACCGGTCCACCCCGCGGCCTGACAGATCGGCGTTGACCGAGGCAACCGAATGGCCGTCGAACCGAACCCGCTGCCGTTCCCGGGCGCTCCGCACTCGGGCAGCGATCGCGGTACTTGACTCAGCCAAGTCACCGTCCACGAGTTCAGACCAGGCCACGCCGGGAACCTGGCACTGCAAGTCGATCCGATCGTAGAGCGGTCCGGATATCCGGTTCCGGTAGCGACGACGGACCTCGATCGTACATTGGCATTCCCGGGTCGGGTCGCCGAAGTAACCGCAGGGGCAGGGGTTCATTGCGGCCACGAGCATCATCCGGGCCGGGTAGGTCACGGTCATTTGCGCCCGCGCGATCGTGACGATCCCATCTTCAAGTGGTTGGCGGAGGGTGTCGAGCACGTTGCGGCGGAACTCGGGCAGCTCGTCGAGGAAGAGCACGCCGCGGTGGGCCAAGCTCACTTCGCCGGGGCGGGAATGGGGGCCGCCGCCCGCCATGCCGGCATCACTCACCGTGTGGTGGGGAGCCCGGAACGGCCGGCTGCTCCGGAGGCCGACCGCGGATCCACCGAGCCCCGCCACGCTATGGACTTTAGTTACCTCGACGGCCTCGGCGGCGGTCATCGGGGGCAGGATGGTGGGCAGCCGGCGGGCCAACATCGTCTTGCCACTGCCCGGAGGACCGACCATGAGCATGTTGTGGCCACCGGCCGCCGCGATCTCGAGGGCGCGCTTCGCAAGCACCTGCCCGCGGACTTCTGAAAAATCCACGCCGTCCGATGGCGCGGCCACAGCCGCGATGCCGGCGGGTCCGGAGAGCAATTGGACCCGGCCCCGGAAATGATCCGCAATGGCCCGCAGGGACGGAGCGGCCAACACCTCGATGCCTTCGACCAACGCTGCCTCGGCCCGATTGGCCGAAGGTACCAGGACCCATCGAGCGCCGAGGGCCTGGGCGCAGCTCACCAGGGAGAGGGCGCCCCGGACCGGTCGAAGGCTCCCCTCGAGGCCGAGCTCCCCGAACGCGAATCCGTCCGCCAGCCTTGGGATGGCCAGCTGACCGCTGGCCACCAAAACCCCGAGGGCAATCGGGAGATCGAAGGCCGAGCCGGCCTTGGGAACATCGGCGGGGGCCAAATTGGCGGTGATTCGTTTGAGCGGGAACTCGAACCCGGAATTCGCCAGAGCGGCCGACACCCGCTCCCTGCCCTCCTTGACCGCGCCGTGCGGAAGGCCAACGGTCGAGAACGACGGGAGCCCGTTGGCGAGATCGATTTCGACATCGACCGGATAGGCATCGATGCCGATGACGGCGGCAGAACGGACTTTGGCGAGCACCACGACTCCGGTGGATGGATGCCCGCGGATGATAGGCCGCCAGCGGCGGAGGCGTTAACCCAATTGCTGCCCGACCAGGCCATCACAACGCGATTCGACCGAATCAGACCTGCTCAACAACGACAGCCGTTCCGTAGCACAGGACTTCGCTGACACCCTGCAGGACCTCGGTCGCGTCGTATCGAATGGCGATCACGGCATTCCCACCGGACTGCTCGGCATGCTGGAGCATCAACTCGAACGCTTCCGAGCGGGCCCGTTCACAAAGCTGCACAAACCGGTCGATTCGGCCGCCCCCTAGCGTTTCAAGGGACGCCGTGATGAACCCGAAGAACGAGCGAGACCGCACGGTGATTCCAAGTACGACGCCGAGGGTTGCGGTGACCCGGTACCCGTCGAGGGTAAACGCCGTGGTCGTCAGGTGGTGCTGGATCTTGTTCGGATTGGCGAGATGGCGGGACACGAGAGAACCTCATTCGAAGGTAGCGAAGGATAATAGCCGTTTCACCGGCTCGTTGTTTCGCGGTGCGCCGTTTGGTAGATTCGACCAACGCCGATCGAGCTTCCGATGATCTTCCTCGACCATGCCATCGTGTTTGTCCGAAATTTGGAGTCGGCGGCGCACCACTACCGCCGGCTCGGGTTCACGCTCACCGAGCGGGGCGGCCACCCCTCCTTGGGGACCGCTAACCACACCATCATGCTCGGCCGCGACTACATCGAACTCCTGGCCGTGCTCGATCGGTCGACCGGCAGCGAGCGGTGGGCCCGGATTCTCGAGCGCCGCGAGGGATTTGGGGCCATGGCTCTCGGCACCACCGATGTCAGGGCCACCCGGACGGCCCTGATCGACCGGGGGATCGACGTCCCGCCCGTCGTCGATTTCGAGCGGCCGGTTTCCTTGCCCCATGGAGAGGTTCGGGCTCGCTTCAGCGTCGCTCACCTGCCCGAGGAGTCCAGCCCGGCCCTCCCGGCCTTCTTCTGCCAACAACACACTCGCGAGTTCGTCTGGCGACCGGAGTGGCAGCACCATGCCAACACGGCTTTCGGAATCGCAGGAATGACCGTGATCCACCCGGCCCCTGAGGTAGCAGCCGTGGCCTATCAACGGCTTCTGGGCAGAGCCAGAGTTCACCCGCACCCGGGCGGTGTTGCCCTCGACCTCGGGGCCTCGCGCCTTTGGTTGGTGTCGCCGGGCTATGCGGCCGCTCGCCTCGGGCCCAGCCTGTCGACCAATCCGCCCTCCGCTGAGCCCATCGGGCTCACCGTGTCGATTCATGACCTGAACACGGCGACCACCCATCTCCGTCACGAGGGCGTGCCGTTTCGGCCGTTCGGACCCCGTTCGATCCTGATCCACCCTGACTGGAGCAGCGGCGTGCAACTCGAACTGCTCGCGGTCTAGCCGAGCCCGCCAGATGACCATCACGTGCCTTGCGGCTGTCATGCCCGGCCCCAACGAACCGATTCGTCTCGAGCAGATTGCGATTCCGGCCTTGACCGCCGGCGCCGCCCTCCTCGAGACGATGTACTCCGAAGTCTGCGGAACCGACGTGCATCTCCACCACGGGCGACTCTCGGGTGTTCCCTACCCCTTGATCCCCGGGCACGTCTCGGTCGGCCGCATCGCTGCGATGGGGAGCCCGATCAAGGACATCGACGGGGTTCCCTTTCAGGAGGGCGACGTCGTCACCTTCCTCGACGTCCACGAGACCTGCAACCAGTGTTACCAGTGTTTGGTCGCCAAGCAGACCACCCGGTGTCCGTCCCGCCGGGTGTACGGGATCAGCTACAGCGCCAGCGAAGGGCCGCTCGGAGGGTGGGCGGAGCGGATTTGGATGAAGCCCGGCGTCAAGATGATCCGGCTCCCCGCGGCGCTCGAACCGGAGACCTTCATCGGCGGAGGATGCGGGTTGACGACCGCGGTCCACGCGGTCGATCGAGCCGAGATCAAGCTTGGGCAAAGCGTGGCGGTCCTCGGTGCCGGCCCGGTGGGCCAATCAGCGATTGCCCTGGCGGCGTTGTCCGGTGCGGGCGAGATCATCGCCGTCGGGGCACCGGCGGATCGACTGGCGTTCGCTCGGCGGATGGGTGCCACAACCACCTTGGACCTCGCGGTGCCTCCCGCCGAACGACTCGAGACAGTGCGCCGCCTGACCGGAGGGCGGGGGGTGGACGTCGTCATCGAAGCCGCCGGGCGGCCAGAGGCCGTTCCCCAGGCGCTTGATTTGGTTCGCGACGGGGGCCGGGTGGTGGTGGTCGGCCAGTATACCGACCACGGCACGGTTCCGATCCACCCCCACTTTCAGATCAACCGGAAGCACGTGGACCTCCGCGGGTGCTGGGGATCGGACTATTCGCACTTCCATCGGGCGGTCGAATTGGCCGCGCGGTTTCAGCACCGGATTCCTTGGCGAGAGATGGTGACGGCCCGATTCGACCTGGCCCATGCCGGGGACGCACTCGCAGCGGTCGCATCGCAGACCCTTCTCAAGGCCATCATCATCCCGTAGTCACACCCCGGCCCGGCGAAAGGAGCCGTCGGCATGGTCGAGAACGCGTTCGAGCTCCTGTCCAAGCGAGGGATCGTCCACCTCGACGATGAGCGGAAGGCGTCAATGGTGCCGAATCTCCTCGTGGTGCTCTGCAGCGAGCGGTCGACCCAACCGGTGATAAACGCCGGATCGCTCTACTCCTGATTCCCGTGGCCGAGCGGAAGTCCGTCCTGATCCGAATTGACCCAGCGTTACACGACGCCTTGCAGCGCTGAGCCTCGGCCGAGCTTCGAAGCCTCAACGGTCAAATCGAATTCGCCTTACGGCGAGCGCTGACCGAGGCTGGCAAACTGCCTCCGCCGAGGAAGAGCGAGTGACTTTTCGCCTCTTGTTGGCCGCGCTCATTGCCGGCATCGGGGCCGCCCTGCCCTGGGCCGACGCCGCCCCGGCTCCTCCGGACTATCTTTCCCGGCACGAGGCAATCCTGGGGGTTCCGATGAAATGGCTGATGTCCGTAATGCTGATTGCCGTCCTGGGCGATCCGGCGGCCGCCCAAGATTCACCCGCCGCCAAGCCCAAAGTCAAACGTCAACCGAATGTCATCGTCGTCGAAGAAATCGATGCGATCCGGACCGAGGTCAACACGGCGCGGGACCTCGTTCAGCGGTTGCGCCCCGGGTTCCTTCGGAACCGGGGCGCCAGCTCCTTCGGCAATGCGGCCAGCGGCACCCCCACGCCAACCGCCCGGGTCGTCGTGGATGGGGCCCCCCGGGTCGGGGTGGGCGCGCTGGCGGAAATCTCCGCAATGATCGTTCGGGAAATCCGCTACCTCAATGCCGCCGACGCCAGCATTCAATTCGGAACAGGTTACGACGGCGGCGCCATCTTGGTCTTCACTCGGTAACGGGCCTACTTCTTGGCGGTGAGGCTCTCGAACACCGACGTCACCAAGTCGTCCGCCTTCATGAAGCCCTTACCCCAAGTGGCGTCAAACGCCGCACTGGGCTTGGCCGCCAGGACCTGAACCAAGGTTTGTCGACCGGCAACCAGCTTCTTCACCTTGTTTCGCACCGCCACCAACATGTCCCGATAGGGCGCCACCGAGATGGCCTGGATCCGGACCGTGTCCTGCTGCCCCTCGGCCGCGTTGGCTGACCCGATCAAGATCAGCGCGGTGATTGCGGCCTTCAGGTGATTTGAACTCCCAATGTGAGTGAAAGGTCGGTCTACGCATCCTCGGCGAGCGGCCGGCGAAGGGCGACCCCGAGACCCGCGGCCCCGAGGCCAAGGAGGAGCGCCAACCCAAGCGTGGCACCGACCAGGGCCGGGGGAGCGATCGGAACCAACTTGCCTACCATGGCGACCAGCGCCGGAAATCCGTCAGCCCGGGCGCTCCGGAGCAGCAAGCCAGCCCAGCCGAGCACGCATCCGGCCGGGACCGTGAACAACGGACGGGACCGCCGGGGTGCAAACAGTGCCCCGACCAGCCCGATGACCGGTACCGCGTACCACCCGGCGGCGAGGGTGCCGAAGGCCACGCCGTTGGCGACGACCAGCATCCAATAAACCATCACCATGGCCTAACGCCCCTTTCCGAACGTGAGGCGACTCTCGATCCGATCGGCGGGAAAGGTCTCGGGCCGGGCGGGGACGACCAATGAATCGAGGGCGCCGGTCAGCCAGCCGTCGAGAAAATCTCGATAGTGGCGGCTGGTGGGGTTGCCGGACTGGCCGCCCGGATAGGTGGCCCAGGCCGTCACCTCTTTTCCAAGCTCTACTACCATCCGCCAGCTCGCGCCACTGGTCCCGGCCCCACTCGACGGGCTCAAGGTGGAGGGTCCCGAGGGAACCGACAACTCGAGCGCCGAGAGCGCCGGGATCTTCAGGAGGTGGTAGATGTTGGCGTGGTGCGCATTGCGCCAGAGCCAACCGGCGCTGTCGGCCGGGCCATGCCGGGCCAGCGCCGAGTCCAGTCCGGCGGCGAGGGAGGCCTCGAGGATGTCATCCCGGTGCTCGATGACGCTTGTCGTCGCACGATCGTCCCACCACCCGCTCGTTGAATCGCCAAGGAGCCCCAACAAAACGGATTCAGCCGGGCGAAGGCCCTGGCGCGGCTCGGTCGAGGCGAGCTCGTCCCAGGTCCGGCGGACGAGTTCCCGCATCACCGCCTCGAACAACGCTGGGCCGCGACTCTCGAGCTCGTAGCGGCCATTCCAGGAGGCCAGCAACCCCCGAGCCTCGACGACCTTGGCCGGGGCTCGAATCCGCTGGAGCGAATCGCGGCCTAACAAGAACGGCAGGAACCGATCGGCCCGGGCACTGCCGGGGTCGGTTTGAAACCGTCGCATCGCGTCGGGCGTGACCTGCGAGTCGGCCCGGAGCAAGGTGTTGATCCGGATCGCCCGCCAGGGGCTGTACCAATTGGCTCCGAGATATCGCGAGTTCTGGCTCGGGTCGACCGGCTGTTGGTTGGCCGACGACAGATACCCCCGGGCCGGATTGATCGAAAACGGATAGAAATCGAGGGGCAGGTCGCCGGTCCAGTCGTTGGCCGACCGGGTGCCGTCTTGAATCAGATCCCCGCGGCCGGCGCCGGGCCGAACGGGATAGCGACCGGTAGACCGAATCGCGATCGTTCCGCGCCGATCGGCTACCACCATGTTCTGGGCGGGCACCGCATACGTGGCGGATTTCTCGAGGAATTCATCGGTGCTCCCGGCCCGGCCCATGGCGAGGAGCTCGGAGCCGTTGTTGGCGGCCCCGTACGCGGTCCAGGCCATGGACATCCAGACGGAGTCGGCCTTCCACAACGGCCCTCGGTGGGTAAATCGGACCGTATCGACCGCGAGCACCGCCCCTAGGGGCGATCGAAACGTCTCAACCCGGAGCTCCAGGTCCCGCCACCCGCCGTCGAGGCGATACCGGGTCGGGGTGACCGGATCATCAACAGACTCCCGGTAGAAGTCGTTGGCGTCCGATCCGGTGTTCGTAAACGACCAGGCAATCGAGCGATTGAACCCGATCACCACCCACGGCGCCCCCGGGAGCGTGACGCCGGCCACATCGAGCCGGTCAGGCACCACCAGGTGGGCCTGATACCATATCGATGGCAGCGTCAGCTCGAGATGGGGGTCTCCCGCCAGCAATGCGTGGCCGGTGGCCGAGCGGGCCGGGCCCACGACCCAGTTGTTGCTCCCGAGCGCCTCCTCCCCGGACCAGCGAAGAAATCGGCCTAACGCCAAGTGAGCGGTCGTGGCGGCGGCGGCCGCCTGCCGGCCGGTGGAATCGGGTGGGCCGGGCGCCGGGATCGGGACGAACGCCAACCGAGTCGAGTCCACGGGGTTCGGCTGGATCGGCTCCTGAATCGGCGCGTCCACCGGGAACAGCGCCTCCGCCGCCGGCCAGCCGACCTTGGCGGCGGCCGCCGCCTTCTGAATCGAGGCGTCATTGTAGGCCAACGTGAGCGCCATCCGGCCCAGCAAGAGGTAGGTGTTCCCGACCGACCATGGCGCCGGCCGAGCGCCCAAGAGCCGGTACTCGACCGGGAGGTCGCGCCCGCTCATGGCCGAGATCCAGGCGTTCACGCCTTCGCCGTAGGCTTGGATCGACCGGAAGGCGTCCGAGGTCGTGTCCACCGTCGCGAGTCCGCGTTCCACCATTCGGCGAAAACCCAATCGCCTGGCGTCGCGATCGACCGGAAGCGCCCGGGCACCCACGAGCTCGGTCAACGTCCCGGCCGCGGCCCGAGTCTGGATCTCGAGCTGAAAGAGGCGGTCTCTGGCGACCAGGTACCCAAGCGCCCGAAAGGCGTCGAGTTCCTGGTCCGCATAGATGTGCGGGACGCCCCGGGTGTCCACGATGGCGGTCACTGCCCCTTCGAAAATCGGGAGCCGAATGGCCTCGGCGGTCCTGGGCCGGGCGGCGATCGGCAAGGCCCAGACCCCATGGCCGGGGTCCAGCAAGGGGCCCAGAGGAGGCAGGCTCCCGAGCGGGCGCGATCCGAAAACGAGCGTGCCGAGCCCAAGGGCCAATCCCGCTCCACCCAGAAGTATTCGCTTGATCATGGGGGCAAAGGTTCCGGTCGGAGGCGGCGTTGTCAAGCGGTCGTGCCTCGCGAGCTTGCGGAATCGGGGGTCCCTGAAGTTAGATCCGAGGAACCGGCTCCCTCGGAGATCAACGTCATTGCAACCAAACTTCGTTGACAATGACGCCGCCGAGCGGATCATGCGGATCCGGATCATCCTCTGTCCGGCCCTCGCCGGGCTGGTGATCGGCGGTTTGGGTGGCGTTTACCTCGTCGCCCAAGGGCGGACCGGTCTCGGTGGCGCCATCCTGGCCGCGGTCGTGGTTGGGGTCCTGGGAGCTGGGTTGGGGATCGTGGCGTGGCGGCTCATCGGCCAGATGGGCCACGGGTTCGTGGCGTTGGTCACCGCCTCAAGCGCCCACCGCGGCGACCCCACCTTTTCGCAGGAGGCCTCGCTGGTGGCACGAGGGCAATTCGCCGAAGCCGCGGATCGGCTCCGGACCCACCTCAACCGGATTCCGACCGACCACGCCGCCCGCCTCATCTTGGCGGATCTGCTCACCCGTCATCTCCGGGCCGCCGCCGAAGCGGCCGCGCTCTCCGAGACCGTTCGCGATCGCTTGGTAAACCCGAGCCAAGTGCTCTAGGCGGCCAAGCACGAGTTGGCGGAACTCAAGGCGCGGGAGTTGTAGCCGCCGCCCGACGCCGGTTCCACTGCTTGCGGGACTGGCTCCGGGATCGTAATTTTTGCATACAAATCTGTTCTGTTGTCGCGCCGCCAGCCCAGCGACAACCATGCTTCGGACATCATACCAGCGTGAGGCCCCCGACGATGGTCCCGCCAGCCCGATCGCTCGCTGTTGGTTTCCTCTTTGCCACCCTGGCCTGTCAGCCGCCGACCCCGGCGGGGGGCGTGCCCTCCGGCGACGGACCCGAGTACGACCTGATTCTGACGGGCGGACGAATCATCGATGGGTCCGGCAATCCCTGGTTCTACGGCGACGTCGCGATTCGGGGCGAGCGGATTTCGCGAATTACCCCCCCGGGAATGTTGGCCAAAGCCGCGGCCAAGCAACGACTCGATGCCACCGGCCGAGTGATCGCTCCGGGGTTCATCGATATCCAGGCCCAATCGGTGGCGGCGTTTACTCTTGGTGATGGCCGGGTGATTTCGAGCGTCACCCAAGGCATTACCACGGCCATCCTGGGCGAGGGCTCCACGCCGGCGCCGTCCAACGACCGGATCATCGCCGCGCTGGCCGGCAGCGAGGTAGCGCTGAAGCCGGCGCTCGAGAAGTTTCGGGGCCCCCGCGGTTTCAACGCGTGGCTTGAGATGATGCGTGACCACGGGGTGTCCCAGAACGTGGGGTCGTTCCTCGGGGCGGCGACGGCACGGATCTACGCCAAGGGCGAGGCCCAGGGTGAGGCGACACCCGCCGAACTCGACACCATTCGAACCGTGGTCAAGCACGCGATGGAAGACGGGGCCTTTGGGGTCGCGAGCGCCCTGATCTATCCGCCCGCGAGCTACGCCTCGACCGAGGAGTTGATTGCCCAGGCCAAGGCCGCCGCTCCCTACGGTGGCGTCTATATCACCCACATGCGTTCCGAGGCCGACCGGTTTCTCGAGGCGATCGACGAAGCGATCCGGATCGGACGGGAAGGCGGCGTCCCGGTTGAGATCTACCACTTGAAGGCGAGCGGGACGGCCAACTGGTCCAAGATGCCGCTCGCGATCGCCAAGATCGACTCGGTCCGGAACGCAGGCCAGGATGTGACGGCCGACATGTACCTCTATACGGCCGGGGGCACTTCGCTGGCCGCCTGTGCCCCGCCCTGGGCGGCCGAGGGCGGCAAGCTGCTCGCCAACCTGCAGGACCCCACGGTTCGCGCCAAGATCAAGGCCGAGATGACCGGGGCCCGGATGACCAACTCGGAAGGTCTCTGCACGTTAGGCGGTCCCGGGGGAGTCCAGGTGGTTGGCTTTACGACGGCCGGACTGAAGCAGTATGAAGGCCAACGTCTGGACCACATTGCCACGGCCATGAAGAAGGACTGGTTCGAGGCCTGGTCGGATATCGTGGTCGGGGAGAAGGCGGCCATCGGGGCGATCTTCCACATGATGACCGAGTCCAACCTGCCGTTGCAGATCCGCCAGCCCTGGATCAAATGGGGCACCGATGCCGACGGCATGGATCCCGACAACACCGGTGGCCTGTTGGCGCATCCGCGCGCCTACGGGAACCATCCCCGACTGCTGGGCCGCTACGTCCGGGAGCAGAAGGTGATCGGTCTCGAGGAGGCAATCCGGAAGGGCACCTCGGCGGTCGCCCGCCGTTTGATGATCAAGGAGCGCGGCCTGCTCGAGGAGGGGTACTTTGCCGATGTCATCGTGTTCGATCCGGCCACGGTCATCGACCGGGCTACGTTCGAGCAACCGCACCAGCTTTCGGTCGGCATCGAGCACGTCTTCGTGAACGGTATGGCGGTGGTGACAGCCGGGAAGCACACGGGGGCGAAACCGGGCAAGATCGTCCGGGGCGCGGGCTGGACCGGACGGAATCAATGACGCCGGCCAACCGGGCCGAGCCGGAAGGTGCCGCTCGTACCGATCGGCCCAAGCAGGTCTATAAACAGCTCCGTGAGTTGATCGTATCGGGTCGTCTCGCGCCAGGCAGCCGGTTGGTCGAAACCGACATCGCGACCCGCTTCGGGGTGAGCCGGACGCCGATTCGAGGGGCGCTCCAACGGCTCCTGCAGGAAGGCTATATCATCGACTCGCCGTCGATGCAGCAATCCCGGCCAACGGTGGCGCCACTCACGGGCGAGGACGCGCGGGAGCTGTTCAATATCGTCGGCGAACTGGAGGGACTCTCCGCCGGCCTTGCGGCGCGACTGCCCGCGGCGGCGCGACAGGCCTTGGTCCAAGAACTCAGGCCCATCAACAACGACCTCCGGAGAGTGGCGCAAGCGTCGAGCCCCGACCACGACCGGCTGTGGGTGCTCGATGATCTCTTCCACCAGCGGTGCGTCGACGCCGCCGCGGGCCCTCGCCTCACGGTGCTGCACTCGGCGGTGAAGCCTCAGGCCGAGCGGTACGAACGCCTGTACGTCAGCTTCCTGGCCGGAGAAGTCGGCACCTCGGTGACCGAGCATGAAGCCATCATCGACGCGATCGAGGCCGGCGATGCCAAGGGGGCCAAGACGGCAGTGGAGTTGAATTGGCAGAACGCGGCCGAGCGTCTTGGCCGGGTCATCGAGCGGGTGGGCGACCGCGGACGCTGGTAACCAACGAGGCTACATGACCGACCTGAAGCGGATTTTTACCTGGCGGGCCATCGCCATCCTCACCCTCGGAACCGTGATCGGTTCCGGAATCTTCGTGGTACCGAGTGCGGTGCTTCGGGACTCCGGCGGATCGGTCGGGCTCGCGACGATGGTATGGATCGTCGGCGGGATCCTGTCCTACCTCGGAGCCCTGACGTACGCCGAGTTGGCGGCGATGAACCCCGGGTCGGGCGGCCTCTATCTCTACATCCGAGACGCGTTCGGATCGGCCGTGGCCTTTGCCTACGGGTGGACCCTGTTCGTAGTGATCGGCTCCGGCACCGTCGCGGCCCTGGCGGTTGCCTCGTCCACCTATCTGTCCGTGTGGATCCCGATGTCGCCGATGACGCAGCGCATGGTCGGGGTCTTTTTTGCCCTCCTGGTTTCGTTCGTCAACGTGTTGGGGACCCAGCAGAGCACCAGCGTGCTCAAGGCCGGCACCGCCATCAAACTGGGGGCGATCGCGCTGCTGGTCATTGCCCTCCCCGCCCTGGGCTCGGGCTTTTCCGAGGTCACTCAAGTCTGGCCGACCTTCTCGACGCCCGGCCTGGCCGCCACGACCGGACTGGCGCTGGTTTCGGTGCTGTGGGCCTACGAAGGCTGGCAGTATCTGACCTTCATGACCGGAGAGACGATCGACCCGCAGCGGAACTTTCCGCGCGGGCTTGCCCTCGGGGTGTTCGGGTTGATTGTGATCTACGTCCTGTCGGCGCTGGCCTATGTGGCGGCCCTCGGGCCCGCCGGCGTGATGGCCTCGAACCGGGTCGCCGCCGACGCGGCGGGCGCGGTTCTCGGCGGGTCCTGGGCCAAGATCATTTCTCTCCCGATCATGATCTCGATGCTCACCGCCGCGCAGGCCAACTCGATGATGTCGGCCCGGGTCTACTTTGCGATGGCCAAGGACGGCGTCTTTTTCCAACGGATGGCTGGCGTCCATCCGCGGTTCGGCACGCCGGCATTTGCCTTGATGGCGGCGGGCATCTGGTCGGCGATTCTGGCGGCCTCCGGCACCTTTGATTTGCTGCTCCAGTATGTCGTCTTCGTAGGGTGGCTGTTCTACAGCCTCGGCGGGCTCGCGGTGCTGGCCCTCCGCCGCAGCCGGCCTGATGCGGTCCGGCCGTTCCGGGTTCCCGGCTACCCCGTGACCCCGATCCTCTTCGTCTTGTCGGGCCTCGCGATTGTCGTCAACACCGTCGTCCAGTCGCCGCAAAAGGGGCTCATCGGCCTCGGCGCGACCGCGGCGGCGATTCCGATTTACGCCATTTGGCGCCGTCTCGCCCCACCCTCGAGGTGAGCCCTCCATGAGCGAACTCAAGCGCACCCTCAGTGCCAAGGATGTCGCGGTCATCACGATCGGGACCATCATCGGCTCGGGGATCTTTCTCACGCCGGGCGGTGTGCTTAGGAACAGCGGCGGGTACGTCGGCGTCTCGTTGTCGGTCTGGGCCGTGGGTGGGTTCCTCACCCTGCTCGGCGCGCTGTCCTACGCCGAACTCGGATGTATGCGGACCGGAGCTGGAGGCCTGTACGCCTATATCCGGGATGCGTTCGGACCGGTCACGGCGTTCGTGTATGGCTGGACGTTGTTTGCGGTGATCGCGAGTGGGAGCGTCGCGGCGCTCGCCGCCGCAGCCGGCGACAACATGGCTGCGCTCGTCCCGGGGATTTCTCCGATCGGACGGAAGTTGGTGGGCTTGGCCGCGATTGCCTTCCTGGCCTTCATCAACGTCCGCGGCACCCGACAGAGCACCACGGTTCTGGGCGTGGCCACGGCGCTCAAAGTGGGGGCCCTGCTTTTCTTGATCGTGGCCTTGCCGCTGGTCGGCCACGGATTTTCCGAGGTCACGGTCGCCTGGCCGGCGACCTGGGATGCCACGCTGGTCTCCGGGGGATTGGCGGCCATGGTCGCCGTCCTGTGGGCCTACGAGGGATGGCAGTACGCGACCTTCGTCGGCGGGGAGGTCGAGAACCCGCAACGAAATTTCCCGCTTGGCCTTGTCATCGGGACGGCCGGCTGCATCGCGGTCTATGTGCTCGCGAACCTGGGCTATGTGGCGGGCCTCGGACCCACCGCCCTGCAATCCTCGAGCACGGTGGCGTCGGACGCGGTCGCCGTGGGCTTTGGAGCCGGCGCCGGCAAACTCATGGCCATCCCGGTGTTGGTCTCCATCGTGAGCGGGGCGCACGGGATCATGCTGACCGCGTCCCGGGTGTTTTTCACCATGGCGAATGACGGCGTATTTTTCAAGAAACTGGGTGAGGTCCACCCCCGGTTCGGCACGCCGGCAAATTCCGTGTTGGCTGTCAGTGCTTGGGCGGCGGTGCTGGCGTTGTCCGGACAATTCAATACGCTCCTGACCTATGTCGTATTCGTCGGTTGGATCTTCTACGGTCTAGGCGGACTCTGCGTGATCGTCTTTCGACAAAAGGACCCCGATGCGCCCCGGCCGTTCAAGGTGCCCGGGTATCCGCTGACTCCGTTGCTCTTCGTGGCCGCGGCGGTGGTGATCGTGGTGAACACGGTCGTCTCGAATCCGGCGCGGGGCGCCATCGGCATTGGCGGTACTTTGGTCGGGATTCCGATCTACTACCTCTGGAAGCGAAGCAAGCCGTCAGTCGGCTGACGGTTAACTCGTTGTGAAATAATCACTTGAAATGCAAGCAAGTGACCACTTGCTTGCCATTTCCTGGTCGATTACGATTCGCGGCCTATGGAACTCCGCGATCGCATTCTCGAAGCCGCCGCCCAGGTCTATTCCGAAACCGGCTTCCGGGGCGCCACGACTCGGCGGATTGCCGAGCGGGCCCATGTCAACGAAATCACGTTGTTCCGCCACTTTGGGTCGAAGACCCGGCTGCTGCACGAAGCAATCCAATGCGCCAGCAGCTCGACGCCCTGCGCCCTCCCCACTCGATCGGCCAACCCTCGCGGTGAACTGCGAGTCTGGGCGTTGGCGAATCATCACGAGATGTTCGAACGCCGCTTCCTGATCCGCACCGCCATGGGTGAGATGGAAGAGCGACCGGACATCTTCCCGATGGATCGGAGTCAGGCCGTGTGTGCGGGCCTCGAACTCAAGGCCTACCTCGAGCGGCTTCAGGCGGAGCACCTCATCGCGGCGGAGATCGACCTCCGGGCTGCCACCACCATGTTCATGGGCACCCTGTTCGCCGACGCCATCAGCCGCGACATCCTGCCGTCGATGTACCCAGACCCACCCGAGATTTCGGTCGACCAATACCTCGATCTGTTCGCCCGGGCCCTCGCTTTGAAGGAGCCGTTATCGTGACCTATCGCCGTCCTGCCCTGCTCGCCGCCGCCCTGTTGGCGTCTCTCACCGTCCGGAGCCACTCGCAGGCGCAGCCTCCCCGCACGCTATCGCTCGAAGAAGCCCTGACGCTTGCCCGGCCGGCGAGCGAGGCGGTCGGCATCGCCCGGATCGGAGTTGAACGAGCCCGGGGCCAGGTCTTGCAGGCCCGGAGCGAACTGTACCCGCAGCTCGCCGGATCATTCTCCTACAGCCGGCAGCTCAAGTCCCAGTTTGACAACGTGTTCGGCGGGACCGTCGACACCTCCACCGCCCCGCCGCCGCCGACGAGTTGCGACGCCTTCGCCGCCGATCCGACCAAGCCGATCGGGCAGCGACTCGACGATCTGGAGCGGGCCGTGCGGTGCACGACGACCGTGAATCCGTTCGCCGGCTTCAGCCGCCTGCCGTTTGGCCGGAAGAACACCTACACGCTCGGGCTCTCGGGGTCGCAAACCTTGTTTGACGGAGGCCGGATCTTCGGCCAGATGCGGGCGGCTGAAGCCGGCCGGGCCTCAGCTCGGATTGCGCTCACCAGCGCCGAAGCCCAACTCGTCCTCGACGTGGTCCAAGCCTACTACGACGCCGCCCTCAGCGACCGTCTCCTGGCCATTGCCCAAGCGACCTTGGCGCAGGCTGACACGACGTTAGGCCAGACTCGGCTTCGGCGTGAGGTGGGCACCGCACCGGAGTTCGACGTCCTCCGGGCCACCGTGGCGCGCGACAACCAACGGCCCTTGGTCATTCAGAGCCGGACCCAACGGGTCCTGGCCTACATCCGGCTCCGCCAACTCCTCAACTTGCCCGTCGACCAGCCGTTGGCCCTGTCGACCGAACTGGCGGACACCGCGGTCGCCAAGACCCCGTCGCTGGCCCGGCTGGCGGCCTCCGCTCCGGATACGGTGGCGGCCCACCGAGCGGCCGTTCGTCAGGCGGCGCAGGCGGTCCGGGCCCAGGAAGGTCTGGATCAGGTCTCCCGGTCGCTCCGATTGCCGAGCCTGGCCCTGACCAGCCAATACAGCCGGATTGCCTATCCATCCCGAGGGCTCCCCGGTCTCGATGAATTCGTGACCGATTGGCGATTGGCGTTAGGCATCCAGGTCCCGATCTTCACTGGGGGCCGGCTCAAGGGCGACCGGGTGCTGGCCAAGGCCGGCCTCGACGAGGCCCGGCTCCGGAAACAGCAAGTAGCCGAGGCCGCCGAACTCGACGGACGAAACGCCCTCTCCCAACTCGAGGCGGCCGCCGCCAATTGGCAAGCCAGCGAAGGGACCGCCGCCCAGGCGACCCGGGCCTATCAAATCGCCGACATTCGGTTCCGGGAAGGAATCTCGACCCAAACCGAATTGCTCGACTCGCGGATCGCCCTTCAACAGGCCGAGGTCAATCGGGCCCAAGCGGCACGCGATCTCCAGATTGCCCGGGTCCGGGTGGCCTTGTTGGCCGATCTGCCGCTCGGAGGCGCCCCCGAGGCCGCTCCCGCAACCCGCACTCAATCGAGCCGCCCCCAGGCGGCCCAGCCGGCTTCCACCGGAGGTCAGACGTTCCCATGAGATTCCCTGTGTTGCTCCGCTCCACGATGGTGACCATAGCGGTCACGGCCCTCGCGGGCTGCGGTAAGGCCGGCGCCGGTGACAGCGCCTACACCGAAGCAGCGCCCGTGCTGCTCGGACCGGAAGACCTGTTCGTCGCCGAATCGCGAACCCTCCAGAACGGACCGGCGATATCCGGAACGCTGACCGCGGCGCGGTCGGCCACGATTCGGGCCGAGGTGCCCGGCATCGTCGTGGAGGCGCTCGCGGACGAGGGACAGGCCGTACGAGTGGGGCAAGCACTTGGGCGCCTCAACGACGATGCGATTCGTGACCAGGTGTTGTCGGCCCAAACCGGACTGCGGACGGCCACCGAGGCCCTCGTGGTCGCGAGAAGAAACGTCGAGCGGTCGGGGAAATTGGCCCAGGCGGGGGCCGTCGCCGAGCGGGAACTGGAACAGTCCCGGTGGTCGGTCATGAATGCGGAGGGCGCCGAGGCTGAGGCCACGGCCCGTCTGGCCAGTGCCAAGAAGCAACTGGGGTATACCCGGATCCGGTCGCCGCTGAACGGGATCGTCAGTGAACGCAACGTCAACGCCGGCGACAATGTCTCCGCCGGCAATCCCCTGTTTTCCGTCGTCGACCCGTCGAGCCTCCGGCTCGAAGCCCAAGTCCCGGTGGCGGCCGTCGGCCGTCTGACGGTCGGCACGCCGGTCGGCTTCACGATCGACGGCTACGGCGACCGGACCTTCGACGGCAAGATCAGCCGGATCAACCCAGCGGTCGATCCGGCCACCCGGCAGGTACGGATCACGGTCACCCTTCCCAACCAGGCCGGTCGCTTGGTAGCGGGAGTCTTTGCCCAAGGGCGCGTCGCCGTCGAATCCCGGACGGGCCTGGTGGTACCGAGTTCGGCGGTTGATCGCCGCGGGATCCGCCCCACGGTGACGAGAATCCATGGCGGCATGGCCCAGCGACTCGAAGTGGCCCTCGGCATCGAAGACCAGACGATCGACCGGATCGAGATCACCAGCGGCCTCGCCGTCGGCGACACGGTCGTGATCGGGTCGGCGCGCGGCCTCCAATCCGGTACCAAGGTCCGTCCCTCCGCTCCGGCCGAACGGGCCGGGAGCAACTGACCCGGAGACGACGATGATCATTTCTGATTTTGCGATTCGGCGGCCGGTCATCACGATCGTCGCCATGATGTCGCTGGTGGTGTTCGGCATCTTTGCCTTGCTCCGGCTCAAGACCGACGAGTTTCCCGAGATCAATCCGCCGTTCGTGACCGTCGCCCTCATCTATCCGGGCGCCTCGCCCGATGGCGTCGAGAAGGAGGTCCTCGATCCGGTCGAAGAGGCCATCGCCGGGATCGCGGGCGTCAAGCGAGTGATCGGGGCCGCTGAGGACGGGTTCGGACGCGTCTTGGTTGAATTCCAGTTCGACAAACCACTGGGCGAAGCCACCCAGGACATTCGCGACGCCATTTCCACGATCCGGAACGACCTTCCCCGGGAAATGGAAGAGCCGATCATCAAGAAATTCAACGACACCGATCGGCCAATCGTGTCGCTTGCCCTTTCCTCGGTCACTCTCTCCTCGGGTGAACTGACCCGGCTCGCCGACCCGGGGGTTACCCGCGAACTCCGCTCGATCGCCGGCGTCGCCGAGGTCACGGTCGCTGGAAAGCAGGACCGCGAGCTGACCATCGAACTTCAACCGCAAGCCCTTCAGGCCACTGGGGTAAGCGTTGGACAAGTAGTTCAGGCCATTCAAGCCCAGAACATCGCGGCCCCGGTGGGGCGGCTCGGATCCGGCGATGCGGAACGCTCGATCCGGCTCAAGGGGCGGCTCGAGAGTCCGGCGGAGTTCGCTCAAATCGTGGTCGTCGAGCGCCAGGGCCGGGTCATTCGCCTTGGGGAGCTGGCCACCGTCCGCGACGGGTTCGAGGAACAGCGAAGCGTGGCGTTGTTCGACGGAGTCGAGGCCGTCGGGATCGACATCAAGAAATCCCAGGGGTACAGCACTACCGAAGTGAGTAGCCGGCTCTTGGAACGGATCGAGCGGGTGAAGCACCGTCTGCCGGAGAGCGTGAAGCTCGAGGTCATTCGCAATTCGGGCGAGCGGGTCGAGAGCTCCGTGTGGGAGGTGGAGAAGGCCCTGCTCGAGGGTGCCCTGCTGACGGTGCTGGTGGTGTTCGTGTTCCTCAACTCCTGGCGGTCGACGGTGATCACCGGACTCGCCTTACCGGTGTCCGTGTTGGCGTCGTTCATTGCGGTCTGGGCCTTCGGCTTTACGCTCAACACGATGTCGTTGCTCGGATTGTCGCTCGCCATCGGGATTCTGATCGACGACGCCATCGTGGTGCGGGAGAACATCGTCCGGCACGTCGAGATGGGCAAAGACCATTTTCGAGCCGCCCATGAAGGCACCGACGAGATCGGCTTGGCCGTGACAGCAACGACTTTCTCCTTGCTCGCCGTGTTCATTCCGGTCGCTTTCCAAGGCGGCTTGACCGAACAGTGGATGAAGCCGTTCGCGCTGACGATTGCGTGCGCGGTGGCGGTATCGTTGCTGGTGTCGTTCTCACTCGACCCGATGCTTTCGGCCTACTGGCCCGACCCGTACGTTCCACCCGAGAAGCGCGGCTGGATCACCCGCCAGTTGGACTGGTTCAACCTCTGGTTCAACCGGCAGGCAAACGGCTACCGCCGAGTGGTGGCCTGGGCCCTCGACCACCGGCTATCGATGCTGGTCCTGACGGTGGGAACCTTCTTCGCGGCGTTCACGCTGCCGTCAAAGGGGCTCCTTGCCCTGCTCGGCGCATTGATCGGCGTCAGCATTGCGGCGTGGGCCGCCGGACGGGCAGCGTGGCCCACCAAGATCCTCGGTACGGCCGTCGGGATCGGCATCTCAGTCGCCCTGGTCCAGGTCGCGCCGACTTACAAGAAGGTCGGCTTCGGATTCTTTCCCATCGATGACCGGTCCGAGTTTAACATCAAGGTGGAAACCCCTCCCGGCTCGAGCCTCCTCTACACCCGCCAAAAAGCCGGGATGGTCGAGCGGATCGCCCGCAGCGTCCCCGAGGTCCGCTACACCTATAGCACGATTGGCGACGGCGCCACCGGGTCGGTGGACGCCGGCACGATCTTCGTGCGCCTAACTCCCAAAAAGGACCGGGACCGAAGCGCCGACGACATCGCCGCCGTGGTCCGGGACTCGGTCAAGGCCACCACCGGGTTCACGACCTCGGTCTATACCAGTGATTTCAACGGCGGCCGGAAACAACTCGCGCTCAACATCCGGGGCGAGGACGGCGCGGTGCTCAATGCCGTGGCGGAGCAAGTGAAGTCGATCGTCGCACAGGTCCCGAACGTGGTCGACCTGTCGCTCTCGACGAAGGGCCAGAAGCCCGAGGTCAATGTCGAGCTCAACCGCGGCCTTGCCGGCAGTCTGGGCGTTACCGTAGGGCAGGTGGCGCTATCGATCCGCCCCGCGTTCGCCGGCATCGACGCCGGCGACTGGGTCGACCCGAGCGGCGAGACCCGGGACGTCCGGATTCGCCTGGCCCCCGAGTATCGCGAACGAATCACCGATCTTGCCCAACTGCCCTTGGTGGTGGCTGGACCGAACGGGCCCGTGACGATTCCCCTCGGTCAGGTGGCGGAGATCCGCCAAAGCATCGGCCCCGCCGTCATCAACCACTTGAACCGTGACAACAACGTCGCCGTCGAGTGGAACGTCGCCGGCCGCTCGACCGGAGAAGTGATGGCCGACGCACAGGTCAAGCTCCAGGCACTCGATCTCCCGCCGGGAGTCGAGATCGCCACGGGTGGCGACCAGGAGGGCCAGGACGAGGCCTTCGGAAGCATCTTTTTTGCACTGGGCGTCGCCGTCTTGCTGATGTACCTGGTGCTCGTGATGCAGTTCGGGTCATTCCTCGACCCCCTGGCCATCATGGCGTCCCTGCCCTTGTCCCTGATTGGGGTCTTCCTGTCGCTTTCCTTGGCGAATTACACCATTAATATCATGAGCCTGATCGGCGTCATCCTGTTGATGGGGATCGTGGCCAAGAACGCGATTCTGCTGATTGACTTCGCCAAGTGGGCCCAGGAGGAAAAGGGTCTCTCGATCCGGGATGCCCTGATCGAGGCCGGCGGGATCCGGCTCCGGCCAATCATGATGACGACCGTCGCGCTGATCGCCGGCATGATTCCGATCGCGCTGGGGACAGGCGAGGGCTCGCAGTTCCGGTCCCCGCTCGGCGTGGCCATCATAGGCGGGGTGATCACGTCGACCTTGCTGACGCTGTTAGTTGTGCCGACCTTCTACGAGGTCCTCCACGAGACCAGGGCTCGGTTCTTCGGCGCCAAGAAGGCTGCTCACCGGAACCTTGATCCGGCGGCCGCCCCGCCGCTGGCGCCGAAGCACACTCCATGAGGTTCCGATGATCAAAGAGTATCCCGACCACCATGACGCGGAGTTGGTGCTCCGCGCCTACGACCTCCGCCGTGAGCCGGTCCTCCGAGAGGCCCGCAAGGCCATCGTAATGGACTGGTGGCCCAAGAGCCTCGACGACGTCACGGCCATCGCCGCGTGGAGCCATCCGCAAAACGGAATGTTCCGCCAGGTCACGAGCTACTGGGAGTTGGTGTATGGGATGGCCCGGCACGGCATCGTCCATTCGGAATACATGGCCGACTCCGCCGGTGGCGAAGGGTTGATCATCCTCGCCAAAGTCTGGCCGTGGCTGACGGAAGTGCGGGCCGGAGGAAGCGGCGCCCGTTTCCTTCGGAACACCGAGTGGATCGCCACCGAGACCGAGGCCGGCCGCGAGATGTTTGGGCGCCTCAAGGATCGAGTCGAACAGATGCGATCGGCCCGCTGAATGAACCCGCCTCCGAAGAAGAAAAAGGTCGACTACAAGGCCGCTTGGCCCGAGGCCAAGGCGCTGATCTGGAAGCATCGGCACCGGATCGCCCTGGGCATGGGCCTGATGCTGATCAGCCGGGTGGTCGGGTTGGTGCTGCCGGCCAGTCCCAAAGTCCTGATCGACTATGTCTTGGTGCCAACCGGAGTCGCCGGCGTCTGGGCCCGCCTGCTTCCGCCTGACCACGGTGATCGCCTGTGGTTGATCGCGGCGGCGGTGGCTGTGGCCACCCTGATTCAGTCGATTACCAGCTTTGCACTCACCCGAATCCTTGGCGTGGCCGCCCAGCGAGCCATCACCGACATGCGGCGGAGCGTCATGGAGCACGTGGTCCGGCTTCCGATTCGGGCCTTTGACGCCACGCAGACCGGCCAGTTGGTGAGCCGGATCATGAACGACGCCGAAGGAATCCGCAATTTGGTCGGTACCGGGCTGGTCCAGATTACCGGCGGGTTGGTGACGGCGGTGATCGTGCTCGGCGTGTTGTTCGCTCTGAACTGGCAGTTGACCGCCGTGACCCTGATCGTGTTGCTCCTGTTCGGCGGCGGCATGGCGCTCGCCTTCACAAGACTCCGGCCCTTGTTCCGGGAACGCGGCAAACTCAACGCCGACGTCACCGGGCGGCTGACCGAGACCCTCGGCGGCATCCGAGTCGTCAAGTCATACGTCGCGGAGCGCCGCGAAGAGTGGGTGTTCACCAAGGGCGTTCACAAGATGTTCCGGAACGTGGCCACGACCATGACGGGCGTGTCCGCCGTGGGGGCCGGTTCAGCCCTGGTCGTCGGCGTGATCGGAGCCTTGATGATCGTGGTCGGAGGCGGCAGCGTCCTGGCCGGCCGGATGACCATCGGCGACTACTTCACCTATGCCTTGTTCACCGGCATGATGGCCTTTCCGCTGGTTCAACTGGCGTCGATCGGAACCCAGTTCAGTGAAGCCTTCGCGGGGCTGGATCGGATTCGCGAACTCAAGTCGATGGCCACCGAGGACGACGAGGATGCCGAACGGTCGCCGATCGGCGCGATCACCGGCCGAGTCGCCTTCGAGGACGTCTGGTTCGAGTACAATCCGGGGGTGCCGGTCCTCAGAGGCATTTCGTTTCAGGTTCCCACCGGCACGACGACGGCGTTGGTTGGATCGAGCGGTTCGGGCAAGAGCACCCTGATGGGCCTGGTCATGGCGTTCAATCGCCCGACCAAAGGGCGGATCACGATCGACGGACAGGATCTGGCGGGGCTCAAGCTCCGCGACTACCGGGCCCACCTCGGCATCGTGCTCCAAGACAATTTTCTGTTTGACGGAACGGTGGCCGACAACATCCGCTTTTCGCGGCCCGACGCCAAGCGGGAGGACGTGATTCAAGTCAGCAAGATCGCCCACTGTGACGAGTTTATTCAGGGGTTTGCGGACCAGTATGATACGATCGTCGGGGAACGGGGCGTCCGCCTGTCCGGTGGTCAGCGGCAGCGGGTCGCGATTGCCCGGGCCATCTTGGCCGAGCCCTCGATTCTCCTGCTCGACGAGGCCACCTCGAGCCTCGACAGCGAAAGCGAAGCCCTGATCCAGAGCGGGCTCAAGGCCTTGCGGACCGGTCGCACCACGTTCGTCATCGCCCATCGGATGAGCACGATCATCAGCGCGGACCAGATCCTCGTGATCGAAGGGGGTCAGATCGTTGAGCGCGGGACCCACACCGAGTTATTGGCGGCGGGTGGCCGGTACCTTCAGTTGTACGAGAAGCAGCATCGGATCGAGCAGGACCGGTTTACCAATCCCGGCGAAGAACTCGTCGCCGACCGGGAGCCGGCAGTGGCGACCAGCGGGGCGGCCAAGGCAGCCCCTGCCTGACCCGCGGGGTTGCCCTTAGGCGGCGGCGAGTGGGCTACGTCGCGGGAAGCACCGTGATTGGCAGCGAGCGGACCCGGCGGCCGGTCGCGGCAAAGACCGCGTTGGCCACGGCCGGGGCAATGGGGGGGGTGGCCGGCTCGCCGACCCCGCCCGGGTCAAATGGGCTCGACACGATATGCACGTCGATGACCGGCATCTCCGACATTCGAAGCATCGGATAGTCGTGGAAATTGGTCTGTTTGACCTTACCGCCCTGGATCGAAATGCGTCCCTTGAGCGCGGCGGTGAGCCCGTAGACAATGCCGCCTTCCATCTGGGCCCGGACCGTATCCGGATTGACGACCGTCCCGCAATCGACCGCACAGACCACCCGGTGCACCCGAACCACGCTCCCGGTGACGCTGACCTCCGCCACCTGAGCCACCCAGCTCCCGAAGGACTCATGCACCGCCACCCCCCGAAACCGACCGGCCGGAAGCGGGGTGCCCCAGCCGGACTGCTCCGCCGCGAGGTCCAGGACCGCCCGATGGCGAGGCGCATCCGCGAGGAGAAGGCGACGGAAGGCCACCGGGTCCCGGCCGGCAGCCGCCGCGAGTTCGTCGATCATGCACTCAACCGCGAACGCGGTGTGAGTATGGCCAACCGAGCGCCAATACCCGACCGGCACCGGGAACCGGGCCTCGGCGTATCGAAACTCCCGGTTCGGAACCGGATAGGCCATGTCGACCGCGCCCTCCATCGCGCTTTGGTCGACCCCGCCCTTGAGCGGGCCAGCCAAGTGCGCCATCCACTCAGGCACGACGCTCGGCAAGAACTTGGCGAAGATCGATGGCGACGCCACGATGTGCCTCCACAGGACCGGAGCGCCGGTGGCATCGAGACCCGCGGCGATGGCATGCCTGGCGATCGGGCGGAAGAAGTCGTGTTGCATATCGTCTTCCCGCGTCCACACCACCCGGACCGGTGCCTTGACCGACTTGGACACTTCGACGGCCTCTCGGACGAAATCAACTTCCGACCGACGCCCGAAGCCGCCCCCCAGGTGGGTCGTGTGGATCTCGACCTGATCGACCGGCACTCCCGCAATACTGGCGGCGACTCCTCGGGCCCCCCCGCCCGCCATAAAGCTCGGCGCGGCCTGAAACTGAGTCGGCGCCCAGACGGTGACGCCGTCAGCCCGAACATCCGCGGTACAGTTCATCGGCTCCATGGTGGCATGGGCCAGATACGGCACATCGAACACCGCCTCGAGCAGCGTGGCGGGCACCACCGACGCGAGGTCGCCCGCCGATTCCGCCAGCCGCCCCCCGGACGCGATCAGGGTATCGAGTTCCTCCGAGATGGTGGCATCGCTCAACGCCGCTGCGGCCCCCTCGTTCCAGAGGACTTTGAGGGCGTTTCGTCCGGTCCGGGCGGCCCAGAACGTGGTGGCCACCACCGCAACCCCGCTGGTGGTCGGGAATACCTGCTTCACCCCGGGAACCGCCAGGGCACCGATCGGATCGTAGGTCACCAGCTTGCCGCCGAGCGTCGGACTCCGGGCGATCACGGCCACCAACGCGTCCCGCGGGCCGGCATCGGACCCGAATACCGCTCGGCCGGTCACCTTGTCCAGCAGATCGAGCCGCCGAAGCGGCTGGCCGATCAACCGGAACTCACTCGACTTCTTGAGCGTCACCGCCGCAGGAACCGGAAGACCGGCAGCCGCCTCCACCAGCGCTCCATAGCCGGCCCGACGGCCCGACCCGGCGTGGACGACAAAACCTGCTTCGGTCCCGCACTCCTCAGGCCGGACCTTCCACTCGGCCGCGGCCGCCCCGATCAGCATGGCCCTCGCCGTCGCGCCCGCCTGCCGCAGCGGCCCCCAGGCGGCCCGCACCGACGTGCTTCCGCCGGTAGCCTGAATCTTCATGATTGGGTTGTAATAGGCCTCATTCGCCGGCGCGAATTGGTATCGCACCAACCCCCAATCAGCATCGAGCTCCTCGGCCACGAGCATCGGGAGAGCCGTACTGATGCCCTGCCCCATCTCGGACCGGTCGACCATGACCGTGACCACACCGTCCGGGCCGATCCGAATCCAGGCGTTAGGCGCGAACGCGGCCGTCGATGAGGGGGCGGGTTCGGAACATCCGTCGAGCGACACCGCCAGCGTGAGTCCGGCGCCGACGCCGGCGGCTACTCGAATGAATTCGCGGCGTTCCATTGACCGCTACTTGCGAACGACCGCGGAGTACCCGAGCGGGTCATTCAGGGCGAACGTCAGGCGGTCCGCGGCTTGATCGACCCGGGCGCTGTAGGCCGATCCGGTGTTGACGTCGCTGACTCGAATCTTGAAGAGATCCCCGGCGCTGAGGGTGCCAAGCACCACCACCCGCGTGGTGGTCGGTCCGAGCGGCGCCGACGCCACTTGGTACCCGCCCACCGCCTTGACCTCCGAAATCACCCCGGTCACGACCAACAAGAGCGCCCCGTCGGTCTGGCTCGGACCCGTGTAGGCGACCGTCAGATCGCCGGCCACCGGCTTGGTGGGCTCGGGCCCGTCCTTACCGCCGCAACCCGCCAACAGTCCGATCAGAACGGCCCCGCCAATTGAGCGTCTCATCTCAGGCCCCCTTCGTGGCGATGGCCCGGAGCAACTCGGGCGACGGTACTTGGCCCTTTCGCCTCAACAACGACAACAAATCGCCGATATCGTAGACCCCGTTCCGATTCCCCAGTTGATCGAGGAACTCCTTCTGGTCGCTCGTCAGCCTAGCGGTGCCGAGGATTTCCGTGGTGGCGTCGGCGACCGGCACGTCCAGCTCCACGATGAACGTCGCTTCGAGATCATAGGGCCGTCCCATTGAGACGGTGATCGTCGGGATGGCGATCGTCGTATCACCCCGCCAGCCGACGAACAGCGATCCGGCGGCCGGAAGCGCCGTCAGCACCGCCGGCGTCCCCTCCGTCAGAAAGAACCCGGCCGTGAGGTCGCCGGTTTGGTTGGCGGTGACCGTTCCCTGCCCGACACCCGTTCGGACCACCTGGAGGCGATGATCGGCAGCAAAGGTCGCCGAGATGGTATCTGGCTTCACGCCGCTGATGACAACTTGGCGCCGCGGCCCGCCGATGCTCCAGGCCAGGAACCGCCCTCGGGTCCGGCCGGTGAACACCTCCTGAACCGAGTCAGCGTCGAGCCGCAACGCCTCGCCCTGGGCAATCACGTCTTCAAATCGGCCCCAGAGCTGGTCATTGACCCGGACCGAGGCGCCGGGAAGGGTCGAGCGCACCACCGACGGATTCCGGCGAAGAAACCGAAACCGGATGACTTGGCTTGGCAACGCCTCGATCCGGTCCACGATGAAGCCCGCGTATTCTCCAAAATTCGACCGGGACGCCGGGGTGGTGGTCAACGACCACGTGGTATTGCCGGTCGACCCGGGATAGGGATCACCAATGTCGCCCCGATTTCGGGTCGACCCGCTGCTTCGGAGATTGTTGAGGCCATCGGCTTGCTTCAGCGCCACGCCCTGGATCGAGCCGGTATTGATCCGGTTGGAGGGGCGCCCCGACGCGATTCGACCCAGGTCGATATGCCAGAGCAGCAGGCCCGGACCTTTCAGACAATTGGAGCGACAGTTCGCCGCCGTATTTCCGCCGGGGTTGAGCGCCGCCGTGTCCGACTCGACCGCTTGCCGGTTCTCGATCAGCAGCAGCTCGTTGTTGGCCTCGAGTCGCGCCAAGAAGATGGTATCGGACGCCTGCCGCGGACCGGTCTTCACCGTTCGGCTGGCATTGAGCGTGTCGACCGTAACCCAGCCTAACTCATTGAGCGACCAAGCATCGTAACCGGTCGGGCTGTACGCTCTGGAGTAGTTCCCACTGCCCATGATGCCCCATTCGCCGATGCCCTCCGTTCCGCTACCGCTGACGTCAGTGTCGTAGAGGTCCGGCAAGCCGAACGCATGCCCGGTCTCATGGGCCACGGTGCCGATCGGCATGATGAAGCCCGCACCGCACCCCGAGGCCCCGCCCACTTGGCTCTGGATCGTATAGTTGTTGACCCGGACGAATTGCCCCGCGATCGGTTGGCCGGCACCATTCCGCCGTGGGGTCTTGGTCACGTATTTGGACCCGCCGTTCCATCCCGCGATCACAAACCGATGGGCCCACACCCCTGGGGTCGAACAGGCCCCATCGACCGTCGGTTGCAGGAAGGTGACGAAGTCAACATCGCCGTCATCGTCACCGGAGTTCGGAACGCCGTCGGGGCCGTCGTTGTCAAACTGATTCCACACGGTGTCACCACCAGCTCGGTTTGACACCGAGTCCAGCACGGCAATCAGCATGTTCCCGAGTCGCTGGCCGCCATCGGAGCAGGTAGTCCGGACGCCGATGCCGTTGCAGCCGTTCTCGTAGTAGGTGTTGCTCGAGTCCACCCGAACGCCGTCGAACACCCGGCCGTCCATTCCGATCCGGCCATTCGAGACTTGCTCGTAGTACGACTTCAGCGTGAAGGGGCGTTGGTCTGGCGGGGTGGCGCCGAACAGGACCTGCTGGAAGTTCGGCACCGGATAGGCCACGTCGATGTTGTTGTAGGCAATGGCCAGCACCGGAACGAAGAACGTGCCGGTCACCGCAAAACTGCTGGCGCCGCCGCCCGGCGCGCCGAGGGCAAGCAACCGGCCGCTGCTGTTGAGCGACCGGAAGTCGCCCCGCTCGATCGCAGCCCACCGATTAGCCCGAACCTGCGCCGCTCGGGCCCGCCAAGCCGAGGTCGGAGCCCAATCCATGCCCGGCACCTCGAACCGGCCGGCCACCGCATTCGGCCGCTGCGCCGCCAGGCTGGTGGCCGCGCCGACCGTGAGAAGTCCGATCATTCCAAGCCGAGCTAGCATCCCCATCCTCCCCGGAACCATCCCGAACCCGATCGGGAATACTGCGAATACTACTAGGACACGGCGCCACGGCGCACCACCCGACCCGGCCGGCCCCTCCCGTCCCGTTCCGAGACATCCAGCTTGTGCTCGGCCCCCCGGCCTAATAACTTAACTCCTTGTTGCGTAACGGGATCGCTCCATGTTTCCCGTCAACACTTCAGCGGCGAGGGACCCCATGTCGAGCACCACTGTCACCACCGACATCTCACTGTTCAACAAGTGCCGGGACTTCACCCGGGCCGACGAGGTCAAGGCGGCCGGTCTTTACCCCTATTTCAAGCCCATTTCCGAGTCGGAAGACACGGTTGTCGTCATTGAAGGCCAGAAGCGGATCATGCTGGGGTCGAACAACTACCTTGGCTTGACCCACCATCCGAAGGTACTCGAGGCCGCCACCCGCGCACTGCACCTTTACGGCTCCGGCTGCACCGGGAGCCGGTTCCTGAACGGCACGCTCGACCTCCATCTCCAACTCGAAGACTCGCTGGCCCGCTTCCTCGGCAAAGACGACTGCATCGTCTTCTCGACCGGCTACAATGCCAATCTCGGCCTGATCTCCGGTTTGGTTACCAAAGGCGATGTCGTCTACCTCGACAAGCTTGATCATGCCTCGATCGTCGATGGCGCCAAAATGAGCTATGGCACCACCGAACGGTTCAATCACGGCTCGCTCGAAGGCCTGGAGCGGAAGCTCGCCCGGCACGATGAGTCGGGCGGCAAAATGGTGATCGTCGACGGGGTCTATTCGATGGAAGGTGACATCGCCGACATCCCGAACCTCCTCAAGGTCTGCCGCCGCCATGGGGCGGCCCTGGCGGTCGACGACGCTCACTCGATCGGCGTCCTCGGACCGAACGGCGACGGCACCGCCGCCCACTTCGGGCTGTCCGACGAAGTCGACATCATTGCCGGCACGTTCTCCAAGTCGCTGGCCTCGATCGGTGGATTCGTCACCGGGTCCAAATCGGTCATCAACTACCTCCGCCACCACAGCCGGCCGTTGATCTTCACGGCCGCGTTGCCGCCCGCGAACACCGCCGGCGTCTTGGCCGCGCTCGAAGTTCTCCAGCAGGAGCCCGAGCGGCGGACCCAGTTGTGGGCCAACACCAAGCGCCTGGCCGACGGCTTCAAGCACCTCGGCTTTGACGTCGGCCCGTCGGAAACCCCGATCATTCCAATCCTGATCGGACCGCTCGACCGGACGCTCATGATGTGGCGGAAGGTGTATGACGCCGGCGTGTTCACGAATCCGGTGGTGCCGCCCGCTGTACCCCTGTCCCAATGTCGGCTCCGGACCAGCGTCATGGCCACTCATACGGCCGATCAGATCGACTATGCCCTCGAGACGATCGGGAAGCTCGGCCGGGAGATGGGCGTCATCTGAGCGCGCCCGTAAGGGTCTTGGCGGTCTCGGACCGCGCCGGACTCAAGGCCTTCATCGATCTGCCGTTTCGACTCCACCAGCGGGACCTGTTATGGGTCCCGCCGTTGCGTCGGGATGTCGAGATCCTCCTCTCTCGGATCAAGAATCCATTCTTCGAGCACGGGGAGGCCGAGTATTTCCTGGCCGAACGCGGAGGCGAAGTGGTGGGCCGGATCGCGGCGATCGTCAACCGGCTCCACAATGAGGCGCACCATGACCGGGTCGGGTTCTTCGGGTTTTTCGAGACGATCGACGATCACACCGTCGCAACGGCGCTCGTCGAAGCCGCGGCAGCCTGGCTCAAATCCAAGAGTTTCGATTCAATCCGGGGTCCGGCGTCGTTTTCCGTCAACGACGAATACGGCCTGCTCGTCGCCGGGTTCGACACGCCCAACACCATCATGATGCCCCACAACCCGGCCAGCTACGCCCGACTGCTCGAAGGCGCCGGCTTGGCCGGGGTGAAGAACCTAACGGCCTACCAAGGGGGCGACGAAAAACAGTTCGTGACGCCGCCCGATCGGATCCGGCGAGCGGTCGACATCGCGAAGAAACGGTTCGGCATCACGGTCCGGGCGCTCCGCCTCAAGGACTTCAAGGCCGAAGTCGAGACCGTCAAGACTCTCTACAACCGGTGCTGGGAATCAAACTGGGGCGCCGTGCCAATGACCGATCCCGAGATCGATCACTTGGCAGCCCAGTTTAGGCCGGTGGTGGTGCCCGATCTGGTACCCTTTGCCGAGCGCGACGGTGAACCCATCGGCTTCGGGCTGGCACTCCCGGATTTCAACCAGATCCTCCGGACCAATCGGCAGGGACGGATGTGGCCGGCCGCGCTCCAATTGCTGTGGGCGGTGAAACGGCAGAAAATCCGCCGGACCCGGATCCTTCTCTTGGGCGTCCTGCCTGAGTACCGCGGGAAGGCCGTCGACGCCCTCCTTTATCATTGGATCTGGACCAAGGCAGGCGCCCGCAACATGACCTGGGGCGAAGGTGGATGGGTGCTGGAGGACAACCCGGTCATGAACGCCGGACTGACGAACCTGGGGATGACCCCGTACAAGACCTTCCGCGTCTACGAGCGCCGCTTGTGAACGTGCTGGTCACCGGTGCGACCGGCTTCGTAGGTGGCCACTTGGTCGACGCGCTACTGGCCGGTGGACATTCGGTCTCGGCCCTGGTGCGAAGCCCATCGAAAGCCGGCGACATGACGGCCCGAGGCGTCAAGGTCATCGCGGGCAACGTCGATCGCTCCGACGGCTTGGCGGAGGCCTGCGAAGGCCACGACCTCGTCTATCACGTGGCCGGACTCGTCGCCGCCCGGAGCCAAGCCGAGTTCGATGCCGCCAATCGAGACGGCACCGCCCGCCTGGTAGCCGGCGCCATCGAGGCCCAATGTCCCAGATTCATCTTGGTGTCGTCCCTGGCCGCTGGGGGCCCTACCGTCAGAGACAGGCCCTTGACCGGGATCGAGCCCCCCCATCCGGTCACTCAGTACGGCCGGAGCAAGCTCGCCGGCGAAGAGGTCGTTCGTGCGTCCGCATTGGACTGGACGATCATCCGCCCACCCGCCGTCTACGGCCCCGGCGACCGGGAGTTGTTCCGAGTATTCCGAGCCGCGGCGTTAGGGTTTGCTCCGGTATTCGGCAGTGGCGCTCAGCAGCTTTCGTTCGTGTATGCCCCGGATCTGGCGGAAGCGCTCGTCGCGGCCGGGACGGCCCCAACAACGTCGCGGCGAACCTATTATGCTTGCCACCCGGAGGCGATCTCCAGTCGCCGGTTGATCGAACTCGTCGGGGCGGCGATGGGAAAACGGGTCAAGATCTTCGGCATTCCAGAGCCACTCGGCCGAGCCATCCTTTGGGCCACCGATCGGGCGGCCCGGGTGGCGGGCAAAGCCACGGTACTCTCCTTCGACAAGGCAGCCGAGTTCTTCGCGCCAGCCTGGCTCGCCGACCCGGGGCCGTTGACCACCGCTACGGGGTGGACAGCCCGGCACGATTGTGAGACGGGTGCCCGCCTGACGGCTGATTGGTATCGCCAGCATCGGTGGTTGTGAGGCCCCGACCATCCGAGTGGCTGCTTGGCGGCTATGCCACGGTCGTCATCGCCACGGGACTGGTCCGGATGGATCGGTATCCCGCCGCCGCGTGGGCGGTGGTGGCCCATGGACTGCTGCTGGTGCTCTTGGGGCTGTTCCAATCTCCCCGACTCGGGCCGGCCGGCCGGCTGCTCCGGGGCGCCGCCCCGTTCGTCGTCCTGCTGGCACTCTACGGAGCCCTCGACCTCCTGAGCGGCTTCGGGGCCGAGCGAACCTACGACGTCCTGATCCGGCAATGGGAACGCGGCCTCTTCGGCCACGAGATCAGTGCGGAATGGTGGCGCCGGGCGCCAAGCCCCTTTTGGTCCTCGGTGCTCCATGCGGCGTATTTTGCCTACTACTTCGTCGTTCCGGTCCCGATCCTGATCTCGATAGTCCGGCGCGACGAGCCCCGGCTGGTGTTCGCCAGTTTCGCGTTGATGGCCACCTTCGTCGTCTGCTATTTGTGGTTCATTTTCTTTCCGGTGGCGGGGCCCTACTACGAATACGTTCGGCCCGACGCGTGGTTCACGGCCAATGGGCCGGCCCGGGCCGTGTACGGCGTACTCGAGCGGGGGAGCTCATACGGGGCCGCGTTTCCATCGTCACACGTGGCGGCCACCTGGGTAGCGGCCGCGATGACGTGGCCTGCCTCCCGCCCCGTGGGCGGCGCACTCATCGTCGCCGCCGGGCTCCTCACCGTCGGGGTGGTCTACTGCCAGATGCACTACGGGATCGACGCCCTCGCGGGGGCGATCGTCGCGGCGATGGTCGTTCCCGCCACGCGGTGGATCTTCACTTCGGCTGGTCGTACCGTTCCAGGTAATTGATCCCGTCCGCATCGATGTGCCGGACGTAGACCCCTCGAGCCCCAAAGCCCACCACCCGGCGTCCAACCGGCAGGGTCACCCGGCGAGCCACCGCGCCATCGGGGCCGATCAAGTCGTAGGTCCGCGCGGCACCGGCCGGGCCCGATCGCTCGATCCAGAGGATCCCGTCCGGTGCCGCGAGCACCAGACCGGTCGCGGCCGGCTTCGCGGCGGGCCACTCCGTTGCGGCAATGTCTTCGGCCTCTTCCCTGGCTCCGTCGGATCGGCCTCGGCTGAAGTTCATCGAAACCTGTCCGTTGCGGTTTTCCATCGAGACCGAGAGTCCGTTGGCGGCCTGGTCCGCCTGGTATTCCTTCTTCTCGGCCTCGCGAATGGGCACGGCGACAGCCGGTATCGGCTTCCCAACCGTTCGGACGCCAGCCGCTGAGACCCAGTCGACCCGGTACACCGGAGCCCGAACCAGCGCGACTCGGCCATCCGGAGCAACCGCCCACGAATCCTGGGGAGGGTACGGCGTCGGCCGCTGGCGCATGTTGCGGTTGTTGGGTCCGCCCGACTCCTTGGTGATCATCGAGGGGAGTTTGACTCGGGCCACGGTGTCGGACCGGCCCGACGCCCGATCCCAGCGAATCACGACCGTGGAGTCGGCTCGGGGTCCGCCGCCCAGCGGCTGGTAGTAAATCCGGCCGGCCGCATCGACCGCCCTCGGAAAGATCAGCGAGAACGCGCCCTGGCCGGGCTGGCCCTGCGCAATCGGAATCGACTCACGGTACTTGCCGGCGCCATCGAAGATGCTGAGCCGGGCATTCCCGAGATCGACGACCATCGTGGCCTGGCCCGGCAGCGGAAAGAGCGCGTCGGGTGCCTTGTACTCACCCGGCCCCTGCCCCGACCGACCGACGGTGTCGAGCTTCTGCGTCGCCAAGTCGACCCGGAGTACGACATTGTCGATCCCATCGGCAATCAGCACCCGGCCATCCGCCAATTCCCTGGCGCCGCCGATGGTACTGAATTGATGGGCCAGCCTGGCGGCCGGCCTGACGAGCTTGGCCTCGGGTTGGGCCGCCGCGGGTGCCGCGGCCGCGAGCGAGAGGAGCGCGAGCAAGCAGCGTCGGGGCATGGGGATCTCCGGGGAATGGCGGTGGCAACGGGTGTCCGATGGGGATGCCCCGCCCCGGCGTTCCGTCGCGGGGCGGAGCGAAGAAACAAAGGCCCCGGCGTAACCGGGGCCCCTGAAATATTCGAGATCCACCAACTACTTGATGATGAGGTGACCGTTCATGTTCATGGCCATGTGCGGCGTGCAGGTGAACTTGTAGTCGCCGGTCGCCAACCCCGCGAGCGAGATCTCGTAGGTCTGATTCGGCTCGGTCAGGAGCGGCCCGTTCAACTCACCCAGCTTGTCGCCCAACATGGCGGCATCAAGCGCCGCGGCCGAACCAGCCGGAATGCTGTCGGCGAAGAACTGCACGTTGTGGGGCCCGCCGCTGACATTTACAAACACGATCTTGTCGCCCGCCTTGGCCTCGATCATGGCCGGGACGAACTTGTAGGCCGTGCCGTCGTACTCCATGTTCACGGTGATCACGCCGCCGGCCGGAGCCGGAGCCGCCGCCTCGGTCGAAGCCGCCACCGCCGTGGAGTCGACCGCCGGAGCCTTCTCGCCGCCGCCACAGGCAGCCAACCCAACAACCGCCGCCACTAGTCCGATCTTCCGCATTCTCCGCATCCCCCAATTTGGCCGTGGTCTCGGGTCAGAACCTGGATCGCGCTTGCCACGAGAGCGCGATCGCTTGTGAAATGATTCACAAGTATAAGGGACTTGTTCCCCCACTTCCAGGGCCTAGGTTCCGGCCATGGCGAACATCCCCAGTTGCAGAGACGTCGGCGCCCAATGCCACGGCCTGGACGTTACCCTCCGGGTGGCCAAACTCGATGGCGGTCCCGAGTCGGGCGACCACGAGGCGACTTGGCTCCTCGGCCATACCGAGCGGCTCGACTTCGGCCCCCTGACCGGCCACGGTGCCGAGCTTCGGTGCCAGGCGTACTTGGCGATTCCCTGCCGGTTCGCCACGGTCGATGGGCCGAACGTTGCCTGCGGCGCCCACGGCTTCAGCGGGTCGGCCCCCCGCCCCGTGCGGCAGCGAGCGGAGCGGAAACTCGCCGGGAATCAGGTCTCACTGGCCCATCACGGCCGGCTTCAGCCGATTGAAATCTCACCGGTCCCCGATCGGGGACTACCAGTCCTCGGGGGCGACAACCCCTGCGCCACCGCGCGATGTCGGACCGCGGATCGGACCGTCGGCGCCGCCTGCTGCCGGGACCTCCAGATCGAGATCCTGTGTTCACCCGAGGAGAGCGAACGCGAGTCCCTGGTTCGGGCCCGGAAGTCCCCTTACCTCTGCAAGGTCGACCGCGAGAGCCCGGATTCCCTCGGAGCCGAGGTCATCTCCGCGTGCTCGTTCCTGGCCGCAGATCGGGTCAGCTGCAGCCTCCATGGGCGCCAGCGGCCGGACGGTCGAACCGCAAAGCCGGACCTCTGTTTCGACTGGCCCAGCCCCGGCGATGTGTACCACTCGGGATGTGTTTTTCAACCAGCCCAGTTACCTAAGTAGTTGTCCGAAAACGCTTTAGATGATCGCATCGAGCAGAATCGGGCTGGAGGCGCCTGGAACCTGTGCAATTGGCCTCAGGTCAAGCGTCATCTTAACTATTGTCGGAACGCGGACGACCGGGGGGAGGGGGGGAAGCTCGGAATGACCGATGAACTAGAGCGCCTCTACAAGTCCACCTACACGGCAGTAGTTCGATTTCTGTACCGAAAGGTCTTCATCCGGGCGATGGCGCACCGTCCCGAGAAACCGCGGGCCTGGGTTTTCGCGGTGGCGGCCAACTTGGCTCGCGACGAAGCCCAAGCGGCCATTCGGCGCCGGAAATGCCGGCAGACGAGGTCATGGAGCAGGACGAACGCAGAGCCTCCGTCAATCTGGCCCTGGCCGAATCGTTCAGACCATTGAGGGGCCGATGGATCGGGTTCAGGATCTGGTGGTCCGGCACCGAGCGCAGCACGCGGGACTCGGCGCCAGTCAACCCGACCTGACGCCTCCGGACTATCTCAGCGACGGGGCGGTCAGCGCCCGGCGGGGGCTCCGGATCCTTACGGTCACCGGCCAGCTTCCTGCCGACTCGCTCAACCTATTGGCTCGGAGTATCGCCCTCCGCGAGTAGAGCCGGGGGCGCACAGTATGCGACGAGGGGTCGGCCACCCGGGCCGACCCCTCGTTTTGTCTTATCACTGGACCTGCTCCGAACGGCTACGCGCCGACTTCCTTCGCGGGGCCGTGATCCGCAGCCGGCGCCTCGTGTCCGTGGTGCTGTTCGGCCGCCAGGGTAATCTCCGCCAGCCGCGGGGAAATCATCGGGAACCGTCTGGCGAATACCGCATAACAGAGCAGAAAGAGCCCCAGCATCAGCAGGGTCGGCCCAAGTTCTGGAAGGCCGAAGACCGGACCATGCTCTTTCGTGACCGACGGGAGCACCAAGAGGTAGCGCTCCAGCCACAGCGAGCTGAAGCTCACCAGGGCGAACACGCCTAGAACCAGCGGTGTCCGCTTTGCCGCAACGAAAAGGAGGCCCCAGAACGGCAGCAGGAACATGCCGACGAAGACCGCCCGGCCAATCGGCATCCACTCGCCCCAAAGCCGGGCAAAGACGAACCCGGTTTCCTCGTCCATGTTGCCGTACCAGATGACCAGAAACTGGGACCACATCAGATACGCCCAGAACACAGTAAAGCCGAAGCAGAGCTTACCCAGGTCGTGCCGCTGCTTCGGGCTTACCAAGTCGGAGATCCCGAGGTGGCGACCGCCGTAGATCGTCATCAGGGCCAAGCAGGTATGGGCTCCCAAGAACGAGCCCATGAAATACCACCCGCCCAGGAGATTGCTGAACCAGTGCGGCTGGAGGGCCATCATTCCGTCGAACGCCACGATCGAGAACACCAACGCATAGAGGACGACATAGACGGCGGCCAGGCGGCCAATCTTGGCGTCGTGCGCGGCCCGGCCAGCCGGCGTCGGATCAAACCCCTGCGCGATGCCCTGGTAGAGCCCTTTGCGAGCATCGGTGACGACATCCTTGGCCAGCGAAATGTCCGGCGCCAAGTCGGCCCGAACCAGCGACCACCCAACCCAGTACAGCAATCCGAGGCCCGTCAGCAACCGGCCGAACATGAACGGCTTCGAGAGCCAAAGCGCCTTGCCATGCGAGAACGAATGCAGTTGCTCATGCATGTGGCCATAGATCGGTTCGTACCCGACCGTAAAAATGGCCACCAATCCCGCCAGGGAGACCACCGCGAAGAAGACGTGGGCCTGGGCGAATCGAATGATGACCCCGGACCACTTGGCGTTGGCCAGTTTGTGGACGGCGGACACGGCCAGACTACCGCCGGTGATGCCGGTAAAAAACAGCCAGTTGACGTGGAACAAATGCCAAGCGCGCTCGGAGCCGACCGAGGTCATGGCGTACCCGAACAAGGCGGCGCCAACCACCGCAAGCAACCCGCCGAGATTGAAGAACAGGTCGTAGCGGCCGCTGAGGCCGCGAGCCACCAGGCGATCGCGGAGATGCGAGGTCATTTGACCGTTCCTTCCGCCGCAGGGGCCGGTGCCGGCGCCGTCAGGCCCTGAAGTTTTCGGAGGTAATTCACCACGGCCCAGCGGTCATGCTGGCGGAACATCTTGTCACCATACAAGGGCATGCCCGCCCGCCCATACCGCACGATGCTATACAGATAGCCATCGGTGAAGCTCTTGGCCCGGTCGGTCACGAGCGACATCGCGCCCAGCCGCACGCCGACGGGGCCTTTGCCGTCACCGAGATCGCCGTGGCAGGTGGCGCAAAACGTCGCGTACAGGGTATCCCCCCGAGCTAAGGTGCGAGCCGGATCGGTCGGGTTGACTTGGCGACTGCCGACGAGACTATCGAAGCCGTAGAGCGGAATCGGGCCGGTCAGATTCCCGGTATTCCAGTCGGCCTCGCCTCCGGTAATCGGGACGGTGCCGGGCGGTGTAATCCGGGGCACATCGGACCGTTGGTAGGGACTAACGGCCGGGGATTTGATCATATGATCGAACCACGGCACCAGTTTCATCAGGTCGTCCGGGGACGGCAACGTATTGTAGTACCAGTTGCACCCCGACAGACTTCCAACCACCAGGAGCGTGAACCAGGATTTACGAGCCATGTTCGGTGACCTCCTCCGGCCCGGTTCCCTCGAGGAACGTGCGAACGGCGCCGCGTTGCTCCTGGGGGCAGGGGACGAACAGCCCGATGGTGTCATCGCTGAACTCGGGTTTATAGGGCCGCCCCTTGAGAGATTTCATCGCCGACAAAATGATGACCCCCGCGACGGTTGAGAGCGCGCCGTACAGGATCGTGAGTTCGAACCCCAGCACGACGAACGGCGGAATGGCGACGATTGGCTTGCCGCCGACCAGGAGCGGCCAGTCCACGGCCATCCAAATCGACATCCCGAAACCGGCGGCGCAACCGGTCATGGCCCCGATCAGGGTAAAGGCCCGGACCCAACTGACCGGTTGGTCGAGGGCTTCCTCGATGTGGTGATTCGGCGCGGCCGAGTACACGGTAAGGTCCTTGAAGCCTTTGGCCTTCAAGCCCTTGATCGCATTGACGGCGGCGTCCTCATATTTGAACGAGGCAAGCACGCCCGAAACGGCTTTGGCCATCAGTGTGCTCCCCCCTTTCGACGCGGCATCGGAATCATCTCCTTGATTTCCTGAATCGCGACGACCGGGAAGGTCCGCGCGAAGAGCAGGAAGTACATCCCAAACCAGCCGAACGAGCCGACCAGGATGCCCCAGTCAGCCCACGTCGGGTTCATCTGGCCCCAGGCAAAGGGGAGGAAGTCATTGGACAGCGACGAGGTAATGATGACGTAGCGCTCGAACCACATCCCGATGTTGATGAAGATCGAGATGACGAACAAGGCGGTCAGGTTCCGCCGGACCTTCCGAAACCAGAGTAGCTGCGACACGAACGCGTTGCAGGTGATCATGGTCCACCCGGACCACCACTGGGGGCCGAACGCCCGGCGCCAGAAGGTTTCCTGCTCGTAGGTATTCCCGCTATACCAGGCCACGAAGTATTCCATGCCGTAGGCGTAGAACAGAATCGTCCCGGTGAGCAGCGTGAGCTTGGCCAGGTTATCGAAGTGATACTCGGTGATCAGGTGCTCGATCTTGAGCACCCGGCGGAGCGGAATGACTAGGGTGAGCACCATGCCGATGCCGGAGTAGATGGCCCCGGCCACGAAATAGGGGGCGAAGATCGTCCCGTGCCACCCCGGTATGACCGACATTGCGAAGTCCCAGGATACGACCGAGTGGACCGAGAGCACCAGAGGAGTCGCCAGCGCCGCGAGGTAGAGATATCCTCGGCTGTAGTGCCGCCACTGGGAATCGGCTCCGGTCCAGCCGAGCGACAACGCCCCATACAGCTTCTTGCGCCAGCCGGTCATCTTGTCGCGAACGGCGGCGATATCCGGCACTAGGCCAACGACCAAGAACGTCGTCGACACAGTGAGGTACGTCGAGATCGCGAAGACGTCCCAAATCAGCGGCGACTTGAAGTTCGGCCAGAGCCAGCGCTGGTTCGGGTACGGCAAGAGCCAGTAGAAGATCCATTGGCGTCCGATGTGGATGATCGGAAAGAGACCAGCCGTCATGACGGCAAACACCGTCATGGCCTCGGTGGACCGGTAGACGGCCGTTCGCCACGGAGACCGGAACAGGAACAGGATGGCCGAAATCAGGGTGCCGGCATGACCGATACCGATCCAGAAGACAAACGTCGTGATATAGACGGACCAGAAGACCGGCGGATTGTAGCCGGCCAAGCCGAGGCCCTCTTTCAGCAACGCCACGAAGGTGGCGGCACCGATCAAGAACATGCCGATGGCCGCGAACAGGGCCATGTAGTAGCCCCGGCTTGGCGTCTGGAGGGTATTGACGACGTCGCGGGTGACCTCCGCGTGCGTCATGGCGGGCCGGGAAGAATCGTGAAGCGTGGCGGTCATCGCGTTAGGCCTCCGATCCGGGAACGACCTTGGCGAGGTAGGTCACGGCCGGTCGTACGTTGACTTCTTCGAGCACGTGATAGCCTCGGTGGTTCTTGGCCGCCAGGACGACCCGGCTGTCCGGATTCGTCATGTCGCCGAAGGTGATGGCGCCGGACGGGCACGCTTGCGCGCAAGCCGTGACCACATCGCCGTCGCGAAGTCCCCGATCCTCGAGCCGCGCCTGGTGCTGGGCGCCCCGGATCCGCTGGACGCAGAAGGTGCACTTCTCCATGACGCCCCGGGCCCGAACCGTGACATCGGGATTGAGCTGAAGGTTGAGCGGCTCGGGGAAAGCCTTCTTGGCGTAGGCGTACCAGTTGAAGTACCGCACTTTGTAGGGACAGTTATTGGCACAATAGCGGGTCCCGACGCAGCGGTTGTACACCTGGCCGTTGAGCCCGTCGGGCGTATGGTAGGCGGCGTACACCGGACAGACCGGCTCGCAGGGCGCATTGTCGCAATGCTGACAGAGCATCGGGATGACCCGAGCCGCGATCGGCTGGCCGTCTTCCCCGCCCTCGAAGTACCGTTCGATCCGCATCCAGCTGAGTTCGCGGCCCCGCAGCACCTCCTCCTCGCCGACGTACGGAATGTTGTTCTCCGCATAACACGCCGTGACGCAGGCCGAGCAGCCGGTGCACCGGCCGAGGTCGATGGCCATCCCCCACTGCGGCTCGGTCAGGGCGTAGGCGCCGAGCTTCCGCTTCTCGAGCTGCGATTCGCGGAAACCATCGATGGCTTTGACTTCGAGTTCGGTATTGATCTCGTGACTGGGGTGGCCGGCCGCCTCGTAGGCCTGCTTGACCGTCAAGCCCTTCACCGCCGCCGCGAGCGGCATCGCCTCGGTGATGCCGCGTCCCAACTCCCGGGGATTGCCTTCGGTCTTGGCCACTTTGCGGTAGTGGCCGGTCTTCTCGAGCTTGACCCTAGTCGAGAGATATGGCAGGAAGCCCTGGCCGTCGGCCGCGCCAATGGCGTCGAGCGCGTTGACCCCCCGCGCTTTCGCGAACCGGCCATTTTCGACGTGACCGAGTCCAAGGGGCATCGCGACGACGTCACGGCGGATGCCGGGATAGACGTAGACGGCGGCCTCGACCGATCCCGCCGGTGAGGTCAGCCGGACAAATTCGCCTTCCCGCACGTCCAGTTCGCGGGCGGTTTCGGGATGGAGTTCGACCCACGACTGCCAGGTGATCTTGGTAACCGGATCGGGATTCTCCAGCAACCAAGGTCGGTTGGCGCCCCGGCCATCGTGATACATGGAGCTCGGATACGGAGAGAAGATGAAGTCGCCCTCGCCATCAAAGGTCGGTTTGGCGCCCGACACATCTGCGGCGGTGGCCGCCAAACGGACCGGGGTGGCCGGAGCCGCCTCGAAGATGCCACCCTTGGCGAGGGCGTTGCGCCAGAAGGCCTCGAGATCGGTGGCGCCTCGGGCCCGACCAAGGTCGGCCCAGACGGTCTTGAGATGGGCCTCGTAGGTCGGCGCTGAGAAGCCGGCAAGGGCGCCGCCGACTTTCTTCGCGACTTGGAGCAACACATCCCCAGTGGCCGCGCCTTTAAAGACCGGTTCCATGACCGGCTGGAGCAATCCGCGGACGCCGGCGCGGGGCCGGGCGTCATCCCACCGTTCGAGCGAATGAAGGTTCGGGATCAGGAGGTCGGAAGCCGCCGCGGTGTCGTCAAAGAACAGCGAGGTGGAGACCGTGAGCTTGACCTTCTCGAAGGCCGCCCGGAACCCGCCTTGCTTCGGCACCGAGTAGAGGGGATTGGCTTCGTGCACGATGAGGACGTCGATCTCGCCGGCCGCCATGGACCGCTCGAGGTCGAGCAGGGCCCCGTAGCCGTCGCCGGTCCTTACCTCACCGCCAAACTTGACGGAACGCCCGACGTTCCCGGCGACATAGTTCAGGATATTGACCGCCGCGCAGAGGTCGGCGGCGCCCCGGTGTTGGAGCCCGACCCCTCCGGCCATCACGAGAGACGGACCGACCGACGCGAACTCATCGAACAACCGCTGGACTTGGACCGGGGCCAGGCCAGTGTCGGCCGCCACGCGGTCGAGGCCATACTCGGCCAGCATCGGCTTGAGGACGGCCGCGTCCTCCGGTACATCGGTGCGGGTGTTGACGACGGCGTTGGCGAGGCCTAACGCCAGCGACGTTTCCGATCCGGGAATCGGCGCGAGCCATTGATCCGCATTGATACCCGTCAACGACATCCGGGGGCCGACATAGACGAACTTGGCCATGCCCGATCCATCAAACCCGTGGGCGTCGGCAAAGCCCCGCTGGTTCTCAACCGGCGCGAGCCAGGTTTCCAGAAAGTCGGCGCCGAACGACAGGATGTACTTGGCTTGGCTGAAGTCATGAATCGGGAGCTCATCGGCGCCGAAGACTTTCCGGCTGGCCAGCCGGACCGGCTCATGTCCGAAGGCCTGATACCGAACCAGTTTGCCACCAACCGCCGCGACCCATTGGCCCAGCAAGTCATCGAAGGTTCCCGCCCCTGCCCCGCTGATCACGGCGACCCGACTTCCGGCGGCCTTGACCGATGCGGCCAGCTGGTCGATGGCCTCGTTCCAGAGGATCTCCGACAGCTTCCCGGCGGCATTCCGGCCCCGGGGGCCGGCCAGTCGATCGGGGTTGTAGAGCCCTTGAAGGGCGGCCTGGCCCCGACTGCAGAGCGTGCCGGCGTTGACCGGATGATCGGGGTTGCCCTCGAGCTTGATGGCCCGGGCCTCACGGGTTTTGACGTGCAGCCCGCATCCCGCCGCGCATTCGGTACAAGTACTGGCGTAGATCGTCGGCAGGCTCGGGACCTGATCCTGGGACTGGACCAAGTACGGAATCAGTTTCTCAACCTGATCGGTTGAACAGCCGGATAGCGCCGCGGTTCCCGCCCCGGTGATCCCGACCACCTTGAGGAAGCGACGACGATCGAGGGACTCGTGTGGTGCCGACATCAACTCTCCTTCAGGCGGCCTAGTAGTGACACGCCGTGCAATCGCGATTGACCTTGCGCTCCACATGACAGCTGATGCAGAAGCCCATGTTATTCACGTTGTTAACCTTGAATACCTGGGGCATCCGGGCCACGTCGCCGTGACAGGTGGCGCAGGCATTTGGCCCCATGGCCTTGACGTGCCGCATGTGGGGAAAATGGACATGCTTGGCGAGGGTGTGGATCCGGACCCATTCGATCGGCCGCTTCTGGCGCCAGCTGTCCCGGACCTTCTTGATCTCGACCCGATGGGTCGAGTCGGATCCGCCGATGGCCACATGGCAGCCCATGCAGGTCTGCAGCGTCGGGATGCCCGGTTCCGCCCCATCCGCCACCGAGTAGTGGCAATACTGGCACTGGATCTTGTACTGCCCGGCATGGATGTCGTGCCGAAAAAAGATCGGCTGTTTCGGGCCCTTGAGCTGGCCCGAATCAACAACCGTTAGGCGCGGCGCGACGACCGAGTCGGCGTCGGGTTTCTTCGCTTGTTGTTGTGCGGTCGAAGGCCGGGATGATCCGAGGGCCATGGCCCCGACGATCACCGCGACTCCAACCCCAGCAACCAGGAGCTTACGCATGCGTGGGCATCCGCCGATACGTGGGTGGCAAACCTATGTGAAACATTTCACGAAGTTGGGAAGGCCCCGCAAGTGCAAGCGCACCAAGGTACAAGGCCGCAGGTAAGATAAAAGTGAGAGGCCCCTACACAAGGAGGCCAACTACCCCTTAATTGGGAGTCGAGGGCTACGGATTCTCCGACGGAACCTCACCACCGGGAGCGGATCGCTTCCCCGCGGGTAGCCGGAGCCGCTCCGGGAGTTCCTGGAGCACGCCGGTCCGACTGAGGTAGTGAACGGTCTCCAGGGTCATGGCCCGGAGCAGCTTGGCTTCCCGTTCATCCAGATCAGCGCGAAAGACGATCTCCCGAATCGACCGGAGGACGTTCTCCCCGTTCCGACTCTTGAAGAAATCGACGGCCCAAAGGGCTCGCTCGCTGTCCTGGAACAGGCTGGCCAGATCCTCGGCCCGGGCCTTGACCGTGCGCCGCCGGGGGGACTTCCGAGACGGATCGGCGCCCTCGCGGGCGTTCCAGCACTCGTAGGCCATGATGGCGGCCGCCTGGGCCAGATTGAGCGACCGGTGGGCCGGATTCGTGGCGATCGTGGCCAAGGCATGGCAGCGATCGAGTTCGTCGTTCGTCAGGCCGCTGTCTTCCCGCCCAAACACCACCGCGACGGGCCCCTCGACCGATCGTTCGGTTACCTCGGCGGCCGCCGCGGGGGGACGGAGGAGCTGCCGTTTGGCGGCCCGTTCCCGCGCGGTCATCGCGACGACGAAGACACAATCGCCGATGGCCTCTTCGAGGGACTGACACATCCGGATCCGGTCGACGATATCGCCGGTGTTGTGGGCGATGCCTTCGATCCGATAGGGATCGAACACCCGCGGTTTGACCAAGCGGAGGTACTCGATCCCGAAGTTCTTCGCGATCCGGATGGCGCTCGCGATGTTGACGATGTCCTGGGGCTCGACCAAGACGAGAATGGGCGGGGCGGTCACCCTTCCCCCATGAAGTCGGTGGCGTGGCCCTTCACTTTGAGCGAGGCCAGGAGGCTCGAATTGTCGACGGCCTTGAGATAGGCCTCCCTGGGCTCCACCAGGTTCCGCTCGACGAGATCAAGCAAGGCGTCGTTCAGCGTCACCATGCCCTGCCGCCGGTCGGTCAGGTGGACGTCGACCGGTTCGGGCCGGGTACTCAGCCACTCACTCATCCGCGAACCTCGACCCCCGCCCGTTGTTCACACAGCTTGATTGGTTCGAGATAATCGGCCTCCGGGCCCAATTCCTTGAGGGCGAGCTCCGTATGGGCCCTGACCTGGGACAGAATCGGCGCCTCGAGCCCGACCTGCCGGACCAAATCAAGGGCGATCCCGACGTCCTTGTCGAGCAAGGCCAGGCGGAAGGTCTTGGGCCAGGTTCCCGGAAGGACCCGGGCCGGAATCAGCGACTCGCTGACGAATGACCGACCGCTCGAGGCATTGAGCACCTCGAGGCCGGCCCGGGCCGGCACCCCTGCCTTGACCATGGCCGTCAGCGCTTCGCCAAGGGAGAGGATATTGGCGGCGAGGAGGGCCTGATTGATGGCCTTGATGATGTCGCCCGTCCCAACCGGCCCCATGTGGACGATCAGTTTCCCGAAGGTTTCCAGAAACGGCTTAGCCCGCTCAAACACCTCGGCAGACCCGCCGACCATCACCGTGAGGATGCCGGCCTCGGCGCCGTTAGTGCCGCCACTGACCGGGCAATCGGCAAAGGCAATGCCCCGAGCCTCCAAGGCCGCCGCCAGGCGGCAGGACGTCGCCGAGTCGCCCGAGGTGCAGTCCAGGAACAGGGTACCCCTCCGGAGACTTGGAAGCACGGCGTCCGGGCCATGGAGCAACTGGTCTACATCGGCGGAGGTCGAGAGGCAGGTCATCACGACGGTGGCGTCGGCCACGGCCTCCGCGGCCGATGGGGCCACCCGGCACGACACGTCGGCGGCGAACGCCTCGGCCCGGGCCGCCGTGCGGTTCCAGACCGTGAGCGGGTAGCGGGCCGCCACCCGGGCCGCCATGGGCCGGCCGATGGCGCCGAGCCCGAGAAAGGCGATCTTTGGCAGAGATTCGTTCACCGGAGCCTCAGTCGCTGGAGCCGCGCCGGCCCAGCTCCTTGTCGAACATGTAGAGCCCCGAGGCGTTGTCGCCGATCATCCGGAGCGTGGCCACGATTTCAGAGGAGGTCTTCTCCTCTTCGACCTGTTCGGTGATGAACCACTGGAGAGTGGCCTGGGTGGCCCAGTCCTTGTCGGTGGCCGCGAGTTCGAACAGTTGGTTGATGCCGGCGGAGACCTTGGTCTCGTGGTCGCGGGCGTGTTCGAACACGGCGATCGGCGAGGGGAAATCCGGCGGCGGCCGGTCGATACCTTCCAGCGTGACCCGGCCACCGCGGTCCTCGACGAACTGGAACAGCTTCAAGGCGTGATTGGTTTCTTCCGAGGCTTGCATCCGCATCCAATTGGCAAACCCATTGAAGTTCTTTTCGGCGAAGTAGGCGGCCATCGAGAGGTAGAGGTAGGAGGCGCCGAACTCTTTAGCAATCTGCTCGTTCAGGGCCTTCTGCATGTGCACGGTGATTCGCATAACCATCCGGGTAGGAAGAGACCGAACAAATATACTGGGGGCCGCCGGACTCCTGTGGGTTGGACCGCTTCCGGGTCAGGCGGGCCGGCCTGACCGCATCGCGGCCGAACCGAGTGGTGATGGTGTCCATCGCACCGGCCACGGCGCGGTCGCGGTCGGTCTCGACCGTCTCGGGGCCCGCCCCGAGCAGGGTCAGTTGGGCGGTGGGCGCCGGCGCCTGGAGCCGAGTCAGCCCGATTCCGATCAGCCTCGCGGCCACCCGGCGGCGGGCGCGGAGCCCGGCGAGCAGTTGGCGGGCAATGGCCAACACGGCCCGATCGGTGTCGATCAGCTGCGCCAGTGTCCGACTGCTTTGGCGGGTCTTGAAGTCGTGGGCTCAACGCCGGGCACCGGCTTGCCACAAGAGGGGCAAAACGCCGCATCGCGCTGAAGGGGGACGGCGCAACCGGCGCACACTTTGTCGGGCATGGGACCTCGGTGCGCCAGGAAACCGCCGGAAAGATACCGACGGGAGCCGACGATTGTGGAGCTATTGCGATTGAGAGTAACGAGTTATAACTTGCTTGCCGACCAGCAAGTAGACTATGACAACGATCCCCGCCCCACCCCCAGACAAGGAACGGAACGCCTCTCGTTCGCGCGAGCTGATTCTCGACGCGGCGGAGCGGCTGTTTGCCGAGCGGGGCTACGCGGCCACCAGCCTGAACGACGTCGGCCGGGAAGCCGGGTTGTCGCGCGCCACGCCGGGCTACTTCTTCGGCTCCAAAGGCGAGTTGCACCACGCGGTACTGGAGCGGTGCTTCGAGGCGGTCCGACAGGCGGTCCGGGTGGGGCGGGACCGGGCCCTCGCCAGCGGAGAAACGCCCGAGGTGATCCTCGCCGGCGCCGTGTCGGACTATTTCGACTTCGTGGCCGCCCGGCCGACGTTCGTCCGGCTGATTCAGCGCGAGGCGTTAGGGGATGGCCGGACCCTCGATGGGTTGCCCTTGTCCTTGGTAACCGGCCAGGAAATGATCTCGGCGCTGACCCAGGAACTCGGTCTCGAGGAAGTCGAACCGGCGGAGGTCACCCACATGCTCTTCAGTCTGATCGCCCTCACCTGGTTCCCGCACCTTCAGGGCGAAACCCTCGGACGCGTCATTGGGCTCGACCCCACCGCGCCCGGGTTCTTTGCCCGCCGGAAGCAGCACGTGACCGAATTGTTGTCCGGCTGGCTGATGGCCCGCCGGAGTGCGACTCATGCCCGTTAGGCCCTTCCTCCAGGAACGCCCATCATGACCAGCGTCGCATCGAACCCCGTCGATTCCAAGAACGCGCCCCCGGCTTCCGGTCGCGCCGCCGAGCAGGCGGCCCGCGATCTTGCGGAGGCCGCCCGGGAAATCGAATGGAACCCAAGCTTCGTCAAGGAACTGTTCGAGGGGACACTCGACCTCCGGTTGATCCATCCCTACCCCGAGCCGAAGGCCGAGGACGTGGCCCAGGCCAAACCGTTCCTCGACGCCCTGGAGAAGTTCCTTCTGGAGCATGTCGACGGCGACGCCATCGACCGGGACGGCAAAGTGCCGCCGGAGGTGGTGTTGGGCCTCCAGCAGCTGGGCGCGTTCGGCATCAAGATCCCGACCGAGTATGGCGGCAAGGGGCTGAGCCAGTTGATGTATACCCGGGCCGTCGCGATGGCGGCGTCGGTCTGCGGCAACGTCACCGCTCTGCTTTCGGCCAGTCAATCGATCGGCGTCCCGGTACCACTCAAGCTGTTCGGCACGCCGGAGCAGAAGAAGAAATACTTCCCGCAATTGGCCAAGGGGGCAATCTCGGCGTTTGCGCTGACCGAGAACAACGCCGGGTCGGATCCCGCCGGGCTGTCGACGACGGCCACGCTCAGCGAGGACGGGAAGCACTGGATCCTCTCGGGCGAGAAGCTCTGGTGCACCAATGGGACCGTGGCCGATGTGATGGTGGTCATGGCGCGAACCGGCCCGAAGGCGATCACGGCGTTTATCGTCGAGGCGAACTGGCCCGGCATCGAAGTGGTGAATCGGCTCCACTTCATGGGGCTCCGGGCGCTCGAAAACGGCCTGCTCCGCTTCCACGATGTGAAGGTGCCGGTGGAGAACGTCTTGTGGGGCGAAGGCAAAGGGCTCAAACTCGCCTTGATTACGCTCAACACCGGCCGGTTGACGTTGCCGGCCAGTTGCGTCACCGGAGCCAAACGCCTGCTCGAGATTTCCCGGAAGTGGGCCGGGGAGCGGGTCCAGTGGGGCCAGCCGATCGGCAAGCACGACGCGATTGCGCAGAAGCTGGGCCGGATGGCCTCGGAGACCTTTGCGATGGATGCCGTGAGCGACCTCTGCTCGCTACTGTCCGACCGGCCCCAAACCGACATCCGCCTCGAAGCGGCGATTGCCAAGATGTGGAACTCCGAGACCGGTTGGCGAATCGTGGACGATACCCTGCAGATCAGGGGCGGCCGGGGCTATGAGACCGCTGATTCCTTGAAGAGCCGCGGTGAACGGCCCGACCCCGTTGAGCGGGCGCTCCGCGACTGGCGGATCAACCTGATCTTCGAGGGTTCGTCCGAGATCATGCGGTTGTTCATCGCCCGCGAAGCGGTCGACACCCACCTCAAGGTGGCCGGCAAGCTGATCGACCCCCGGTCGTCCGTCGGCGAGAAGCTCGGTTCGTTGCTCAAGGCCGGGCTCTTCTACGCCTGGTGGTATCCGAGCCAGTATTTCGGCTGGAGTCTCTGGCCGCGGTACTCGGAGTTCGGCGGGCTCGCGAAGCATCTCCGGTTCGTGAACCGGGCATCCCGTCGGCTGGCCCGGAACCTGTTCCACTCGATGATCCGGTTCGGCCCGCGGCTCGAGAAGAAGCAGGCCGTGCTGTTCCGGATGGTCGAGATCGGCGCCGAGCTCTTTGCGATCAGCGCGACGGTGTCCAAAGCCCAGATGATGCTGAAGAAGGATCCCTCGAATCGGGCGGCGGTTGAGCTAGCGGACCTCTTTTGCCGCCAGGCTTCTCGGCGGGTGGCGGTCAAGTTCGAGGAGATCTTCGGGAACGACGACGATCAGGCGTACCGGTTGGCGCAGGATGTCATCGCCAGAAAGCATGTGTGGATCGAGGAGGGCATTGCGGGGTGGGAGGGGTAAGGGCTCGGCACTCGGCGCTCGGCGGCGGGCGTTGGGGTTACGGGCGGCGGCGGATTTCGACTCGGAGTTCGACCCAGCCGTCGACTTGGTAGTACTCGACCCGGAGGCGGTGTTTGCCGGGCTTGATCTCCACTTGGTCGACGGCGGATTCGTGGGGTGACCAGTGGTCGATGGCGAGTTTGTTGTCGATCCAGACGCGGATTCCGTCGTCGCTGATGGTCACGAGCTGGTACTCGGAAGTCTTGGGGAGGTCGACCGTGCCTTCGGCGGCGACCAGGAACCGCTGGGCGGGAAACCCGGGGTGTTTTGGAGTAGACCACACGTAGTCGAGCAGTGAGTCCCGCCGGGTCGCGAGCGGCGACGTCTTGAATGCGGCCCGGTGCCGGTCGCCCTCCTTCCGCGGATCGGTCGTGCTGTCCCAGGCAAAGGCCTGGACCGTCCAATCGATCGGGGCGAGAAACCTTCGGAGCCGAAACCGGTAGGGGTCGCCTGCCCTCCCGACGGCACCGTCGGAACTCACCACCGCGTCACCCTGGTGCTCTAACTCGATATCGACGTCAACGACCGGACCGGCCGCCGGGGTGACCAGGAGCGTGTCACCCACTTTTCCCATGGTCCGGTTCACCACGGCTCCACGGGCCGCCACCAGGTGCCAGGCGCCGGCCGGCCCGATGATCCGGTAGGCCACCTGCCCCAGCACGACCGCGCTGTCGGCGTCCCGAACCGGCCAGGCTTTCGGGGCCCGTCCATCGTACGGCCCCCACTCATCGATCAAGATCCCGGCCCGGCCCCGCTCTGGGGCATCGAGTGAAAACGGATCCACGGCCTTGGCCAAGGGTGGCGGCGCCGCGGGATCGCGGGGGTTCGGGCGCCACGGGGCCAACGGCAACGCAGCCATCCCGCTCCGGCGGGCGTCACGGCGGAAGCCGGCGGTGTCGCCCTTGGTCCGGACGAGGGTGTCAACCCCAAAGTATTTATTGCGGAGCAGGACGGTCTTCTGAGTGTTCTCGAGGGCGAGGGCGACCTTGGTGCCGAGAAACCGATTGTCGTCGATCGTATAGGTGCGGCTCTTGGTGTCCCGACTCTTCGGGTAGCCCCAGTCGGATGGCTCGATCGGGTTCCACCAGAGGCGGATGGCGGTCTGGTCACCCTCGAAGTCGTTGGCCAGGATCTTGTTGTCCTGACCATGTTCAATCGCGATGCCGGTCACGTTGTTCTTGAACCGATTGTTCCGGATCTCCGATGCATAGCTGTAGCCGCCCCACATCCCGTACTGAGCCCCCTCCACGAGATTGCCGATGAACCGGTTCCGGCTGAAGGTGGCCTCGATCCCGTTAGTGGCGGCAAAGCTGAAATCATTGCCGAAGATCAGATTGTCGTTGGCCCCTCCCTGCCCGGTATCCATCGTTGATTGGCCAGCCCAGAGGAAAAGCCCGTCCCCCGAGTGGGTCATCGAGTTGTAGGCCACGACGTTCCGGGAGCTTTGTTCGTAGAGCAGGAGCGCCGCGGAGTCTTGGCCTCTCGCGTAGATCCCGTGGCGGTACCCGCGAATCGCATAGTCGACCCGATTGTGCATGATCCGGTTGTCCGTGGCGCGATAGAGACCGATGCCGAGCCCCGAGAGATAGGAGAAATTGTTGTTCCACACCTCAAGCTTGGATGAACGGACCAAGAGCAGGCCGTTCATGCTTTGGATCGCGACATTGCCGCGAATCTCGCCGCCTTGGACGTCGGCCAAATAGAATCCGGCGCCGAACCGGAGCCACTCGTCTTTCTCGTTGTGGTGAAACGAGAGCCAGTCGACCAGGCTCTCGTGACCGATCCCGCTCCAGAGCCGCGGCTTCCAGTTGTAGCTCACGTCATTGTCCAGCAACGAGAGCCCGACCACCCCGCGGGCCAGCACCCCGATCTTGTAGCCGCGGATGTTCGCGCCCCGAAGCGTGATATTCCGCCCGCCTTCGATCAGCACCCCGATCCCCTGGCCTCGGTCGGGATCGGCGGCGTAGGCCGACCCGATCAGCATCGAACCCGCGAAATTGACCTCGATCCCGTCGCCCTTGATCCGGATCACGGCCGAGTCCTCTGCCAGGGGCTGAAGCCGGTACGGGGCGGGGCGAATGACGACACTCTTGGTAATGACGAGACCCGGGGTCAAATCAATGGTGTCGGCCGGGGCCGGGGCCGCCAGCAACGCTGCGAAGATCAGAAGCATGCCGAGATGCTACTCCTGGATTGGGTTCCCGGCTACACCGGAGCGACTAGATTCCAGCAAACCGGAGGAATCATGGCGACAGCCGAAGGACGTACCGTCCCCTTTGTGGGCCCCGAACATATCGATGTGGCCAGGCTCGAGACCTTCGCCTACGAGGGCCCGGACCAAGACATCGTGACCGAAACCCGCGAATTCAGCGCCGTCTGTCCCTACAGCGGGCTCCCTGACTTCGCCACCCTCACGATCGCCTATACCCCGGGCGCCTGCTGCATCGAGCTCAAGAGTCTCAAATACTACGTGACCAGCTATCGGAACGTCGGGATCTTCCAGGAGCACGCCACCGCCCGGATTGCCGAAGACCTGTTCCGGGTCCTGGCTCCCAAACGCCTGACCGTCAAGACCCTCTACAACATTCGCGGCGGGTTCGAGACGACCTGCTCGGTGACCCTACCCCGCTAGCGCCGGGGGGCCGTCACGCGCGCCGAGGAGGGCGCGGCCGATGGTCCGGGCCAAGGGCCCCAGGGGTACCAGGGCGTCCAGGACCCGGGGAGCCGACCCCAGGTGATGGAGGGCCCAGAACACGGTCCCCAATAGCGCCTCCGGAGCGGCGGCGGGGCCGCCGGTTGGCATCGTTCGAACCCAGACCGGCGCTCGGCGAATCTCCCCAATCAAGTGTTCCGGTGCCTCGTTGGCGAGCAAGACATCGAGCACCTCCGGCACGAAATCCCGCTTGCCCTGAAGAAGCCGACTGGCCGCGACCCCAACCGCGACGGCCGAGTACCCTCCCACGGGGTGGGGGTCGAGCAGGCGGGCCAGGTGGTAGATCCCGGACACCAAATTTCGAGGCGTTTGAAACAGTCGGGCTGCCCCCGCCAGAGCGACCACGGCCGCCCCGAGGCCCGGCCCAAAAGCGGCCTCCGCCGGCGGAGCGCCGGTCCGGGCCAACTCGGCGAGCGACCGGGCCACGACCGGGCACTCGAACGGCCGGTCGAGGTTTTCCACCCACCGCGCGACCACCCGGCCAAGCTCGAAGTCGGGCCTCGAAAGCTCCTCAAGGAGCATCGATCCCAGAACCTGCTCGCCGGTCGCTAGGGCCGCGATCTCAGGCCCAAGGCCAAGCCCCAGACTGAGGCCGGCCAGCCGGTCGGAGGCGGTCAGGGTCATGGACCCAATCTACTCAAGGGCCCCACGGCCCGGCCGATACTTTCCGGGACTCGAAAGGCATCGCGACCTCGCTTACTTTCCAGTCGCGATCTCGACGCGCCGCGCTTCGAGAGCACCCCACCCTTGGAAAGAAGGTTCGCGGTGGCCAACAGCCTCACTATTACCGACAACCGGACCGGCAAGAGCTACGAGGTCCCGATCGCCGAGGGAACGATCAAGGCGGTGGACCTTCGCAACATCAAGACCGATGCCGATGACTTCGGGTTGATGACCTACGACCCCGCCTTCATGAACACGGCGGCGTGTCGGAGCGCGATCACCTACATCGACGGCGACAAAGGGATCCTCCGCTACCGAGGATACCCGATCGAACAGCTGGCCGAGCAGGCTACGTTCCTCGAGGTGGCCTATCTGCTGGCCGAGGGTGAGTTGCCGACACCGGCCCAGCTGGACAAATGGACCGAAGACATCCGGTACCACACCTACGTCCATACCAACATCATCAAGTTCCTCGAGGGCTTCCGCTACGACGCGCATCCGATGGGAATGATGGTCGGTGCGGTGGCCGCGATGTCCACGTTCTACCCCGACGCCAAGCACATCGACGACTCGGCCAACCGCTACGTCCAGCGGGTCCGCCTGATGGCCAAGATGCCGACGCTCGCGGCGTTCATCTTCCGGCATTCGCGGGGTCTGCCCTACGAGTTCCCCCGCAACGACCTCGACTACATCGGCAACTACGTCAACATGATGTTCTCGATCGGCGGGCAGCACCAGCCGAACAAGGTACTGCAGCGGGCGCTCGAGATTCTACTCATTCTCCATGCCGACCACGAGCAGAACTGCTCGACGAGCGCCGTCCGTTCGGTCGGGTCGTCGCACGTCGATCCGTATTCGGCGGTGTCAGCCGGGGTGGCCGCGCTCTACGGCCCGCTCCACGGCGGAGCGAACGAAGCCGTCCTGGAGATGCTCGACCAGATCGGCCACAAAAAGAACATTCCGGCGTTCATCGAGAGCGTCAAGAATGGCGAAGGCCGGCTGATGGGCTTCGGCCACCGGGTCTACAAATCCTACGATCCGCGGGCCAAGCTCATCAAGAAGACCGCCGACGATGTCTTTGCGGAGACCGGCCTCAACCCGAAACTCGAGATCGCGTTGGAGTTGGAACGGATTGCGCTCGAGGACGAGTATTTTATCAAGCGGAAGCTCTATCCGAACGTCGATTTCTACTCAGGGCTGATTTATCAAGCCATGGGGTACCCGACCGACTACTTCACCGTGTTGTTCGCCGTTGGGCGCCTGCCCGGGTGGCTCAGCCAGTGGGAAGAGATGTTGAAGGACAAGGATCAGAAGATTGCCCGGCCGCGCCAGATCTACACCGGTCCGGACGCCCGGGATTTCGTTCCGATCGGCCAGCGGAAATAATCCACATTGGCCAGGCCGTGACTTACGGCCTGGCCTTCGCCGCCTCGAGGCGTTCGAGGATTTGCCCGAGTTGTTTGATCTCCTCGCCATACCTTGCCCAGTCTCCGTCCCGCTGCGCCTGAATCGCATTGGTAAACCGCCGCCGGGCTTCCGCAATCAGGGCCGACGAGTCCGACGACTGTGTTGACTCTGCACCACGAGCTACGGCGGTGGTCGGGTCCGTTGGGCGGGCGGGAGATTCCGTCGAACCGCCAAAGAGCTCCGCCAGAGCCCCCTCCAGCGTCTCCTGCATGACCACCTGATTCTGATAGGCAACGACCACCCGCTTGAGCTCGGGGATCCGGCCCCCTTCCGCCTGGAGGTAGAGCGGCTGGACGTACAGCAGCGCCTTCTCGATCGGGATCACCAACAAGTCGCCTCGGATGACCTTGGAGCCGCGCTGGTCCCAGAGCGACACCTGGCGGGAAATCTCGGTATCCTGATTGATCCGGTTCTCAATCTGTTGGGGCCCGTAGACGAGACTCTGGCGCGAGAGCTGGTACACCCGAAGTTTACCGTAGACGTCGCCGTCGTTCCGGGCCACCATCCAGGCGGCCAGGTTGTCCTTCCCCCGGGGCGTGAACGGTACCATGTAGACGAACTCGGCCTTGGACTCCTCCGGCAAACGCATCACCATATGGCGCATGAACGGCACCGATCCACTGGTCTCGGCCACTACTGGAATTTGCCACTGATCCTCCCGGCGGTAGAAGTCCTCGGGCGCCTCCATATGGTAGGTCGAGTAGAGCGAGGTCTGAATCCGGAAGATCTCGTCGGGGTACCTGAGGTGGCTCCGGAGGTCGGCCGGCAACTGGTCGAGGGGGAGAAAGATTCCGGGAAAAATCTTGGCCCACGTCTGAATCAGCGGATCGGACGGCGCACTGACGTAGGCTTTGATCGACCCATCGTACGCGTCAATCACCACCTTGACCGCGTTCCGCATGTAGCTCGTGCCGTCGGTCAAACGCTGGGAGTACGGGTACCGGCTGGTGCTGGTGTAGGCATCGAGAATCCAGACCAGCGTCCCATCAGCGGCAATGACCAAATAGGGGTCCTGGTCGAACCGCAGGAACGGGAGCGCCAAGGAGGCCCGTTCCTTGATGTTCCGGTGAAAGAGCACCCGGCTCTGACTCGTGATGTCCTGCGAAAAGAGAATCTCCGAGCTGCCGAACCGGGCCGCCAGAGCCAGCCTCCGCAATAGGTTGCCGACCCGGATCCCTCCGGAACCGCTATACACCGAATAGACGTTGGCGTCACCGGCGGGGTGATCGAATTCTCGTTGTTTGGTCCCGACGAAGGCGTAGCCGCCCTCCATTTCGCCGTAGTAGATCTGGGGCCGGGTGACTTTCAGCGAGCCGGTCGAGGCGGGTGGCAGGTCCTTGATAAACAAGACCGGCAGGCCTTCAATGGTGACCTGATTGACCGGTGCAAGCGTCAGTCCCATGCCGTGGGTAAACGTCAGCCGCTCGTTGATGAAGGTCCGGGTCGGCAGCGACGCTGGATTGAGCTCCCGGGGCGAGAGGAGCACCTGCCGGTACTTGCCATCAATCCAATACCGGTCATCATCGACCGAGACGAAATCGTAGTAGGTCCGGATTTCCTGGAGCTGGCCGAAGGTTTGGAGCAGCGGATCGCGGTCCCACAGCCGGACGTTGTCGATCGTGGGCGCGTTGGCCCGGATGTCGGCCAGGCTGAGGCTGGCTTCGCCCTGGAGCTCCCGGACGTCCACGCTGTCGAGTCCCCACGCTCGCCGGGTCGCGTCGATATGATACCCGAGATAGGTGCTCTCCCGGGTCAACTCGGTTGGCGCGACCACGAGCTTTTGAATCGCGAGCGGAATCAGCCCTCGGCCAACGAACGCCACCGCGAGATAGCCGCCCAGGGCCACCAGGGCATAGCGCGGGAGTCGGCGGAGGGCCGCCCCCACCCCAACCAATCCAGCGCCGATCAGGGCCACGACCGCCGAGAGACGGATCGCCGGGAGCCGGGCATGTAAGTCGGTGTAGCTCGCGCCGATCAGGGGCCCCGTGTTCGAGAACACCAGACTCGGTGCGTCCACGAACCAGAGTTGGAGGGCCCAGATGACGAGCACGGCCGCGAGGACGACGCCGAGATGAATACCCGCGGAGGGTTCAATCCGAACAACCCGCGGCCGGAGAATGATGTCACCCCGGGTCCAATAGACCGGGAGAAGCACCAGGAGGCAGATCACGATCAGACTGGACGCGAGCGTGAGCCCCGCGGAGAGGGCCGGCAGGATAAAGACATAGAAGCCGATGTCGTGCGAAAACACCGGGTCGACCGCCCCAAAGGGCGTCCGATGAAGGGCGGCAAGCACCACTTGCCATGCCGGGGTGACCGCGAACCCGAACAGGAGGCCGACGCCGAGCGACACCGGCACCGTCAGCCGGCCCAGCAGCGTGGCGAGATTGACCACCGGCCCTTGGCCAATCGCGCCGACCGTCACAGGGTACGGAACCAGGCCTCGCTGGGCGATCCGGAGATTGAGGTAGACCACCCACGCACTGACGAGACCCACGGCCGTAAAGAGGGCCGCCGTCGTCGCCAGTTCGGTCGTGAAGACGACCTGGTACCCGGTTTCCTTGAACCACCACCAGTCGGTGAGCGCCCGGCTCCCGAGTGGAAAGACCACCACGATCGCCAGCAGAGTGGCGATCCCGAACATGAGGCCCAGCCGACGCGCAGACATCGAGAATCCTTGGGTCCGTTTACCGGACCGGCTCGGCGATCGGAATATCGCCTTCCAGGTAGGTGTACCCCTCGAGCCCGGCGACATAATCGGCGATGTAGGCGTTGGCCTCCGCGCGACTCAGGCTCTGGGCATTCGACACTTTGCGGCGGAAGTTGGCGAGGAGATCGCTCCCGCTAAACTGGACGTAGTTGAGGACTTCGGTCACGGTGTCGCCGTGAACCAGGTCGGTAATCTCATACCCGGTCTCGGTGGCCCGAATGTGCACGGCGTTGGTGTCGCCGAACAGATTGTGGAGGTCGCCCAGAATCTCTTGATAGGCGCCCGTCAGGAAGATCCCGAGAATGTAGGGTTCGCCCGGCCGATGGGGATGGAGCTCAAGGCACGGTTTGCCCTTCCGCCCGCCGGCGAACCGGTCGATGACCCCATCCGAATCACAGGTCGCATCCTGGAGGGTTCCCCGGCGGATCGGCTCCTCGTCGAGCCGATGGATCGGCATGATCGGGAAGAGTTGATCGATGGCCCAGTTGTCCGGGAGCGACTGGAAGATCGAGAAATTACAGAAGTACCGATCGACCAGCGCCGACTCGATATGATTGACGACCTCCGGGAACGCGGCCCGGTCGGATGCAATCAGCTTGGCGATGGCGTTGATGGTGCAGAGATAGAGCTCTTCGATATCGGCCAGCTCCCGGAGGGAGATGGCGTCGCTCGCGAACAGTTCCTGGACCCGTTCTTTAGCCGCGATCGCATCGTGGAAGGCTTCCTCGACCCGGTCAAGCGTCAGGGATTCGAGATTTTCGTGCAGCTCGACCAAAACCCGGTGGGGGGCTTCCCGGAGCGGCGGCACCTGCGGCTCGGTCTGCGCCTCGACATCGGTGACGTTGATCAGCAGCAAGGCATGATGGGCCGTCAGCGCCCGGCCCGACTCCGAAATGATATTCGGCATCGGCATGTTCTGCTCTTTGCAGATGGTGCCCAAACCGTAAATGATGTCATTGGCATACTCGCGGGGCGTGTAGTTCATGCTCGCCGCCCGGGTCGTTCGAGATCCCTCGTAGTCGACTCCGAGTCCGCCGCCGACATCGAGATGCGACAAGTCAAAACCCATTTCCCGGATCTCGGCGTAGAACCGCCCGATCTCTTCGAGGGCGGCCTTGATGTACCGAATGTCGGTAATTTGACTGCCCAGGTGGAAGTGCAGCATCTTGAGCATGTCCTGCTTGCCAAGCTCCTTCAGCCGTTCCAAGAGCCGGAGCAATTGCGGGGCACTCAGACCGAACTTTGACTTCTCCCCGCCGCTCTTGGCCCACCGTCCGGCGCCTTCGGTGGCGAGTTTGATCCGGACGCCGATCGTGGCCTCGACGCCGAGTTCGTCGGCCATCTTCAGCACCACATCAAGTTCATTGAGCTGCTCGAGCACAATGAACACCCGGTGGCCGAGTTTCTGCGCCATGAGAGCGAACCGAAGAAACTCCTCGTCCTTGTACCCGTTGCAGACGATCAAATGGTCCGCCCGGTCGGTGATCCCCATCACGGCCTGGAGTTCCGGCTTGCTCCCGCATTCGAGACCGAGCCCAAACGGCGCTCCGAACTGGACGATTTCCTCGATCACGTGGCGCTGTTGATTGACTTTGATCGGGTACACCGTGTTGTAGTGGCCGGTATAGCCGAACTCATCGATGGCCCGTTTGAACTCGTGCGCCAACAATTCGATGCGGGACCGGAGAATGTCGGAGAAACGGATCAGGAGGGGCAGCTGGACACCCTGGGCGTTGAGATCGAGGGCGAGCCGGTACAGGTCCAACGCCGGGCCATTTTTCGGGTCGGGATGAACGGCCACATGCCCCTCAGCGTTGACCCGAAAAAACCCCTGCCCCCACCCGGCCATGTTGTACAGCTTCTCGGCATCCTTGGCGGACCAGCCAGACGGAACACTCACGGCAACCCCTCGGCTACAGATCGAACGAATTGGGGCCTCAATCTACGAACGCGGGCGCCCGCATGCGAGTGGCGGCTGGCTATCTTCCAGACATGATCATCGAGCGCCGAACCGAAATCGACTCCCCGGCCGGGGAGGTCTTCGCGTGGCACGCGAGACCGGGGGCCTTTGAGCGGCTGGTCCCGCCCTGGGAGTCGGTCCGCCTCCGGGCCCCCCACCCAGGGCTCGTGGAGGGCAGCCGGGCCCTCCTTCGGCTCACCGTAGGCCCGGTGACCACCGACTGGGTAGCCCGGCACGAGCGGGTCGAGCCGGGCCGCGGGTTCGTCGACGTCCAGGAAAAGGGCCCCTTCGCCCGGTGGCGGCATGAGCACCGGTTCGAACCGCTCGACGCCGGCCGGTCGGCCTTGGTCGATCGAATCGACGTCGAGCTGCCCGGCGGACCGTTAGGCGAACTCGCCGAGCCCTTTGTCCGTGCCAAGCTCCGGCATACCCTGCGGTTTCGCCACGACGTCACCGCCGCGGACCTCGCCCTCCACCGAGGGTTCCAGAGTCAACCCCGGCTGACGGTTGCCGTAACCGGTGCCTCGGGACTCGTCGGCCGGGCGTTGGTGGCGTTGCTGACCACCGGCGGGCACCCCGTCGTTCGCTTGGTCCGGCGTCCGGCCGAAGCCGGGGAAATTTTCTGGGACCCCGACACCGGCCGGCTCGATCCGGCCGCGCTCGGCGGCGTCGACGCCGTGGTCCACCTGGCCGGCGAGAGTATCGCCGATGGTCGCTGGACCGAGGAGCGGAAACGCCGAATTCGGTCGAGCCGAATCGCGGGAACCACCACGTTGGCACGGGCCATCGCGGCCGCATCGCCCCGGCCTCGGGTTTTGATCTCGGCGTCGGCCGTTGGCTGGTACGGCAGCCGGGGTGACGAGATCCTCGGCGAAGGGGCGCCGGCCGGGACGGGATTCCTGGCGGACGTCGGTCAGGCCTGGGAACGAGCGACCACGGCGGCCCGCGAGGCGGGCGTCCGGGTGGTCCACGCCCGGTTCGGAATCATCTTGTCTCCCGCCGGCGGCGCCTTGGGTAAGATGCTGGTGCCGTTTTCCCTCGGGGCCGGCGCCACTCTCGGGACCGGCCGCCAATGGACCAGTTGGATCAGCCTCGAGGACTGCGTCGGAGCCTTGGTTCACTTGCTCCAGACGGACGTGACCGGGCCGGTCAACGTCGTCGCCCCCGAACCCGTGACCAACGCCGAATACACCAAGACCCTGGGCCGGGTCCTCCACCGCCCGGCGTGGTTCGGCGTCCCGGCGCCGGTGCTCCGCTTGCTGTTTGGCGAGCTGGCCGATGAGGGCTTATTGGCCAGCACCCGGGTTGCGCCGAGCCGGCTGATCGACTCCGGCTACCACTTCCGCCACACCACGCTGACGGCGGCGCTGGAACACGAGCTCGGCCGAGGCCCGGTATGACCAAGGCCGTCGTCCTCCTGAGCGGGGGCCTCGATTCCGCAACGGCCCTGGCGGTGGCCAAGGCGCTCGGGCTCGATCCGTACGCCCTGTCCTTCCGCTACGGACAGCGACACGCGGCCGAGATCGACGCCGCCATGGCCGTGGCGGCTCGTCAGGGCGTGATTGAGCACCGGATCGTCGATATCGACCTCCGAGCCTTCGGCGGCTCGGCCTTGACCGCCGACATCCCGGTGCCTGAAGGCCGGCCCGCCGGTGAGCCGGCCACGACCATCCCGATTACCTACGTCCCGGCCCGCAATACCATCTTCCTCGCCTATGCCTTGGCATGGGCCGAAGTCCTCGAGGCCACCGAAATCGTGATTGGCGTGAATGCGGTCGACTACAGTGGCTACCCGGACTGCCGCCCGGAGTACATCGCCGCCTTCCAGGCCATGGCCAACCTGGCCACCAAAGCGGCAACGGCCGGCGGCCGGAAGACGACGATCCACACACCCCTGATCTGGCTCTCGAAGGCGGATATCATCCGGCGCGGATTGGCCCTGGGCGTCGACTATGGGTTGACCCGAAGCTGCTACCAACTCGACGAGGCCGGCCGATCGTGCGGACGGTGCGATTCGTGTCTGATCCGCCTCCAAGGGTTCGCCGAGGTCGGGATGGTGGATCCGGGCTCAGCACTCGGCGCTCGGCACTCGGCACTCGGCACTCGGGGAGCATAGGCTCGCATGTACGGGGTGAAGGAGATCTACTATACCCTTCAGGGCGAGGGGGCGCATACTGGGCGGGCGGCGGTGTTTTGCCGGTTTGCGGGGTGCAACTTGTGGAGCGGGCGAGAGGCCGACCGGGAGCGGGCCATTTGCCAGTTCTGCGACACCGACTTCTTTGGCACCGATGGGGAGGGCGGCGGCCGGTTCCCGACCGCGGAGGAACTGGCCGATGCGGTCTTGGCGGCGTGGCCGGCGGGAGCCGTCGGCGGCACGAAGTACGTCGTCTGTACCGGCGGAGAGCCGCTCCTTCAACTCGATGGGCCGCTGATCGAGGCCCTGCACCGCCGGTCATTTGAAATCGGGATCGAGACCAATGGCACCATCCCGGTGCCTGCCGGCGTCGACTGGGTCTGCGTGAGTCCCAAGGCCAACGCGACCTTGGTCGTGCACGACGGAAACGAACTGAAGCTCGTGTATCCCCAGCCAGCCCTGATGCCCGAGCAGGTGGCCGGTCTTCACTTCAGCCACCGGTTCCTCCAGCCCATGGACGGGCCGGCGCGGGCCCTAAACACCGAGCGCGCCATCGAATACTGTCTCCAGCATCCAGAGTGGCGTCTCTCGCTCCAAACGCATAAGTTGACCGGGCTCAAGTAACCTCCGGCAAATCCGTGTACTCCGACCGCATTCACCACGCCTTCGCCTTCGCGGCGAAACACTTTCCCGAACGGGTGTCCCGCTACGACGGGCAGTCCTGCCTGATTCGGACCTCCAGCGTGGCCGTGGTCTTGGCGCGATACGGCGCCGACGAATCCACGATCGTCGCGGGCATTCTCAAGCAACTCGTCGACGCCTCGCCCTATGCCGACCAGGCCACGTTGGCGCGAAGCATCATGGGGAAATTCGGCCCGGTCGTGGCGTTTGCGGTCGGCGAAGCCGCCGAACCTCGGTTCGACGTCATGGGGCGGGAACGGACCTGGAAGGCCAACCGGATGGAGCACCTCACCCGGATCATGGACGCCTCCGAAATCGCGGTGGATCTCTGCGTGGCCGAGGAACTCCACCGGGTCGGATCGGCGCTCACAGCCGTTCGGAGGCTCGGCGTTGAATATCTCGAGGGAGTCGGTACCCCGGCCCCCGATGACACGGTGTGGTGGCTCAACAGTCTGCTCGGGGCCCTCCAAGGGCACCCGTCTTGGCGGCGGACCCTGATGTTGAGCGAGCTCGATCGTTTGGTGACCGAGCTCGCCCTCCGGGTCAGCGAGGCCGACTAGCGACTAGCGCTCCGGCTTCTTCTTTTCGCCGCCGGGGGACTTCTCGCTCTTCTCCTTCTTCTCGCTCGGTGCCGCCTCTTTTCCGGGAGCCTTCGCTGGGCCGGCGGCCCGGGCGGCGATCAACGCCTCCGTGGCCAGTTGGCCGTAGCCCGAAGCGAAGAAGGTATTGACGTGGACCACCGCGTCGTTGAGGGTCCGGAAGGGATAGCTGTCGGTAATCTCCGGCAGCTTGTCAGCCACCTTCTGATCGGTGATCGTCTGCCCCGCCGAGACATAGCGATGAGCGGGAATCGTAGCGCCGACGACTTTTGCCCCCGGCTCGATCACGGCGCCCTCGCCGACCCAGGCCTTGAAGACCATGGCCTGCATTCCAACGAACACGTTGTCATCGACCCGGGCCGGACCGTACACCAACGCTCGGTGCGCCGGCGAGACTCGCTTCCCGATATAGACCGCGTCCTCCCGGCCCCCGACGTTGTAGGTCCGCCCCGGAACTTCTTTGCCATCCTGGACGGTTTCGAGGGCGTGGACGACGGCCCCATCCTGCACGTTGGCCCCGTCGCCGATGAAGATCGGCTGACCTTCGTCCCCGCGGACCGAGGCGAAGGGGGCCAAGTAGGCATTCTTCCCGATCCGGGCATGCCCGACCACGCTGGCCAGCGGATCGACGAACGCCGTCGGATCCAGCACGGGATTCTCGAGGTCATCGTTGAAATCGGTCTCGACGTTCGGACGGCCCTTCGCGAACCCGCGCATCGGCATCGCTTGGGCCAGCGCCGACCGGAGGCTATCGACCGCTCGTTCCAGTTGCGAGAAATCTTCGCCGGTCCGCTTGACCTCCCGCCCCGTCATGACAACCACCCCAACTAACAATGCTCCACTGAACGACGCGGCCCCCGTGGCCACCAGCTTCATCGCGAATATCCGGCTCTCCTTGGCATAGAGTCTGCTTCCTGTCGCTCCGAATAGTATCGACCGCGGTTTCGGAACCTAAAGCCCACCAGCCACTTGAGCACTTTGTGATGAACGGTGGCCACTCTATGTTTGGATCATGGCTATCGAGCAACCTGTCACTTTGCGGATTGATGGGCTGACCGGCGCGTTTGCGCCGGCCGGCCGGCCGGCGCGGTCGGAGGGCGAGTTGTTCGAGCGCTGCCGGCGAGTCGTGGCTGAACGCCTCAATTCGGATCACACCTGGTTCTCGATCACGGCCACGGGCCGGGCGGTTCAGCGATTCGGGCCCAGCACCCCGATCCCGAACCAGGTCGAGGTCTCCCGGCACACCACCGGTTCAGTCGAGGTGGTCATCGATGCCGCGCTCTATACGGCCAAACGGAACGGTGGGGCGATGGTGGTCACCGCTGGCGAGGACTGATGGCGCTCGACCCGGTTGCCCTGTTCGGTGAGACCGAACGACGGCTCGGACATCGCTATCGGCTGGAACGGCTCGTCGCCGCCGGACCGGAGCGGGTCCTCTTCGTTGGCCGCGACACTCTTCTCAACCGCCGGGTCAGCGTCCGGGTCAATTTTTCCGGCAACGACCAACTCCGGACCTGGTTCATCCGCGAAGCGGAGGCGTTAGGCCAACTCGACCACCCCGCCATCCGTCATGTGTACGATGTCGGGATCGTCGATGACATGGCCTTCCGGATCGGCAACTGGATCGAAGCCGAGGGATTGAGCCAGGCCAACGTCCGGGGGCCCCGGCCGATCCCCCAGGTGCACATCCTGGCGCGCGATCTCCTCCGCGCCATCGAACACGCCCACGCCAACGGCATCGTGGTCCGCCGCGTCGTCCCGACTTCGTTGCTCGTCAACAACGTCGGACGGGGGACCATCACCGATCTTCGGTTCTGCAGCTACACCCTGCCCCATATCCCAGCCGGCGAGATCCCGACCGGGCGGGTCTATATGGCGCCGGAAGTCCGCGACGGGTCGATGGGCGACGCGATCGCCGACGTCTACGCGACGGGAGCGGTCCTTTATTTTGCCATAACCGGCGTTGAGCCGACGGAAGATCCAGCAGAACTGATCCCGCCCTCCAAGATTCGGTCCGCCTGCTCCAAGGCCCTCGAACGGGTCATTCTCCGGGCGCTCCAGCCGGCCCCGGAAGCCCGGTTCTTGAGCGCCTCGGAAATGCTCGAGGATTTTGCCTCGGACGCGGGTGCCTATACAACCCTCTCGACGTTGGATGCCCGGCTTCCGCCGACCAGCGAAGAGGGCCCCCGAGCCTGGGAGAAACGGCTTCGTCGGGCGTTCGGCGACGACTACGAGCTCCTCGCCGAAATCGGCGCCGGCGGTTTCGGCCGGGTCTATCGGGTCCGCGACCTCCAGCTCGAGCGGATGGTGGCCCTCAAGGTCCTCCATCAGACCATGATCCAAGACCCGGAGAGCGTCGAACGATTTCGTCGCGAAGCCCAATTGGCTGCCCGAGTTACCCATCCGAATATCGTGAGCATCTACGACATCGGGGGACGCTCCGGAGTCTCGTGGTACACGATGGAACTGGTCGAGGGCTCCAACTTAGCGCAGCTGGTCGAAAAGGAAGGCCGCCTTCCACTCGACCGAGTCACGTGGATGCTGCGGGAGGCCCTCGGCGCCCTGGCCCACGCCCATTCGAGCGGCCTGGTCCATCGCGACATCAAGCCGGAAAACATCCTGATCCCGAAAACCGGCGGACTCAAGGTCACCGATTTCGGCTTGGCCTTGGCGCTCCGCGGCCAGGGTAAGTTCGGCGGCGCCTCGAGCCGGAGCGGCACCCCCCAGTTCGCGAGTCCCGAGCAGCTGCTCGGCGACAGGATCGACATCCGGACCGATCTCTACAGCTTGGCCGCAGTGGCCTACTTTGCGCTCCTCGGATATCCGCCCTTTGCCGGCAGCCGGCCCGAGGTGGTCCTGGCCAAGCAGACCACAAACCAGCTGCCTGACCTCATGGGCGAGCGGCCCGAAGTCGGCGCGGAGGTGGCCCAGGTGCTTCGCCAGGCGCTCCAGGCGGACCGGAACGCCCGCTATCCGACCGCGTCGGAGTTTCTCCAGGCGCTGAACCGGGGCGCCCGCCGGGACCTCCGGGCCAAGGCCACCCCCGGCTGGCTCAAGGTCATCCGACGGTGGCTCGGGCCGCCCCGGAACCCGCCGCCATCTTGACACCTGCAGGATTGCGCGTCACATTCTGGCGGCGTTTGAAATGTGGGCATCGTGCGTCCTACTCAATCATTCGAGTAACTGATTTGACCGGCTGACCCTGTGGGGTGGTCGACCCCGGTCCTTTGTTTCCTGGCGCGGGATGGGCCCGCGACCAAGGGATGGCTACCGATGCGCATCCGCGCCGGTGGCCGCAGGATTCACCGCCTGAGGGAGTTTGGCGTAATGGCTCGTATCACTGGCACCGTGAAGTGGTTCAACGACGCGAAGGGGTTCGGGTTCATCACCCCGGAAAACGGCGAGAAGGACTGCTTCGTCCACCACTCGGCCATCAAGATGGATGGGTTCCGCAGCCTCGCCGAGGGCGAGCGGGTCGAGTTCGACATGGTTAGCGGTGCCAAGGGCCCCGCTGCCGAGAACGTCACGAAGGCGAAGTAAGGGGTTTCGGGAAACAAAAAGACCGCTCACGGGAGCGGTTTTTTTGTTGCTCGGTTCTCGGCACTCGGCACTCGGCGGAGAGAGCTACTTGTGGCGGTAGATGACGCGGCCCCGGGTGAGATCGTAGGGGGAGAGCACGACGCTGACCCGATCGCCTTCGAGCACTCGAATCTTGAACTTGCTCATCTTCCCTGCGGCGTATGCGAGAATCGTGTGCTTGTTGTCGAGGAGAACCCGATAATTCCGATCGGGAAGCACTTCCTGCACCACGCCTTCCATCTCAATGCCTTCTTCCTTCGCCATCCGGGACGCCTAGCCCTTTCTTGTTCTTCGCCTGAGAAACCTACGAGATTGCCTGAAATGTGGCCCCGAAAGCCCTTTCGGGCAACAGCTTAGCCTACGACGGCCCGAAGTCGGGCCAGTTCCTCCTCGACGGCGGCCACCAGCGGCCGCATCCGATCGGCATCGAACATCAGTTCCGCCCCAGCGGCCCGGTACAACTCGGGCAGGCCGGCCGTGGCGCCAAGCGCGAGGAAATCCCGATACTGCCCCAGCGCGTCGGCCGGGTCGCGCTGGTAGTTCTGCCAGACTTGGAGGGCTCCGAGTTGGGCGATGCCGTACTCGATGTAGTAGAACGGATAAAGGAACACGTGGAGTTGCCGGTACCAGCGCCCAATCCGCTCGGCCTCGAGCCCCGTCCAGTCGACCGCCCGCTCGAACCGGGAACGAATCGTTAGCCAAGCCCGGTCGCGGGCCACTCCGTCTTGGCCCGCGGGATCGGTGTAGATCCAGGTTTGGAAGGCATCGATCGACGCCACGTGGGCAAGCGTGATCAACGCATCCTCCAGATGTTCGAGCCGGGCGATGGCCGCATCGCGGTGCGAAAGGAACGCCCCCGGGGAATCCAGGAGCGGCGCCGCGAGCAACTCCATCGACATCGAGGCCAATTCCGCCGCCTCCGCTGTCGGGTGGCGCTGCCAGATCAGGGGTTTGGCGTCCGAGGCAAACGCATGGAAAGCATGCCCGGCCTCATGGAGGAGAGTTTGCACATCCTCCATGACGCCGGCCGCGTTCATGAAAATGAAGGGCCGGCCCCGGAAGTGGAGCGTGTCGCAATACCCGCCCGGCGCTTTGCCCTTCCGGCTGTCGAGATCCAACAACCCTTCGCGGACCATGACGCCGAATTGATCAGCCAGCACCGGATCGAGCCGGTCAAAAAGCCGCCCCGCCTTGGCCGCCAACTCGGTCCCGGTTTGGAAGGGCCGGAGCGGCTCATCGCGGTACAACGTGACGTTCAGATCCCAGGGGCGGAGCCGGCCGAGACCCAACGTCGTCCGCCGTACGGCATGCAACCGCTCAATCGCCGGCATCACCACCTCGTCGACCGACCGGTGAAACTGGGTGCAATCGGCGGGGGTGTAGTCAAACCGGCATTTGGAAGCGAACGCGTACGCCTGGTAGTCCGCAAATCCGGCATTGGCGGCAACCCGTTGGCGGAGCGCATACTGGCGATCAAACAGCGCCGCCATCTGATCCCGGGCCGCCACGTAGGGGCCGACCATTCCATGAAAGGCGCGTTCCCGGACTGCCCGGTCCGGGCTCTGGAGAAAGGGAGCGAGGTGCGGCAGCGGTTTCTTCTCGCCGTCCCAATCCGCCATGAAGCCCCCGGTCAAACCCTGGTACTCGGTCCCGGCCTCCTCGAGGGCCGACGTCAGGGAGACGTTCTCCTCGCGGAAGATCTCGATCGCCCGGCGAAACCGGGCCGTCATCTGTTCGAGTCCCGGCCGAGTCCAGCCCAATCGGGCGAACTTGGCGGCGAGCGCCACGCTCTTCTCTTCGGCCTTTGGGGCAATCTCGATGACCAGCCGCCGCTGAATCGCCTGCTTCGCTGCGTCGGCCGTGTCCCGGGTGTATTCAATCATGGCGCTCGAAATCGCCTCGGACACGGCCTCCTCGAGCCGGGACCACGCCTCAAGCCAGGCCTCGACCGTGGTGGCGTCGATGGGGCGGGCCATCAGGTCGTCATAGCACGCCGCGATCTCTTCCCAGGTTGCCGCCGTCACGGCGGCGGGGGTCTCGAGCATGGGACTCCTAGTTCTTGGCCTGGGCTAGGCGCCCGGCCGATTCGGGGAGCCGAAAGGCCAGCAGGCCGACGCCCGCGACAATGCCGGCCGCCAAATAGAACGGCATTGAGGCGCCGTACCGTTGAAACACGGCTGTCGAGATCAAAGGCGCCAGAACCCGGGCCCCGCCCGCAAAGGACTGCGCGACCCCCATGGTCGTCCCGAGGATCAACGGATCGGACGCTTTCGAAATCATGGCCGTCGTGGACGGAAATATCAGGGCGGTCCCGATCGGAATCAGCGGCATGACCAACGGCAGGATGAGGAGGCTCGGAACCAGGGGGTACAAGACGAGACCCGTGACGAGCGCCACCGTGCCCAGCCGGATGGCTCCCACCTCGCCGAGACGCCTAACGATGGGACCCAAGGCCACCGCCCGCATCAGGAAATTGAGCGCGCCGGTGTAGGCGAAGAAGTACCCGACATTGGCCGACGTCACCCCGAAACGATCGCCAAGGAACAGGGCAAAGACCGACGTCATGGCCGAGAAGCCGAGCATCCCCGCGCCGTAGACCCACACCAGTCGCGAGACCAACGTCCGAGGGTGGGTGACCACCGACAGGAGCGCCCCGGCCACGGCCGGGCGCGGGCGCGGCACGCCGCTGGCCGGCGTGAACGACCGGGACTCCGGCAACCACCGCCAGGTAAACAAGAGATTGAGGAAGCAGAGCGCTGCCGCAACAACCCCCGGCACCGCCGTTCCAAATTTGAAGGCAAACGACCCGATGATCGGCCCCACCGCCACCCCGACGTTGGTGGCCGCGGAAATCCACCCCAGCGCCTGGGCCCGCCGCTCCGGTGGGATGGCGTCGCCGACATAGGCGTGGAGGACACCCGTGGTGCCCCCGCCGGCGCCCTGGATCACCCGCGACAGGAGTAGGACCCAGACCGAGGTGGCAAACCCAAAGACCAGAAAGGCGATCCCCGACGCGAACATCCCCACCAAGAGGGCAGGCCGGCGGCCCCGCCGGTCCGAGAACTTGCCCCAGATCGGCGCGGAGGCAATCTGCGCTAGTGAAAACGCCGCGATGATCCAACCAACCGCCACCGGCGGCGCCTTGAGCTGCAACGTATAGAACGGCAACAGCGGAAAGACGATCGCGAAGCCGAGCATATCGATCAGCGCGGTTGCGATCAGTACCGAGAGCTTCTTGAACTCCGGATCCCTGAGGGTGGTGAACCCCCGTCCCGAGGCCTCGCTCACCCGCTATGGAACGGCGGCACGCGACTCCACGGCCACGAGGTTGAGAAAGAGCCGCAAGGCCCCACTGACACCCGCGGTCAGCTGGCGGAAGAAGGCCAATCCGCTGTAGACATAGGTTCCCTTGCCCACTTGAGCCACCAGGAGCCCGCCGCGCAGCGGCACCTCGCCGGGATCGCCGGTCTCAATCAACGACTGATACCGAGCATCCCAGGTGCGCGGAAAATAAAGCCCCCGCTCTTGGACCCAGCCATCCCAATCCGCCGGCCCCAGGCGGTTCGGACCCCGAAAGATCGGATCGGCTGGCACCAGGACCCGCACCGGGGCCCGCTCGTCGGTCACCCGGTCGTGCTGGAGCGCCACGGTCATGGGATAGGGGGCGTACCCCCCGCTGAAGAAGGCGTGCTGCTGGTACTGAACGATCAAGTGGCCACCCAACCGGACATAGTCCAGGAGCCGGCCGTTGTTCAGAACCAACGCCGGATCGATCTCATAGGCCCGGCTCCCAACCACGATGGTGCGGAAGCGGCTGAGGTCCCCTTGCTCCAAGGCCGCGGCGTCCAGGATTTCAACCCCAACTCCGGCGCTCCGGAGGGCCTCCGGGACCTTGTCAGCCGCCCCCAGGACGTAGCCGATGAGTCGATCGGCTGGCAGCGATAACGCCTTGACTCGTATAGTCACTATGGCTGCCACCTGGAATGACCGAGCGCGAATGTGTGGATAAGTGACAGACACTGCACCCTCTTCATAGCGGTTGCCGGCCTGGTCCCGGACCACCGCCCGAACCACGTAGTCGCCCGGCTCGAGGGACGATGGGGCCTTGAGCAAAAAGGTGTAGGTTCGACGCTCTTCCGGGTGAACCAGACTGAACGATTGCGGCTCCACCGGTGGCCAGCCCAGCGGCAGGTCAAGGGCCACGGTGCCGAAGGTTGAATCAGCCCCGGCATGATGGAGTGCCACGGTCAGAGCCTGGGGACCGATCCGGTCGACCGGCCAAACCTTGATTGACGGCGCCACCTGGACGTCGACTCGGGGCACGACCCCAATCGGGCGCCGGACCTCGCCGATCGCTTGATCCCGAAACCGATGGAAGACCTCCCGGCGCAGGGTGATCTGCCGGCCGTCCTCAAGCACCAGGTCGAATTGGCCGACGAGGTCCGGCGGATCAAACGGATCCCCGAATCCCGTCGCCGGTCCAGCCCACCGATGCCAAGCCCCCAGCCGAGCTTCGCGGAGGAAGTACGGCGCCGTCGGAGGGGTGCCCAGGCCCACCACGAGGTCAATCGAGCAATGGCTCACCTGACCCGGCAGAATCGCCTGCTCCGCCCCGAGACACGGGCCGGTGGCCAACCATCCGGCCGGCGCCCGGAGCCCGGAGCGAACCCGAACCGGCCTAGTGCCAGCGTTCCACGTTGAGAGCCGGAGCCGAACCGACTGTCCCCCCACCAGGCGCGACTCCTCGGCAATCGCGTCGACCACCACCCCGGCGTTCGCGGCCGCGGCGACGGCGGCAAACGGTTCGAGCTCGCGGCTTTCTTGAGTTCCCGAGCGGGGAGGCAGCGTATCGATCCCGGCAAACAGCTCTGGGCCGGTTTTAGTGCGATCCTCAACCAAGGCCAGCCGGATCGGGCTCGGCCCAACTTCCTGGAGCACTCCCATGTCCTGGGAACGGTGGAGACTCCGCCCCCGCATCGCGATCTGATGGACCGACTGGCCGACCTCTGGGTCGAGGGTGCCCCCCTCGAGCATCAACGCGGTGCCGGTGGTGTCGAATCGGGCCGAGCGATAGAGCTTGAGAGGCCGCCAAGGGCGGAGCCCCTCGTGCTCGAGCTCGGGAAACCAGGTGGGGTCTGCGGCGGCCCTGAAGGCCTCCTGGGCCGCCCAGCCGGCTGCTTGATGTTGACCGTGGCCGTCCCTCTGAGTGCCCGAGAAGATCGAGACCATGATCTGAGGACGGAATCGACGAACGATCCGGACCACGTCCTTGAGCAGGCTATCCCGAGGCCAGAAGGTCAGCGCCTCGCCGAGGGTCTTCGAGTACCCGAAGTCGAAGGCCCGGGTGAAGTACTGGCGAGCCCCGTCAAGACCGCGGGCCGCCAAGAGTTCTTCCGAACGGAGCAAGCCCAACGCTTCCCCGAGCTCGGGACCGATCAGGTTCTGCCCGCCCTCGCCTCGGGTCAAGGAGAGGTAGGCGGCGACCGCCCCCTCCCGTCGGACCAGATAGGTGAGCAGCTCGGTGTCCTCATCGTCGGGGTGGGCCGCGATCATCAAGACCCGCTTGGTGTGGCCAAGCATTCGAACGGCCTGCGCCACGCCGGCGGTTCCCCCGGTCGAGGGGCCGACGATCTGAGCCGACGATGATTGGATCCAGCCGATGACCAGCAAGGCCAGGAGCGGCCCCTTACTCCGCATCTTCGTCGCCGCCGGGATTGTCTTCTGGGAGAGGAAGTTCACGACGACGGCCGACGATGAAGGCCAGCACGAAACTCACCAAGGCCGCCAGCAGCAGGGTCTGGGCAGCCCCGCCAGCCATTCGGTTGAGCAGGAGAAGCATACCCAGGGAAATCGTGGTCGTTCCGATGACCCAAAGAATCTCGTCGAGATTCTTGCCCCGGGTCCGGCGACCCCAATAGAGGGCGGCTAACAACCCGACCACGCCGAGGGTCAGGATGCCGTACCAGATCAAGATCCAGTAACTCCGGCCGATGTTCATGGGGTTGCCGCGGCGGCCTCCGGGTGACGACGGAGGAAGTCGAAGGTATAAATGCCGGTGGCGTGCCCGTCGCTCCAATTGATCCTGAGCCCATAGGCCCCCACCAAGGCCAGATGGACCGGCCGAACATCGTCGGGGACGACCGTGGGATCGAGGATCGGGCGACCGGACATTTCATCCACGCACTGCGCGCACGGGCACGCCAGCCGGAGCCCCCGGGCAGCGAGCCTGGCAACGGCGCCACCCCGTACCCATTGGAGCAGGATTCCATCATCACGCCGAGTGATCGCGGCGGGGACCGGCGTCGTTCCGCTCGTACGGCCCTCCTTGGCTATCTTTCGCTCGGACAGATATCGAGTACGGCCGGCTCCACTGTCCCTGACAATTGATCGCTACCACCAGGTTTCCAAATGACTAACGCCCATCCCAATCCGTTCGGCACCCGAAGCCAGCTTGACCTCGGACCGACTCGCGCCGTCATGTTCCGGCTCCAGGAACTCGCCCGACAAGGGCTGACCGACTTGGATCAACTGCCCTTTTCGATCCGCATCCTGGTGGAGAACGCCCTCCGCCACGCGGGTCGGGGTATCGTCACCGAAGACCATGTCCTTCAGATTGCCCGATGGACCGGCCAGCCGGCCAGCGGCGAGATCCCCTTCATGCCGGCCCGGGTCGTTCTCCAGGATTTTACCGGCGTGCCCTGTGTCGTCGACCTGGCGGCCATGCGGGACGCCATGGCCAGGATCGGGGGCGACCCTCAACGCATCAACCCGGTGGTACCCTGCGACCTGGTGATCGATCACTCGGTCCAAGTCGACCACTATGGAACGGCCGAGGCATACAAACAGAATGTAGCGCTAGAATTTGACCGAAATAAGGAGCGCTATCAACTTCTCAAGTTTGCCCAACGCGCCTTCCAGAACTTCCGGGTGGTCCCGCCCGGCACCGGCATCGTCCACCAGGTCAACCTCGAGTACCTCTCGCCGGCCGTGCAACTGCGGGACCAGCACGGTGATCTGACGGTCTATCCCGACAGCTTGGTCGGCACCGACTCCCATACGACCATGATCAACGGCCTCGGCGTCATGGGGTGGGGTGTCGGCGGCATCGAAGCCGAAGCGGTCATGCTCGGCCAGCCGTACTTCATGCTGATCCCCGAAGTCGTGGGAATGAAATTAGTCGGTGCCCTGCCCGTTGGCACTACGGCAACCGATCTGGTGCTTCAGGCCACCCAGATCCTTCGGAAGGCCGGCGTGGTCGACAAGTTCGTCGAGTTCTACGGCCCAGGCCTCTCAACCCTCGGCCTGGCTGACCGGGCCACCATCGCCAACATGGCCCCGGAATACGGCGCCACGATGGGTTTCTTCCCCGTCGACGCCGAAACCATCAACTATCTCCGCCGGACCGGCCGCCCCGCCGACGTCGTCGAGCGAGCCGAGCGGTACTGCAAGGAGAACGCGCTCTTTCGCACCGATGCCACGCCCGACCCGGTCTTTACCAGTACCCTGACCCTCGACCTGTCGACCGTGGCCCCAAGCCTCGCCGGGCCGAAGCGACCCCAAGACTTGGTACGACTGGTGGACATGGCCAAGAACTTCACCTCCAACCTGGCCAGCCTCCGGGCCGCCGGCGGCGCCGAAACGGCCCCGGCCTCGGGTGAGGTCCGGGATGGCTCGGTGGTCATCGCCGCGATTACCAGCTGCACCAACACCTCGAACCCGTCGGTGATGGTGGGGGCCGGCCTGTTGGCCAAAAAAGCCGTCGAGAAGGGCCTGACCACCAAGCCATGGGTCAAGACCAGCCTGGCGCCCGGCTCCCGGGTCGTGACCGACTATCTGAATGCGGCCGGCCTGAGCCCCTACCTCGACCAGCTCGGCTTCCAGACGGTTGGCTATGGCTGCACGACTTGTATCGGAAATAGCGGCCCCCTGCCCGACCCGATCGCCGAGGCCATCGAACAGCAGCGACTGGTGGCGGTGGCGGTGCTCTCGGGAAACCGGAATTTCGAGGCCCGGGTCCATCCGTTGGTCCGGGCCAACTACCTGGCCTCGCCGGTATTGGTCGTCGCCTACGCGCTGGCCGGCCGGGCCGACTTGGACCTGTCGACCGAACCGCTCGGCACCGACCGGTCCGGACAGCCGGTGTACCTGGCCGATATCTGGCCGAGCGCCAAGGAGATTTCGGCTGTCCTGGCCACCTCCCTGACCGCCCAGATGTTCCGCCAGAGCTACGCCCGGGTCTTCGAGGGCGACGCCGAATGGCAGCGGCTCGAAGTCCCCGGCGGAAGCCGGTTTGCCTGGGACCGGGCCTCCACCTACGTCCAGGAGCCCCCGTTCTTCCAGGACCTCCCGGTCACCCCGGGTGCCTTTCAAGACGTCGTTGCCGCGCGGGTGCTGGCCACCCTCGGCGATTCGGTGACCACGGACCACATCTCGCCGGCCGGTTCGATCCCGAAGAACGGTCCCGCCGCCCGATTCCTGCTCGAGAAAGGCGTGGCCGCGGCGGATTGGAACACCTTCGGCGCCCGCCGCGGCAATCATGAGGTCATGATGCGCGGCACCTTCGGCAACGTCCGGATCAAGAATGGACTGGTGCCCGAGAAAGAGGGCAACTGGACTTTGGACTTCAAGACCGGCGAGGTCGTTTCGATCTACGATGCCGCGATGCGCTACCTCGAGCGCGGCACCCCGCTCGTCCTCTTGGTGGGCAAGGAGTACGGCACCGGCTCGAGCCGGGACTGGGCCGCCAAGGGCACTACTCTGCTCGGCGTGAAAGCGGTGATCGCCGAGAGCTACGAACGGATCCATCGGAGCAACTTGGTGGGGATGGGCGTGCTGCCCCTCTGTTACGAGCCGGGCCAGACCCGCGAGTCACTGGGCCTGACGGGACGGGAGAGTTTCACGATTACCGGGATCGCGAGCGGCCCAGTGCCTGGGGGACGGGTCGATGTGACGGCAACGGCCGAAGACGGCACCGTGAAGAAGTTCAGGGCTGTGGTACGGCTCAACTCAAACGTTGAGGTCGACTACTACCGGCATGGGGGCATTCTGCCGCGGGTGCTTCGGATGTTTAGCTAGAGCTCGGCACTCGGCACTCGGCGGAAAGACAGTGAGGGGAGCGTTTCGGCTCCCCTCACTGTCTTTTGCTTGATGGACTCGGGTCGGTTAGGCGACGAGGTCCTTGAGGCGGTCTCCGGTTTCGCCTTCGCGAAGCCGTTGGAGGGCCCGGTCGCGGAGTTGACGAATCCGCTCGCGAGTGACTCCCATCATCCGACCGATTTCCTCGAGGGTCCGGCTGTTGCCGTCTTCGAGGCCGAAATAGAGCCGCAGTACTTTGGCATCGCGCGGTGGCAACGTCGCCAAGGCCGCCTCGATGTCGTTGCTCTGGCTGTTGGCCAACGTGGAGCTGTCAGTGCCTTCCTGATCGGTGGCCGCGAACCGCTCCATCCGCTCGTTGCCATCGCCGTCCCGGGTGGGGTGGTCGAGGCGAACGGCTTCGGAATTGAGCGCGCTCAGGCTCCGAACCGCTTCCGGCGTCAAGCCGGTGGCGCGGGCCAATTCTTCGGTGGTCGGCATCCGGCCGAGACGTTCCTTGAGGAGCGTCGTGGTCCGGCCGAGCCGCGAGAGATCCGCGGTTCGGTTGAGCGGCACCCGAACCGGCCGCCCATGACGGGCGATCGCGGCTTGGACCGCCTGACGAATCCACCACACCGCATACGAAATGAACTTGACGCCGCGATCCGGATCGAACTTCCGGGCCGCAGTCATCAGCCCGAGGTTGCCCTCGCCGATCAAGTCGACGAGCGGAACTCCCCGGTTCTGGAATTTTTTAGCGACCGACACGACGAACCGCACGTTATGACGAGCCAACTTTTCCTGGGCGACGATATTACCCCGAAACGCCTTGCGAGCGAGTTCCATTTCCTCGTCTCGGCTGAGCAGCGGTACTCGGGAAATTTCGTCCAGGTAGAGGTCGAGGCTCTCGCGGCCCTCGTCCACCGCACGGGCGATCTGAGCAGGACGAGCCGCTCGGCGCTTCGCACGAGGAAGAGTCACTAGGTCCTCCACACAGTAAAAGGAAACTGCCCCCGAAGATCCCGAAAACCATCCGAAAACGTTCGTCCTCTTCGGCGCGCCAATATACTACCTAAAGCCAAAAAATTCAATCACTTAGGTAAACCGTCCAGGGACATGGGGTTGCAGAAAGGCCCGGCAACTCAGAATATCTTAGTCGGCATTGCCAAATGGCCGCCCGACCCTCCCAACTACGCCGTGACCCCGCCCGGGATTCGACGAAAAGGAGACGTCGGCTGGCCGGGCGGTAACCCACGCTCCAGTCTGGGGGCCAGGCTTAGCGGCCCCCATAGCGCACGGCGCCCGCGTGGGTCACGCACATGGGGCCGACGATGGTGTCCTCGAGATCGACGGTGAGACCGCCGTCCTTAATGGCATATTCGAGGAGGGACTGGATGTTCTTGCTGAACATGAAACTGGCGTGATTCGGCAACATGCCGGCGACGTTTTTCGGTCCAAGAATGGTAACGCCGTGAACCGACACCTTCTCGCCCAGTCGAGTCAATTCACAGTTCCCCCCGCTTTCCGCCGACAGATCGACGATGACCGACCCCGGCTTCATCGACTCCACCATGGCCCTGGTGATCAAGCGCGGCGCCGGCTTGCCCGGAATGGCCGCGGTGGCGATGACCAAGTCCATGCTCGTGATGTGCCCACCGATGGTTGCCAAAACGAGGGCCTGCTGGTCGGCGGCCAGCTCTTTGGCGTACCCGCCGGCTCCCTCCGCCTTGGCCTCGGTCTCGACGAAACTGGCACCCAAGCTCTGGACTTGCTCTTTGACGACGGCCCGGACGTCAAAGGCGGAGACCACCGCACCCAATCGCCGGGCCGTCGCGATGGCCTGCAGGCCGGCCACGCCGGCTCCGAGCACAAAGGCCTTGCCGGGGGTCAGCGTCCCAGCGGCGGTGGTCAGCATGGGCAGCATCCGGCCCATGCGGGAGGCTCCGATCAGGACGGCCTGATACCCGGCCACCGTTGCCTGCGAGGACAGGACGTCCATGGATTGGGCTTTGGTGGTCCGCGGGACCAACTCGAGACAGAGGGCCGACACCCCGGCAACCGCAAGTTGATCGAGCAGCGGCCCGTTCGCATGGGGTGCCAGGAGCGAGATCAGGACCGATCCGCTTCGGAAACCCTTGACCTGATCGGCGGTCGGGGGCTGGACCTTGATGACGAGATCGGCCCCGTCTGATGCGGCACTGGGACCATCGGCGATGGTGGCGCCCGCCTCGCGATACAACTGATCGGGAAAGAAGGCAGCCGATCCGGCCTCGCGTTCGACCACGACGTCATGCTGCCACTGAACGAGCTTCTGAACCGTTGCGGGAATCAGGGCCACGCGCCGCTCACTGCCGGCCGTTTCCCGGAGGACACCAATTCGCATCAGACCTCACTCGACGTCGGTGCAACGGAGCCCCGGTCTTTGCATGCTGGGGCCGGGGTAGACCTTCGGTCGCGAATGTACACTCCAAGCGGCCCGCCCGAAAGTGGACTTTCCGCTGGCCGATCCATTAACATCGGGCGGTGCGAACCTCCTCCCGATTGCGGCCTCCACCGACCCGCGTGCGCGTCTTCGTCCCCGGTTCGATCGGCAACGTCGGGCCCGGGTTGGACATTCTCGGCTTGGCGGTTCGCGGGCTGGGCGACACCGTCCGGGCAGAACGAATCCCCGGCCGGCGAGTCGAGATTCGCGACCCGGGCCACCCCGACCTCCCGAAGGCCGCCAGTCACCACGCCTCGGCGATTGCGGCCCGGGCGGCGATCCGGTTGGCCGGACAGGGGGGCGAGGTCGGGATGGCCATTTGGCTCGAGAAGGGCCTGCCGCTTTCCGGAGGCCAGGGAGGCAGCGCGGCGTCAGCGGTGGCGGGGGCGGTCGCCGCCAACGTCCTGATGGGATCGCCGCTCGGAGCTGACGGCCTGCTGCTGGCCGCGTTGGCGGCCGAATCGAAACTGGCCGGCCGGCACCTCGACAACATCGCCCCGGCCCTGCTGGGTGGTTTAGTTCTGATTCGGGCGCTCGACCCGCTCGATGTCGTGTGCCTTCCCACTCCCACCCGGATGCACATCGTGCTGGCCAAGCCCGACTACCAACTCGCCACCAAACGGGGGCGGGCCTTGCTGCCTAACGACATTGACCGGGCCACGGCGCTCCATCAGGCGGCCACGGTGGCGGCGATGGTCGCCGCCGCCTACCGAAACGACCTCCCGTTGTTCGGCCGCTCGATCGACGACCGGATCGCCGAACCAGCCCGGGCCCCGTCGCTCCCCGGTTTCGTCGCGGCCAAGCGGGCCGCCCTCCGGGCCGGGGCCCTTGGGTGTTCGATCTCGGGGAGCGGGCCGACGTTGTTCGCCATCGCATCGAGCCGCCGGACAGCCGCGGCCGTGGGCGTCGCGATCCGGGGTGCCTACGCCAGGGCCGGGTACCGGACCGAGATCCGGCTGACGGTGCCCGACTTGGCCGGCGCCCGGGTGCTTCGATGAGCGGCTGGCTCCAGTGTGACGACTGCGACGCCCGGTTCGATCTGTTCGCTCCGATCACCCGATGCGACCGGTGTCAGGGACTGCTGGCCGTCGGGCGGGACGATGAATCGGACGACGTGGCGGCCCGATTTGCCGATGGACGCCGGCATCCGGGTCCCCTCAGCCGGTCCGGGGTGTGGCGGTTTCGCGAGTTGGTGTTCCCCGAGATGCGGGACGAAGATGTCGTCTCATTTCCCGAGGGGAATACGCCGCTGGTGTCCCGCGAGCGGGTGGCGGAGTGGGCCGGTTGTCGGCGGCTGGTCCTCAAGCATGAGGGCATGAACCCGACCGGGTCCTTCAAGGACCGCGGCATGACGGTTGCCGTCAGCCACGCCCGCCGGCTCGGAATGCAGGGGGTGGCTTGTGCCTCGACCGGCAATACCTCGGCCTCCTTGGCCGCCTATGCCGCCCAGGCCGGGATGACTGGCGTCGTGTTGATCCCGGCCGGGAAGACGGCGCTAGGCAAGCTGGCCCAGACGGTAGCCTATGGCGCCACGATCCTGGCGGTCCGGGACGATTTCGATGCTTGCCTAACGCTGATCGATCAGGCCAGCCGGCGGCTCGGGCTCTACTTGGTCAACAGCATCAACCCATTCCGGCTGGCCGGTCAGAAATCGATCGTCTTCGAGCTGCTCGAGGACCTCGGGTGGCGGGCCCCGGATTGGATCGTCCTCCCGGCCGGCAACCTCGGGAATACCTCAGCGTTCGGGGCCGCCCTCGTGCAGGCCAAGGCCCTGGGGCTGATCGACCGGATTCCGCGGCTCGCGGCAATCCAGGCCGAGGGGGCAGCGCCGTTTGCGGAGAGTTTCCGGGGCGACTTTGCCACTCGGTACCAGGTCGAGGCGGAAACCGTTGCCACGGCGATTCGGATCGGGAACCCCGCCTCGCATTTCCGGGCGGTGGCGGCCATGCGGGCCACCCGGGGGGTGGTCGCCACCGTCAGCGACGAGGAGATTCTCGCGGCCAAACGGGTCATCGATCGGGCCGGGGTCGGGTGCGAACCGGCCAGTGCCGCCTCGGTGGCCGGGGTCCAGCGGCTGGTAGCCGAAGGGGTAATCGGAGCCAACGACGAGGTGGCCGCCGTCCTCACAGGTAACATCCTCAAGGACCCGGAAATCCTGCTCAAGAACCAGCAAACCGATATCCGGGAGGTCGAGCCGACTCTGTCGAGCATCGAGGCAGCCCTCGCGGAGCGCGGCGGATAGGCCGGTCGGAAACGAAGAAGGGCGGGCTCTCGCCCGCCCTTCCGGTCTCACCGCGGCCCCTGGTCGCTACCGGCGACCGCCGCTTGCCGTCGCGACCGCCTGCCCCAACTCGGTATACTGGGTCGGATCGGTTTCCCGAAACGGCGATATCACGTGGGCAATCTTGCCGGTTCCGTCAATCACGTACACGGTCCGATGATCCAACATGCCAATCCGCGTCTGGATCGCCACGCCGTACTTCTTCCCGACCTCGGCACCAAGATCGCTCAAGAAGGTCACCGGGTAATTCTTGTCCTTGGCCCAACTCGCCAGCGCCGTATCGGCATCGACACTGACCCCAAAAACCTTCACGCCTTTGCCATCTTTGAAGAGCGTCGCGTACTGATCACGGTACGCGTCCATTTGAGCTGTTCAGCCACCGGTCCGGGCTTTGTAAAAGAAAGCCAGCACGACGGTTTGGCCCCGGAAATCCAACAAACTCACGGCTTTCGGCGAGACACCGTCCTTGGTGGCGGCGCTCAGGGTAAATTCCGGGGCAGCAGCGCCGATCGCCAGCGGCGTCGGTTTGTCTTGGGCGCCTGACGCCGACGCGACTCCAACGGCGAGCGCGGCGGCCCAGACCAGGGTACTCCTCAAGGCGACCTCCTTCGGGGGGGGTTCGAGGTGAGCGGACCCCGGCAATATCGCCGGGCCGGAAGGTTCCGCGAAACCCCGAGGGAACGGCCTACCCTCCCAGGTGGTCCGGGCCTAAGTTGCCCGGGCTATGGCTAACTATCAATACATCTTTACGATGACGAACCTCCGGAAGGTGGTTCCCCCAAGCCGTGAGATCCTCAAGGGGATCTACATCTCGATGTACCCCGGCGTCAAGATCGGGGTCCTGGGCTCCAACGGGGCCGGGAAATCGACCCTGCTCAAGATCATGGCGGGGGTCGACCACGACTTCCTCGGCCAGGCCAAGCCGGCGGACGGGGTTCGGATCGGCTACCTGTCGCAGGAGCCCTCCCTCGATCCCACCAAGGACGTCCGGGGCAACGTCGAAGTGGCGGTGAGCCACACCCGGGCGTTGCTGACTCAGTTTGAAGAAATCAGCCTGAAATTCGCTGAGCCGATGTCCGACGACGCCATGAACGCGTTGCTCGAGAAACAGGGCGATCTGCAAACCACGATCGACGCCCTGGGGGCCTGGGAGCTCGACCGCAAGCTCGACATTGCGATGGACGCGTTGCGCTGCCCGCCGGGGGACGCCGACGTGACCAAGCTGTCCGGGGGCGAACGGCGCCGGGTGGCGCTCTGCCGCGTCCTGCTCGAGCAGCCGGACCTCTTGTTACTGGACGAGCCGACCAACCATCTCGACGCCGAGTCGGTGGCTTGGCTGGAGCGGCACTTGGCGGAGTTCCCTGGCACTGTGGTTGCGGTCACTCACGACCGATACTTCCTCGATAACGTGGCCGGGTGGATCCTCGAGCTCGACCGCGGCGAGGGGATCCCGTGGGAAGGCAACTACTCGAGCTGGCTCAGCCAGAAGCAGAAGCGGCTTCAGCACGAAGAACGGGCGGCGTCGGCGCGGCAACGAACCTTGGCCCGGGAACTCGAGTGGATCAACCTCTCGCCCAAGGCCAGGCAATCGAAAGGCAAGGCCCGGCTCAACGCCTATGAGACGTTGCTGGCCGAAGGGGAAAAAGAGCAAGAGGGCGTGGCCGAAATTTCGATCCCGGTGCCGCCGCGGCTTGGCGATGAGGTGGTGATTGCCAAGGGTGTCAAGAAGGGCTTCGGCGACACGCTGTTGTTCGACAACCTCAACTTTGCCTTGCCGAAGGGCGGCATCGTCGGGGTGATCGGGCCGAACGGCGCGGGTAAAACGACGTTATTCCGGATGATCACGGGCCAGGAGCAGCCCGATGGCGGCGAACTGGTGGTCGGCTCGACGGTCAAGGTGGCGTACGTCGACCAATCGCGCGATTCGCTGGATCCGAACAAGTCGGTGTATGAGGAGATTTCGGGGGGTCAGGACCAGCTCGACTTCGGGAGGCGTCAGGTGAACGCCCGAGCTTATTGCGCCGGCTTCAACTTCAAGGGCGCCGACCAGCAGAAGAAGGTGGGCTTGTTGTCGGGCGGCGAACGCAACCGGGTCCATCTGGCGAAGGTGATCAAGAGGGGCGGGAATCTCCTGCTCCTCGACGAGCCGACCAACGATCTCGACGTCGACACCCTCCGAGCGCTGGAGGACGCACTGCTTCGGTTTGCCGGCTGCGCCGTGGTCATCAGCCACGATCGGTGGTTCCTCGACCGGGTCGCGACCCATATTCTGGCGTTCGAAGGGGAAAGCGAAGCGTACTGGTACGAGGGCAACTACCAGGACTACGCGGCGGACTACAAGAAGCGGAAGGGCGTGGCCGTCGATCAGCCGCACCGGATTCGGTATCGGAAGTTGGTACACTAGCTCGGTACTCGGCGCTCGGCATTTGGGGAAAGGGATGGGGGGGCGACAGAAGGTTTCGGTATTGCCTCCGCGGCTTGAGGGGCTTTCGGCGGTTGCGACCAATCTCTCCTGGAGTTGGAATCGGGACGCGCGGGAGTTGCTTCGGATGATCGACCCGCCGTTGTGGCGGGAGACTCGGAACAATCCGATCGCGATGTTGCGCGAGGTGTCGCACACCCGGCTCGAGCGGTTGGCCAAAGATCCCGATTTCCTGGCCCGGTACGACCGGGTCATGGAGTGGGTTTCGAGCGATCAGCAGCCGGACCGGACCTGGTTTGCCCGGCGACACCCCGACCTGAGGACTCGGCCGGTGGCGTATTTCTGCGCCGAATTCGGCCTCCATAGCTCAGTACCGATCTCCAGCGGCGGCCTCGGGATTCTGGCCGGCGATCATTGCAAGACCGCGTCGGATCTTGGCCTGCCGTTCGTCGGCGTCGGACTGTCGTACATGAAGAGCTACTTCGACCAGCGGTTGCGGGCCGACGGGTGGCAGGAGGATAGCGACGAGTGCGTTGACCCCGGGCTGACCCCATTGATGCCGCTCCGGAGCGCGAAGGGTGAGCCCTACTTTGCGGTGGTCGACACCTTTGGGCGGCCGGTCCACGTCCAGGTGTGGACCATGAAAGTCGGCCGGATCCCCTTGTACCTGCTCGACACCAACCTCGAGGAAAATCACCCCGACGATCGGACGCTCCTCAACAAGCTGTACGCGGGCGGGCCGGATCTCCGGCTTCGCCAGGAGTGGCTGTTAGGCGTGGGCGGGGTCCGGGTGCTGCGGGCGGTTGGCCTCGATCCCGGCGTCTGGCATGCGAACGAGGGCCATGCGTCATTCATGTTGGTTGAGCGGCTTCGCGAGCCGACCAAGCCGGCGGGGCGGCCGCCGGGCGCCTCGCGTTGGCCATCGAGGATTTGCCGATCTCCTTCGACGCCCAGACCCGGTTCTTCCGTTTCATGTCGACCGCGCCCCTGGCGGCCACCCAACCCTACCGGACCTTGGGGGTCCGATTCGGCTTCGCGCGCGACGCCTTCGACCCCGCGTCGCGCGAATGACGCCGGTCAGGGGATCGGGCGTTCCTTTTTCTCCAACCGAGTAATCCAGAGGCCGGTGTTGATGTCGTTGAAATAGATCAGGCCGTCTTTGACCACCGCACCCCAGGTGAAGGTGGCGCGCGGCCGATTACCAACCGAGTCGGCGGTGAACAACCACGCCATTTCCCGGCCCTGGCGGAGGAGATCGCCCTTGAGCTCACCGGAGATGTCCACCACCCGTCCCCCGCCCTGATACGCCCCCATGTATAGTGAGTCGCCCTCGACCCAGAGATTGTGGACCCCGCCGTCGGTCGGCTCGTACCACGCCACGATCTTGGGTTTCAGGATGTCGGCGACATCGACGACCTGGAGCCGGCCCCACGTCAGATCGTTCCCCTGATCGTGGCCCTTGGCGGCCTTGGCGGCATACACTTCATCGGCGATGAAGATGTAATTCTTGTGGCGCCAGGCCGTGTGGGTACCCCGGGCGCCCAGACCGTACATATCGTCGACTCGCCGATAGAGGTGGTCGAGGTCGTACTTGAGTTGGGACACGAAGACCGGCTTTTCCGGGGTGCCGCCCTTGATGCCGTTGCCGACATCGAGAATAATGAGACCGTCATTCCAGTAGGAGAGGTACGCCATCCCGCCCCGGACGTCGATGTCGTGCACATACCGGCCGGCTTCGGTCTGGGTGGTCTGCCAGCGGCCAACCTCGCGCGGTTTGTAAGGATCCTTGATGCTGATGACCCGCATCGAACCGGTGGCGTCATCGGTCAAGTAGACGTGACCCTCCGACACGTAGGCCGAGTGGACCCCGCCAGACACGGTCTCGGTGTAGTCCGAAATGACCCTGGGATGACAGGCATCACTGGCATCAAAGATGGCGATGCCGTTCTTCCGGTTCGATGCGTTTTCCCTGGAGAACACGCCGTACTTTCCGTCCTCGGTTGTCATGACGTCGTTGATGTGGCGGGCGTCGATCATCACCGAATCGACGATCTTTGGATCGCTCGGCGTCGTCACGTCGATGGCGTAGAAGCGGTCGCCGATCGTCGTGTAATAGACGCACTTCCCGTTCGGATGGGCCCAGACTTCACCGCCGCGGAAGTTGACCGGCACCCGGCCCACCACTTCGATGCCCCGCCCAACCGCCCGGGGGGCCGCATGCACGGCGGCGTCGGCCGAGGCGGTCCCCACGGTGGCGGACACGGTATAGCTGCCGCGCTCCTCGGCGACAAACGCGCCATCGGAGTCGATTTGACCAACCCCGTCGGCCGTCAGCGCGGCCACGGACCATCGGGGTGTCAGCCCCTCGATCGCCTTGCCGAGCCGGTCCTTGACCGCCACCGTGAACCGAACGACGTCACCGGTGCGGACCGAGGTCGTTCCCGGCGTAATCGAGATCGTGGCGGGGACGGCGGCCACGACCTCCACCGAGACCGAGGCCCGGGCATTCCCGGCGCTGGCCGTTACCACCGCGGTGCCGGCCTTGAGTGCCTGCAACCGGCCATCGGGGGTCGTCGCGACGACCCTCGGGCTGCTCGAGGCGAACGTGATGGTGTCGTACCGAATGTCATTCTCCGCGCTCTTCGGAGTGCCGGTAATCGTGACCCGGGATCCGACCGCGAGTTTGACCGAACTCGCGCTCAGTTCGAGCTTGGCCGCGGGAGCTGGGGTAACCCGGATTCGCATCTCCTGCGTCACCCGCTTGGCCCCCGGAGCGGTCGCCATCGCGACGACCTGGATGTAGCCTCGGAACCCGCCGCGAACTACCCCGGTCGAGTCGACGCTGCCATCACCGCCGCCGAACCACATCACCCGCGCGTTCGGGACGGGCGTGCCTGCGGCATCCAGGACCTTGGCCGATAACTTGATCGTCTGTCCGACCTGAATTTCAGCCTGGGGCGGGGAGATCTCGACCCTGGCGATCTGGGGAGCCTGTTGCTGCACTAGCGCGACCATCAGCCATCCGAAAACCATACCTGCTCCTTAGGAACGATCGAGTGAGCGCAAGACAAATTGAAACGGGGTCCGCACGACGAGCCGGTACGAGTACTCCCACGAGGTGCCACGAATCGCGATGCTCGGCTCGGCATCGATCCGGTGAAAGCGGAGTTCGGCGTCGAGTTCGACGCCGCCGTCGAGGCGCCCCCGCCGGAGGAGGCCGAGTTCCAAGTAGCGACGGTCGGATCGGTAGACATCGCGGAGCCAGCCGACGGAGTTATAGTTGTTGTCGCCCTCTTGCGACAGGAAGTCCTTCCCCCGCCAATAGATCCCAAAGAGTTCGAGGCCCCGGCGAGGAGCCAGCCCGCCCCGCACCCAGGTCCCCCGCCCTCGTCTGGGCCGATTGGCCGGGGGGTCGGGATCGATGTTCCCCGAGCTGGTGAGCCGGTACAACTGAATTGAGCCGAATCCGAGCTTCGGGATCGTATCCGACAGCGTAACCCCGAACCCGCCGCCGGCATTGTTGGTGACCGGTACCCCGGCGGAGAAAAGTTGGCCTCCGTGGTGGAGCCCATGGAACTGGGCCTCCAACGAAACCTGCCGCACGGGCCGGGCCCGGAGAACCCACCCATAGTCAAACACTTCGCGCTGAGTGGGGGTATTGAGCGCCTGCCAGTTGATGAAGACCTCGGCGTCCCAATGAGGCCGCTGTTCCCTCCACTGGAGGCCGTACTCGATCGGCCGGGTGAGTTCGAGGGTGCTGACCGCCAGGGGCTCGAGCAGTCCGTGACGCCGGGAGGTTTCGAGAGTGCCGATGACTCCGAGGGAATGGCCGGTTTGGTAGCGGAACGCGAGTACCGGGCGGACTCGGTCGAGAAACTCAGCCGAACCCCACCGAACGTCCCCGAACACCCCGACTTGAATGGTGTATGGCCGCGCCGGTCTGACCGCCAGGGTTGAGAAGAATTGACCGCCGAGAATCGTCTCACCCTCGCGATAGGGCGTGAAAAACTCGGTGTTGTCCCCGTAGACGGTGACGAGATTCTTCCACATGACCTCTTGACCGGCCAGGGTTCCAGGGCACCAGAGAAGCGACAACAGCACGAAGAGCGGGCGGGCCGGCATGGCGACGATGATACACGGGTGCGATGGGCACTGGGAGGGCAGGAGCCCACCCTTTTAGATTCCAGCCATGACAACTCCAAGCCGAACCGTCACGGTGGGCCTCCCCCAGATGACCTGTGGTAACGATGCCCAAGCCAACCTGAAGACGGCCATCGACCGAACCCGTGACGCCGCCGCCCGGGGCGCCCAGGTCGTGTGCCTCCAGGAGCTCTTCATGGGGCCGTACTTCTGCCAGGTCGAAGACCATCGCTTCTTCCAGTTGGCGGAGACGATTCCCGGCCCGACCACCCAGATCCTGTCGGACCTGGCCCGCGATCTCGGGATCGTGCTGGTGGCCTCGCTCTTCGAGAAACGGGCCGAGGGGCTCTACCACAATACCGCGGCGATCATCGACGCCGATGGAACCTATCTCGGGAAGTACCGGAAGATGCACATTCCGGACGACCCGCAGTACTACGAGAAGTTCTACTTCACACCAGGAGATCTCGGTTTCAAAACTTGGCCCACCCGCTTCGGCAAGATCGGGGTCTTGATCTGCTGGGATCAGTGGTATCCCGAAGCCGCCCGACTGACCGCCATGTCCGGCGCCGAGATCCTGTTCTATCCGACCGCGATCGGCTGGCTGCCGCCGGAAAAAGCCGAGTATGGAGAGCGGCAGCAGGCGGCTTGGGAAACAATCCAGCGATCCCATGCGGTCGCCAATGGCGCGTTCGTGGCCTCCGTCAACCGGATCGGGCTCGAGCAGGCGGGGACCGACGGGATCGAGTTTTGGGGTGGAAGCTTCGTGGCCGACCCGAACGGCCGGATCCTGGCCAAGGCCGGCCAAACCGAGGAGACGCTGATCGTCCCGTGCGACCTGGCCCAGGTCGATATTGTCCGGACCCATTGGCCGTTCCTTCGGGACCGGCGGATCGATGCCTACGGCGATTTGACGAAGCGGTATCTCGATGACTGATCTCGGCACTCGGCGCTCGGCGCTCGGTGCTCGGGGGGAGGCGGGGTTTCGGATGCCGGCGGAGTGGGAGCGGCACCGGGGGACTTGGCTCAGTTGGCCGCATCGGGAGTCGTCGTGGCCGGGGAAATTTGGGCCGGTGCCGGGGGTGTTTGCGGCGATCGTGGGGCATCTGGCCCGGGGCGAGGAGGTCCATATCAACGTTGGGAGCGCGGAGCTTCACGAGTCCGCGCGGGCGGTGTTGGAGCAGGCGGGGGTCGCGATGGCAACCGTGTTCTTTCATCGCCATGTCACCAACGACGCGTGGTGCCGGGATCACGGGCCGATTTTCGTTCAGCGGGAGCGGAACGGGCGGCGGGACAGCTTGATCCTCGATTGGGGCTACAACGCCTGGGGCGGCAAGTATCCGCCATTTGAGGATGACGACCGGATTCCGACGTTGGTGGGCCAGGCGTTCGACATCCCGGTGGTCCATCCCGGCATCGTGATGGAGGGCGGGTCGATCGAGGTGAATGGCGCCGGGACGGTGCTGACGACCGAGGCCTGCCTGCTCAACCCGAACCGGAATCCCACGCTGTCTCGGGAGGAGATCGAGCAGTACCTCACGAGCTATCTCGGGGTCACCAAGGTGCTCTGGCTCGGCGAGGGGATCGAGGGCGACGACACCGACGGGCATGTCGACGACCTGACCCGGTTCGTCAACCCGACGACGGTGGTCACGGTGGTCGAGGAAGACGCCCGCGACAACAACTACGCCCCGTTGCGCGAGAACCTCGAGCGCCTGCGGCACATGACCGACCAAGACGGCCGGCCCCTCGACGTGGTCACTCTTCCGATGCCGCGGCCAATGTATCAGGACGCTCAACGGCTTCCGGCCAGTTACGCGAATTTCTACGTGGCCAACGGAGTCGTCTTGATGCCGGCCTACGACCCCGAGCGAGACGAGATCGCCCGGGCCACCCTGTCCCGCTGCTTTCCGGATCGGGTCGTCGTTCCCATCGACTGCACCGACCTGGTGTGGGGGCTCGGCGCCCTCCACTGCGTGACCCAACAATGGCCGGCATGATCCCCCCGCCCCTCACGGTGGTCGAGTCGCACACCGGCGGCGAGCCCTTTCGGGTCGTGACCGGCGGGGCGCCTCCGATACCCGGCGCGACAATGATCGCCAAGCGAGCCTATGCCGAGGCTCATCTCGATGACGTCCGCCGGCTGTTGATGCTTGAGCCGAGGGGCCATGCCGACATGTACGGGTGCTTCGTGACCGAGCCGGTTTCGCCCGGAGCGGACCTCGGTGTGCTGTTCATGCACAACGCCGGGTTCAGCACGATGTGCGGGCACGGGATCATCGCGCTGGCCACGGTGGCCGTCGAAACCGGCATGGTCAAGGCCTCCGAACCGGTCACCCAGATCGGCATCGACTCGCCGGCCGGGCTGATTCGGGCGTCCGTCCAGGTGGTGTCCGGGCGGGTGGAATCGGTGTCCTTTCCTCAACGTCCCGTCGTTTGCGCTGGCCCTCGACCAAACCATCACCGTGCCCGGCATCGGCCCGGTGAGCTACGATCTTGGTTTCGGCGGAGCCTTCTATGCCTACGTCGACGCCCCGTCGCTCGGGCCCGCATTGATTCCGGCCCTGGTGGACGACCTGATTCAAGCCGGGCAAGCGATCAAGGTGGCCGTGGCCCGGGCCCGGCCGATTCCCCACCCGTTTGAACCCGCGTTGAGCTTCCTCTACGGGACCATCCTGACCGGCCCGGCGGAGGGCCCGGGGGGACATAGCCGGCACGTGTGTGTCTTTGCGGACGGGGAGGTCGACCGGTCGCCGACCGGCACCGGGGTGGCCGGCCGACTGGCAATCCTCTCCGCCCGAGGGCAACTTGCCGAGAGCGAGCGAATCCTGATCGAGAGCATTGTGGGCAGCGTTTTCGGCGGATCAATCGTCGAACGGACCAGATTCGGCCCTCATGCCGCGGTCATCCCGCGGGTTGACGGTCGAGCCTTTGTGACGGGGCGGGCGGAGTATTGGCTGGATCCGGATGATTCGTTGGGTAAAGGATTCGTGCTCGGGGCACGAATGGCTGAACGAACCGACTGAAAGGCGTTGGATGGCAAAGAAGGAAGATGATTCCGAAGGCGATTGGAGGCCGCGGGAAAATGACGACCCCGAGGACCAGTCACATGACACCGAGGCCGAGGTGACGTGCCCCTATTGCGGCGAAACCATGTCGATCACGATCGATCCGGACGGTGGCAACGACCAGGAGTACGTCGAGGACTGCCAAGTCTGTTGCCGGCCCTGGAAGGTCCAGGTGCAGTACGACGACCAAGGCCAAGCGCGAGTTTGGGCCGAGGGAGGCGACTGACCCCGGACCCTCAGACCTTGAAGGCGTCGGGGTGTTTCCGGTGGAACCCCGTCGCGTCCTGAAAGGCCTTGCCCACCGCCAACAGGTCCGCCTCGCCGAAGAGCTTCCCGACGAACGAAATACTGACCGGAGTGCCATCGTCACGCCAGCCGTTCGGCACCGTCAGGGACGGATGCCCGGTCAGGTTGGTGGCCATCAGCATGTTTCCGCCGAAGCTCGGCATCACGAACACATCCAGCGGTTCCATGAACCGGTCCATATCGCGCATCAGGATCGTCCGGGCCCGGTTGGCGTTGATGTATTCGACGGCCGGAATGAAGCGGGATGCCCGGAAGTTGCCGGGCCAGCTGCCCCGCCCCTGCCGGGTCATCAGGTCATCGCGATTGGAACGGGTGAGATCGTCGAAGGCGGCCGCCGACTCAGCCTGGAGGATGATCCGGAGGGAGCCGACTGGAATTTCGGTGACCAATTCGACCGGCACGAGCTCGATCCCGAGGGCACGAAGGGCGGTGAGCGCCTCGGTATCCCACCGTTTGGTGGGATGCTCTGCGTCGAACGCCGATTTCAAATAGCCGATTCGGAGGCCGGCGATCTTCCGGTCCGCCCGCCACCCATAGGGCCGGTCGACGGCGCTCGGGTCCTTGCCATCGGCCCCGTGAATCGCGTCGAGCACCAAGCCGCAGTCTTCCGCCGAGCGGCACATCGGGCCGGCCTTGTCCATGGTCCAGGAGAGCGCCATCGCCCCGTGCCGGCTGACCCGGCCGTAGGTTGGCCGGAGCCCGGCAACGCCGTTCCGGTCCGAGGGTGACACGATCGAGCCTAACGTTTCGGTCCCGACGCTGAAACCGACCAGCCCGGCGGCGGTGGCCGACCCGGGACCGGCTGACGAACCACTGGCGCCCTGATCGAGCTTCCACGGATTCTTGGTGGTGCCGCCGAACCAGACATCGCCCATCGCCAACTCGCCCAACGTCAACTTGGCCACCAAGATCGCCCCGGCCCGATCAAGGCGTTCGACCACGGTGGCGGTGTCACCCAAGACCTGATCGCGGAACGGTCCCGTGCCCCAGGTGGTGGGGTAGCCCGGGACGGAAAAAAGGTCCTTGGCGCCCCAGGGAATCCCGTGCAGCGGGCCCCGATACCGGCCGGCCTTGATCTCCTCATCGGCCTGACGGGCCTGGCTCACGGCGCGATCCTCCGTCAGCGTCACGACGCATTGGAGGGTGGGCCCGTGGCGCCGAAGCCGGCCGAGGTAGAGCTGGGTCAACTCCGTAGCCGTCAGTTGGCGGGACCGAACCAGATCGGCCAGTTCGGTGACGGTGAGAAACGCCAGATCCGGATCGGCGGCGGGCCGGGTTGCCGGAGGAGCCCGCCGTTTGTCATCGGCTACCCGGAGTCTCGGCGTGGACTTGACCGCCTTTCCGGGGAGTTCGGGATCGAACCGAAGGGCCGGCCCCACCGAGTTCGGGAGGGTGACGGTCCGCGATTGGACCACCAAGCCCAGGGTTCCCCCAAGGGTCTGCACCAATTCGTCTTTCTCGGCGTCGGAGAACTCGAGCCCGATCATGGCGGCGGCGGCCGTCACCATGTCCTTCGTGACTACGATGCCCTGCCCTGGCGATCCGGTCGGGGGCAACCCCGCGGCCTCGGCCTTCCGCCAGAGCGCCTCGGCGAACACCGGATGGCCAACGCCCGCCACCGAGCAGAAGGCGAGAAAGGAGCGGCGGTCAACGCCGAGATCAGCGCGGTTCATCATGACGGGTTCCAGAGGTAGATTTAGGGAAACAAGCCACCCACGGTCTATGCGTCAACTGATCGAATGCGTTCCCAATTTCAGCGAAGGCCGAGACCTCGGCATTATCCGGCAGATCACCGACGAGATCGAGCGAGTCGAGGGGGTGTCCCTGCTCCACGTTGACCCGGGCAAGTCGACCAACCGAACCGTGGTCACCCTGGCAGGGGCGCCGGACCGGGTGACCGAGGCCGCGTTCCGGGCCATCAAGCTCGCCGGCCAGCTGATCGACATGCGCCGCCACACGGGGGAGCATCCGCGAATGGGAGCCACCGACGTCTGCCCGTTGATTCCGATTGCCGGGATCTCGATGGAGGAGACGGCGCGCCACGCGGTGGCGTTGGCCCGGCGGGTCGGGACCGAACTCGGGATCCCGGTCTACCTCTACGAGGATGCCCAGACCAACCCGGCGCGAAAGAACCTGGCGGCGATCCGGGCCGGCGAATACGAGGGGTTCTTCAAGAAAATCCAGGATCCGGCCTGGCAACCCGATTTCGGCCCCGCCGTGTTCAACCCCCACACCGGGGCGACGGTCATCGGGGCCCGCGATTTTCTGGTGGCGTTCAACCTCAATCTCAGCACCACGTCGACTCGGCGGGCCAACGCCATTGCGTTCGATGTCCGGGAAGCCGGGCGCCCGGGCTTGCCCGGGACCCTGAAAGCAGTCAAGGCCATCGGGTGGTACATCGACGAGTACGGGGTGGCGCAGGTCTCGATGAACCTGACCAACCTGGCGGTCACGCCGTTGCACGTGGCGTTTGACGAGGTGTGCCGGGCGGCCGGGCAGCGGGGCATCCGGGTGACCGGTTCCGAGTTGGTAGGACTGGTCCCGCTCGAGACGATGCTCGCGGCCGGGCGCTACTTCCTCCGGAAGCAGCAACGCTCGTTGGGGGTGTCGGAATCCGATTTGATCCACATCGCGGTCAAATCTCTGGGTCTCGACGAGCTCGGGCCGTTCCTGCCCGAGAAGCGGATCATCGAGTACAAGCTCCGAGCCACCACCGCCACCAAACGGCTGATTGACCGGTCCGTTACCGGGTTCGTCAACGAGACGGCCAGTGAATCCGTCGCCCCAGGCGGCGGGTCGGTTGCGGCGCTCCTGGGCGCCCTTGGCGCCGGCCTAGGCACTATGGTGGCCAATCTTTCCTCCCACAAGCGGGGCTGGGATGCCCGGTGGGAGGAGTTTTCGGAGTGGGCCGTCCGCGGCCAGGCCCTGAAGGACGAACTACTTCGGTTGGTCGACGAGGATACCCAGGCCTTCAACCGGGTCATGGCGGCGCTCGGCCTGCCAAAGGGGACGTCAGAGGAACAAGCGACGCGGGCGGAGGCGCTCGAGACGGCCAATCGGGGAGCCATTGAGGTCCCCTACCGAGTCATGGAGGCCGCCTTTGCCAGCTTCCCGCTGCTCAAAGCCATGGCGGAGCACGGCAATCCGGCCTCGGCCTCCGACGCGGGCGTGGGTGCCCTTTGTGCCCGGAGCGCCGTCCTGGGGGCCTGGCTCAACGTGCGGACCAATCTTGCCGGGCTCAAGGATCCTGAAGCGGTTGAGGCGTGGGTTCGAGCGGGTGAGGGAATGGCGGCTGAGGTGGGCGGGTTGGAGCAGGAGATTCGGGTGCTGGTGGATTTGAGGATCTAGAACTCGGCACTCGGGGCTCGGCGCTCGGCTGGGGGGGGAAGGAAAAGGAGGCCGGGGCGTGAGCCCCGACCTCCTTTTTTCGTTCAGGTACCGCCGGGTTGGTTACTGAACCGGCGGGGTGCACGGGACGGCGAGGCCGCGAGCATCGCACTCGGCGGCCAGGATCAGCATGTTCGGGAAGATCACGTCGCCGGCCCGGTCGATTGGGAGCGTGGCGTTCTTGCCGAACCGGCGGGCATCAACCCACCGGGTTCCCTGTTCCCACAACAACGAGTAGAGCCGCTCGTACATCAACGCGGCGACGAACTGATCGTTGGTGCTGGCGGGGGTCAACGACACCGGTCCAAGGCCACCGGCCCGGGTCCGAATGGTGTTGATGTCATCGATAGCCGACTGCTTCGAACCCGCAAACCAGTTGGCTTCGGCGCGAAGGAGGATCAACTCCTCGTTCCGGATGATGGCCACGTCGGCTCCCAAGTCAGGATTGCCCGCGGACGTGTTGTACGTCGTGGGCTTATGAGTTCCGGTCAGCCCGCCGGTCACCCGGTTGGCGCCGGCGCCGATGGCAAGGGCCGTCTTCGAAGTCAGCCGGTTGTCCGGCTGGCCGTTGTCCTTCAACTGGGCGCCCGTGAGGATCGACGGGTGGACGTAAAACCGCTGGGCGGCCAGACCTTCGGTGATCGGATTGTTCGGCTCACCGGAAGCCGTGGAGAAGGCGTAGTAGGCTCCGTCGTTCAAACTACCCGCCGAGTTGACGAATGACTCGCCAAGAGCGGTGAGGGCAGCGGTGTAGGACGAGTTTCCGGCGTTGGCCAGGGTGGCCCGATGAACGTGGACCTTGGCCGCCAATGCCCGATTGAACTTGAGGAAGTTCGCCGGGGTTTGGGTCGTTTCGAAGCCCGGAGGGGTACCAAACGGGAAGGCCGAGCCGCCGGCCAACAAGTTGGTCTTGGCGGAGTCGAGCAAGGCCACCAGATAGGCGTAGGTGTTGGCTTGACTCACGAACGGAGCCGGGGCCGCGTCGAGGTCGGCATCGACCCGGATCGGCGTACCCAGCGACCCATTGCGGACGATCAAGCGGTGGAACAGCACCGCCTTCAACGTCTGCCCGAAGCCCTTGGAGGCGGCCTTTTCCGCCGCAGTCATGTCGGCGGCCGCGTCGATCGAGGCCAAATACGTGTTGATGGTTCGCAGGGCAATGAACTTGCCCTGCCAATTGGCTCCGCCAAACCCGCCGGCCTCGAGCGGACCCCGGAGCATCTCCTGGGTCAACCGGGGATCGTTCCCGAGGAGATTGTAGCCCTCCCGGCCAAAGATCGCGTAGAACGACATTTCGCCGCCGAGGTCCCCATTGATCCGCGCAACGGCCCCTAACGCGGCCCGGGCCAGAATAGCCTTGCTCGGGGCGCCGGTCAGCTGTTCGACCGTCGGGGCGTTGGTGTTGAGGATGTCGTAGTGCTTGTCGGAGCAGGCCGCCGTGAACACCAGCGCACCGAAACCCAACGTCGTCACAATTCGAGTGTTAGTCATGGCTCGTTAGGTTCCCCGTTAGAAGCTGATGGCAACGTTGAAAAACACGCTGCGGCTGGGCGGGTATGGAGTGACGTCCACGGCGCTTCGGATCGCGGCGGAGCCGAAGTTCGACACCTCCGGATCCAGGCCCGTGTACGGGGTAGACCAGAACAGATCACGGCCCGTGAGACCCAACCGGGCCTCCCGTGCGCCGATACCCAGCGCCTGGGCCACGCTCTTGGGCAAGCCCCAGTTGACCGACAGTTCCCGCAGCTTCAGGAAGCTGGCCGATTCAATGTAGGGCCCCACGGAGCCGGCGCCCGCGAAGCTCCGCGGACCAGTCCACCGGTCGACGTACGCCGGAGTCCCGAAGTCGCTGGCCGTCTGACCGTCGTCATAGAGCAACTGGGACAGGTTGGTCACCACGCCGCCGGACTGCCAGTCGACGGTCATCGCGAAGTTGACGCTCTTGTACGTCACGCTGTTCGTGAAGCCGAGGCGGAAGTCGGGGTTGGTGTCGCCGAGATCGGTCTGCTCCAGGACGCCAGCCTCGTTGAACGTCGGGCCGAACTTCCGGGTGAGCGACTTGCCCTGCTCGATGAACAACACGCCCAAGCCGCCGAACCCGGAGCCCGGCGGACGGAACGGAGGCACCGGGAGCGAATCGACATTGGACCGGACGACGCTCAGTGAAGTCGACGACGTCCAGCTCAGGTTGCGCCCCTGAATCGGCACCAAGCCAAGCACCACCTCGATGCCCTTGTTGCTGATCTGGCCACCGTTGATGATCTGGCTGGTGAAACCGGTCGAAGGGGCCGGTGTCCGCGACAGCAGCAGGTTCGTGGTCCGGCGGCGGAAGGCCGTCACGTCCAAGTTGACCCGGCCACTGGCGAGGTTGAGGTCAAACCCGGCCTCGACCTCTTTGACCCGTTCCGGCTCGATGGTCGGATCGCCGGCCACGGTGCCGACGGCAAACCCGTTCTGGCCGCCGAACTGCGGCGTCCCAAGCACCGTGAACTTGTTGCCGAAGTTCGGCTGGTTCCCAAGCTCACCGTAGCTGGCGCGGAGCTTGAACTCGCTGCCCGCTCCCACCAGGTCGCGGAAGCTGTACTTACCGGACACCCTGGGGTACACGAAGTACTTCCCGATGTCACCGTTGGCGCTCGACCGCTCGGCCCGGGCCCCGAAGGTGACCAAGAGCCGGTCATCGAACATCTGAATGTCTTCTTGACCGTAGAACGCGAAGGTCCGTTCCGGGGTCAGGGTCTGTCCGACGACGACGTTGGTGCCTTGGTTCACGTTCTGCTGGCCGGGAACCAAGTTGTCGGTTGTGATCCGGCTGGTGAGCAACCGGCGGTCTTCATACTGGATGCCGGCCGAGGTGGTGAGGCCGAGTCCGCCGGAGCGGAAGTTGTGAATGCCGCTCACGTTCCAGTTCATTTGTCGGCTCTTGCCGTTGTTCTGGATCGAAGTGCCGGGGCGCGACTGGGACGCCTCGTAGAACAGATCGTTCGGCGACCACAACTCGTCGTTCTGGTTGAACAAGTCGGCACCGCCCGAGGCGATGAACCGGAGGCTTTGCTTCTCGTTCGTGAACGCCTTATAGGTGATCGTGGTGCCGCCCGTGAACCGATACGTTTCCGCCTGGTTCCGGGAGAACTCGGCCGTCTGGAGCGGATTCGACGCGACGCCGCCGCCGGTGGACGGGTTGACGTAGCTGCCGTCGGCCCGCTTCCGGAGGTCGATGAAGCTCGGAATGTAGGCCAGCGCATAGCCGTAGCACGCGTAGTTGTTGCAGTTGTTGCCCCAACCGCGGGCGTGATCGGCGCGGTTGAACACGCTCGACACCGAGATCTCGACCTTCGAACCCAGGCTCTGGTCGATGTTGACCCGGAGCGCCTGACGGCTGAAGCCGGTGCCCGGCTCGATCGCGTTGTCGCGCTTGGTGGTGGCAGACATGAAGTACTTAGTGGTTTCGGTCCCGCCGCTCACGTCCGCAACGGTTTCGTACGACACCCGCTTTTTGCCCCAGACCTGCTCGTAGTGGTTGTAGGGGGTCAAGGGGTTGCTCGCGATGTAGGTGCCCGCGTTGGCGCCGTGTGAGGTGACCGCCGCCGCGACATTGGCGTACACCCGGGCCTCATACTTCCGCATCAGATCGAACGTGCCCAGGCGCTGCGACACGTTGACCCGGGTAGCCCCCGCGGCACCGCGGATCGTCTTGATGATGACCACGCCGCTCGCAGCCTTGGCACCGTAGATCGACGCGGCCGCGGCGCCTTTCAGCACCTCGATGCTCGCAATGTCGGCTGGGTTGATGTCGGCCAAGCGGTTCGCCGGGTCGTCCTCAAGCACACTGGCCCCGTCGTCGACGGTCGAACGGCCGCCGAGAATTCGGGCGTTGGAGTAGATGACCCCGTCGACGACGAACAGCGGATCGAAGGCACCCAGAATGGTGTTGTTGCCCCGGATCTGCATCTGCATCCCGCCGCCCGGCGCGCCACCGTTGCCCTGGATGTTCACGCCGGCCAGCTTGCCGTAGAGGGCACCTTCGATGGTGGGCGAGGCGACTTTGGTCAGGTCTTCACCCGAAACGTAGCCGATCGAGGTGGTCGAGTTCCGGCGCTCGACGGTGGTCACCTGACCCGACACAACCACTTCGTCGAGTTTGAAGACGTCCTGGTCGAGCGAGAAGTTGACGGTGGCCTGCGAGCCCGAGACGAGGGCGTCCGACCGGGTGAAACCGATGGCCCGAACCGTGAGCCGAACTTGGCCGGCCGGTGCTTCGACCGTGAATTTGCCCTGCGCATCGGTCCGCGTACTGTTGGCCGTCCCTACGACGGAGACGACGGCCTCATTGATCGGCCCTCCGCCCGCCTTCCGCGTGACGGTGCCCGAGATCTGGCGTCCCTGGGCGTTTACGACGCCGGGCAGGGCAAACAACGCCACCAGTCCAAGCCCCAAAATCCTGCGATAAATACCCATCGATTCCCCCAGTTGGTGTGACTGGGAAGGACTGGAACGCAACCGCGGGCCGCCACGAGGGCGGTCCCGACCGTTGGGTTGTTCCTTGGTGATGTCAGATGCCGACGCCGGTTGGTCGCCTTCCCAAAGCCAACCGGAACTACGACGGCCCCACTCTCACGCTGTGCTCACAATCGCGGGGAGACAACCCCAGCCTGCCCCGGTTCCACGTCGCCTCTCCGGCGGTGCAAATTATGGACCGGCCTAAACTAGCCCGGCAACTCGTTGACCGATAGATGAATAGGTTCCAAAACGTCGCGGCACCGCGTCATTTTGACACTAACCCGGAATCAGGCCCGTTGTCGAAACGATACAGGTGACCCTTTCACCGAACCACTACCGGCCGGCCACGACCGTCAACTGACACGCATTGGCCTGGAAGTGGTAGAGCCACTCCTCGACCGAATCGGCCGCCATCACCGCAAAGTCTGCGCGCTTCCCAGGCTCCAGCGAGCCGAGTTCCGATTCGAGCCCGATGGCTCGGGCCGCGTAAATCGTGGCACCCTTGAGCACCTCGGCGGGGGTCATCCGCTGGAGCGTGCAGGCCAGCATCATGGCCAACGGCAAATGGCAGCTGGGCGCGGACCCGGGATTGAAATCCGTGGCGACCGCGACCGCAACACCGGCGTCGATCAGCGGGCGGGCCCGGACCGGGGGTTGATTGAGATAGAGCGAGGCAAGCGGCAGGGTGACCGCCACCACTCCGGTCCGGGCCAAGGCGGTGATCCCGGCCGGACTGATCCGTTCGAGATGATCGGCCGAGGCGGCGCCCACTTCGGCGGCCAGCTCGGCGCCTCCGGTCCAGGTGATCTGATCGGCGTGGACTTTCGGGACCATCCCGTACCGCGCTCCGGTCTCGAGGATCCGCCGCCCCTCGGCAATCGAGAACGCGGTCTCCTCGACAAACACGTCACAAAACCGGGCCGCCCCCGCCGCCGCCGGGATGATTACGTCGCAAACCAAGTCCACATAGTCGCCGGTCCGCCCCCGAAACTCCGGCGGCACGGTGTGGGCGGCCAACAGGGTCGGCACCAGCCGCTGGGGGGTCGATGCCGCCACTTGGCGGTAGACGTCGAGCAGCCGAAGCTCGTGGGTCAGGTCGAGCCCGTAGCCGGACTTAGCCTCGACCGCCGTCACGCCTAACGCGAGCATGGCCGCGAGGTGATCCCGACACCGCGCCACCAGCGTCTCGGTCGAGGTGGCGCGGGTTCGGGCCACGGTGGACAGGATCCCGCCGCCGGCCTTGGCGATGTCGAGATAGCCGGCGCCCCGGATCTTCTGCTCGAACTCTTCGGCTCGCCATCCCGCAAAGGCCAAATGGGTGTGGCAGTCCACCAACCCGGGGACGACGATTCGCCCGCCCGCGTCCTCGGGAGCCACCGACCGAAACTCGGCCGGCAGGGCCGCGGCCGGGCCGACCCACCGAATCGTGTCACCCTGCCACGCCAGGGCGGCGGCGGCAATCGGGTGAACGGCGGCCTGCCCTCCCTCCGCCCGGCATTGATAGAGCCGGGCAATATTTCTGAGCACCCGCATCGGGGCCGCGCTCACACCGCCGCCGGCATGGCGGTCACGGCCGCCCCGGTGAGGAGGCCGATGAGGCTGAGAGTGCGGGCTTGCGATATCGGCATTGGGCGCGAGCGGAGAAAGTACCCCCACTCACCGATCTTGGGAACGGACAGCCGGCCGTTCCAGACGGCCCGCGGGGCGGATTACATTGGGCCCATGGCCATGGCATTTTCGGACCCGTGGGCGCAGGCGTGGGGCGCTGCTCTCAACGCGAGTTCCGTCTACCGGGAGGCCGCGGCCACTTGGGAAGGCTCGATCGCGGTGGTCGTCAGCGAGGCTTTCGGCCGAGCGGGCCCCGCCGTGTTCCTCGACGTCTGGCATGGGCAATGCCGGGCCGCACGTGAGGCCACCGCCGCCGATGTGGCCGATGCGGCCTTCGTCTTGGAAGCCGCGCCGGCCGCGTGGAAGCAGGTGCTTGCCTCTCAGATTTCCCCCGTCATGGCCCTTTTGACCGGCCAGATCCGGCTGGCCCGCGGCGACCTGACGCGCCTGCTCCCGTACACCGCAGCGGCCAAAGAACTGGTTCACCTTGCCGGCACCATCGAAACCGAGTTTCCGCCCAACTGGTAGCCACCACGGGTTCCGACCGGTCCGGACTGTGTCGAAGCAACACGCGCAACCGGTCCATGGCCGCGTAACTGTCATCTTCGCAAGCACTTAGGTTACCCAACTGCACGGCAACGTTCCTGGCCACGCTCAACGAGGTCCGGGCCACCAAGCCCGGATTGGCTCCGTTGACCGATCCCGGCACGGCAGACGAGCGGGTCAATCTGTTGTTCCGGGAGCGGGCGTTCTGGACGTTCGGCACCGGCCACCGGCACAGCGACCTGCGCCGGCTGATCCGGCAGTACAACCGCAGCGCCAACTCGGTATTCCCAACCGGGAACTGGTTCAATGGCGGGCCCTACGGGAGTGACATCAACTTCCCGATCCCATTCGAGGAAGCCAACAACCCGAACTTTACGACCTGCACCGACCGGAACGCATAACGACCTCGGTCAGCCGGGATGGAACGAGGGGCGGGCCGCTATGCCCGCCCCTTTTCCGTTTGGGGCATCAAACTGTGGAGCAGCCCGACGGCCACGACGGCGGCGACCCCAACGACGTTATGCCAGAGGAACGAGACCGACGGCGCCCCGAAGGTGACCAGCGCCACGGCTCCCATCCCAGCCAACAACCCGGCGAAGGCGCCGAACGGCCGGACCCTCGGGACCATGGCCAGCAAAAACACCCCCAAGATCGAGCCGTAGAAGAACGACCCGAACCGGTTCACCACTTCGATCAGGGAACCGAGCCCGGCCGCGAAGGTCGCGACAAGACAGGCAAAAAGGCCCCAGGCCCCGGTCGCGAGCTTCGAGACCCGCAAGAAGTGAGCATCCGAAGCCTCGGGACGAACCCACCGGCGATAAAAATCGATGACCGTGGCGGTCGAGAGCGAGTTCAACTCGGCGGCAATACTGGACATGGCGGCCGCCAGGATCGCGGCCAGGAACGCGCCCGCCAGGCCTAACGGGAGCTGATCGAGGACGAATCGGGGCATGATGTAGTTGACGTCTTTGGCCGGTTCGCCCGTCACCCGCTCGGCCAACGCCAACGCCTCGGTCCGAATCGCGCCGACCTCGAGGTCGGCCGCGCGGAACGCCTCCCGTGGCGCCACGCCGTCCTCGGTGGCGATGGCCTTGGCCGCCGAGCGCCGGACCTCATTCCGATCGGCGTAGCGCGCCTCCAGTTGCTCGAACTCCGCCGGGGCCGCGGTCCGGACGGTGGCCTCCTGGGCCGGATTGAACAGCAACGGCGGAGCCTGAAACAGATAGAATACGAACACCAGCACGCCGATCAGGAGCACCAAGGCCTGGAGCGGGATCTTCCAGTAAGCGCTCATCAAGAGCGAGCTCCGGGCCTCCGGCACCGACCGGGCCGTGAGATAGCGCTGGACCTGGCTCTGGTCGGTTCCGAAGTACGACAGCATCAGAAAGGTGCCGCCCAAGATCCCGGACCAGAACGTGTAGGTCTTGCTCAGGTCGAATGAAAAGTCGAAGACCTGGAGCCGGCCGGCGGCCCCGGCAATCCGAAGGGCGGCGTCAGGCCCGACCGGGAGCCGGACCAGCAGCACAACCACGACCGCGAGCAGGGCAAACACGATCAGCACCATCTGTTTCACGTCGGCCCACGTTACCGCTTGGACCCCGCCGACCATCGTGTAGATGACCGTCGGAATCCCGATGACCGCCACCGACCATCCGAGCTGCCAACCGAAGATGGCGGAAAACACCACCGCCGGCGCGGCGATGATGGTCCCGCACGACATCCCTCGCGACACCAGAAACAAGAAGCTGGTGAGTGAGCGGGTCCGGGCGTCGAACCGCCGCTCCAAAAACTCATAGGCGGTGAAGACCCGGGCTCGATGGAGAAAGGGCACCAGGGTCACCCCGAGGATGACCATGGCCACCGGGAGTCCGAAATAGAACTGGACGAACCGCATCCCGTCGGTTGCGCCTTGGCCGGTGGTGCCGATCATGGTGACGGCGGAAAGTTGGGTGGCCATGACGGAAAGTCCCACCGCCCACCACGGGAGGCTCCGGTTGGCCAGGAAGTACCCTTCGATCTCCGTCGTCCCCTTGGAACGACGAAGGCCGTCGACCACGATGTAGACGAGGTAGCCGACGACGATGACCCAGTTCAGCGGATGCATGTTTAGCGGCCGTACCGCGCCTGAAGGAGCCACAACATCAGCAAGGTCAGGACTTGGACGGTCATGACCCGGAGCAGGTTCCGCCGGAAGGACGGTTCGGGAGCCTCGGTCACCATGGGGGCAAAGATCAACACACCCTCGACTTCGGGCAACCCGGCCGCCGGAGTTGCCGGGCGCTGCCCGGTGCGACACCTTTCCCGAGCCCAACACCTTGGACCTCTCGCATGCGCCTCTTTGTCACCCGAGTATTCGGACTCGTGGTTCTCGGGTCCGCCCCGGTCTGGGCTCAACCCTCGACCAAGCCGACCGCTCCAGCCGAGCAGTTCGGCTTTGCCATCGGCGACGACTACCAACTCGCCACCTACACCCAGTTGACGGACTACTGGAAAAAGCTCGACGCGGAATCCGACCGGATGAAGCTGGTGTCGATCGGTAAAACGGCCGAGGGGCGCGACCAATGGATGGCGATTATTACGTCCCCCGCCAACCACGCCAAGCTCGACCGGATTCGCGAGATCTCGGTGCGGCTGTCCCGGGCGGAGGGCCTGTCCGACGAGCAAGCGCGGAGCCTGGCGAAGGAAGGCAAGTCGGTGATCTGGATCGACGGCGGCCTCCACGCCACCGAGGTGCTGGGCGCGCACCAACTGATCGAGCACGTGTATCAGATGGTCAGCCGGACCGACGAGGAGACCCTCCGGCTGCTCGACGACGTCGTCCAACTGGTCGTCCACGCCAACCCGGACGGGATGGAACTGGTGTCGAGTTGGTATATGCGACGGGCCGACCCCGCCACCCGAAGTACCGGCGGATTGCCCCGGCTCTACCAGAAGTACATCGGGCACGACAACAACCGCGACTTCTACATGAACGCCATGCCGGAGTCGAAGAACATCAGCCGGGCGATGTACCGCGAGTGGTACCCGCAGATCATGTACAACCACCACCAGACCGGGCCGGCGGGCGCGGTGATGTTCGCGCCCCCGTTTCGCGATCCGCACAATTACAATATCGACCCAATCTTGATCAATTCCCTCAACATGGTGGGGAACGCCATGCACACCCGGTTTGCGGTGGAAGGGAAGCCGGGGGTGGTCCAGCGGGAAGCCGCGAGCTACCAGACCTGGTGGAACGGCGGCCTCCGAACGACCGCCTACTTCCACAATCAAATCGGGATCCTGACCGAGACCATCGGAAGCCCGACCCCGATGTCGATCCCGGTCGTGCCGGGACGGTTGGTGGCCGACGGCAACGGTCCGTTCCCGATCATGCCCCAACCGTGGAAGTTCCGCCAATCGATCGACTACTCGATCACGGCCAACCGGGCCATCTTGGACTACGCCTCCCGCTACCGGGAGCACCTGCTGTACAACGTCTACCTGATGGGCAAATCAGCCATCCGGAGGGGCGGCGAGGACACCTGGACCCTGATTCCAAAACGGGTCGAGGCCATGCGGACCGAAGCGGCCAAGGACAACCGATCCGCCGCGACCCTCGACCTCAAGTACTTTGCCCTGCTCCGGAAGCCCGCTGATCGTGACCCCCGGGGCTACGTGATTCCGGCCAACCAGCCGGATTTCCTGACCGCCACCAAGTTCGTCAATGCCCTGATTGAGTCCGGCGTGGACGTTCAGGTCGCCAACGGCCCCTTTTCGGCCGGCGGGATGGCGTACCCGGCCGGTTCCTTTGTCATCAAATCGGCGCAGGCGTTCCGGGCTCACGTACTCGATTTGATGGAGCCGCAGGATTATCCGAACGACATCCCCTACCCCGGCGGGCCGCCGAAGGCACCCTACGACAACGCCGGCTACACCCTGGCCCTCCAGATGGGGGTGCGTTTCGACCGGCACCTCGACGGGTTTGACTGCCCCTGCACGAAGATTCCCGACGTCCTGACGAAGCCCCCGGTCCTCGCGGCGTTGCCAAGTGGCGGGAGCTACCTGATTTCCCGGTCGGTCAACGACGCCTATTTGGCGGTCAATCGGCTGTTGGCGGCCAAGCAGGCAGTCCAAGCCAACCGCACCGATTTCATCGCCGCTGCCAATCCGACCACCACCAAAGTACTCCGGGAGCTGGTGGAGACCCGTGGCCTTCCGGTGCGTACCGGCCAAGGGAGCGGCGCGGCCCTCAAGCCGGTTCGGGTGGGCCTCTGGGATCAATACGGCGGCTCGATGCCATCGGGGTGGGTCAGGTTCATTCTCGAGCAGTTCGAGTTTCCCTTCGAAGTGGTGTACGCCAAACGACTCGACGACGGTAACCTGAACCAGCGGTTCGATGCCCTGCTGTTCGTGGACGGCGCCATCCCGGCGGCGGCGAGCGGTGGGGCCGTCCCTGGCTTCCGTCCCGACGACGCGCCGGACGACATCCCGGCCGAGTTCCGGGACCGGACCGGCCGACTCAGCGTGGCCAAGACGGTCCCGGCCCTGAAGGCGTTTCTCGACAACGGCGGCCGAATCGTGACCATCGGGAGTTCCACCTCCCTGGCCACCCATCTCAATCTTCCGATCGAGACCCATTTGGTGGAGCGGACCCCGACCGGGGTGGTTCGCCCGCTGCCCCGGGAACGGTTCTTCGTGCCCGCTTCCCTGCTGGAGGTGGCGGTCGATACCTCCGCGCCGAGTGCCGCCGGGATGGCGTCCTCGGCCATCGTCATGTTCGACCAGAGTCCGGTGTTCCGGCTGCTGCCCGACGCCCCGGCCCAGGGTGTCCGGCCGGTAATGTGGTTTCCAAACGCCAGTCCGCTCCGCAGCGGGTGGGCCTGGGGCCAGACCTATCTCGAGGGTGGGATCGCGGCGGTGGAAGCCAAGGTCGGCAAAGGACTGCTCTACCTGTTTGGTCCGGAGATGATGTTCCGGTCCCAGCCGCACGGGACCTATCGGATGGTGTTCAACGGCCTCCTGGGGATGTGATCATGCCAGCCTTACCGCCAATCGAGTACGCCGACGCGTCCCCCCGAGTGCGGGCCGTCTACGATGACATCATGACCAGCCGGAAGGTGGACTGGATCAACAACTTCTGGAAAGCCATGGCCAACGACCCAGCCGCCCTCGAGCGCACCTGGGAGAGCGTCAAGCAGGTGATGGCACCCGGAGCCCTCGACGCCTTGACCAAGGAGTTGATCTACGTGGCCGTGAGCACCACCAACGGCTGCGAATACTGCATCGCCTCCCATACCGCGGCCGCCCGAAAGAAAGGGATGACCGGTGCCATGCTCGGCGAATTGATGAGTGTCATCGGGATGGCCAACGAAACGAACGCGTTGGTGAATGGCTACCGAGTCGAAGTCGACGCGGCGTTTAAGTAGCGGTGCAAAAACTGCAGACCCGGGAAAGACAAAGCCCCCGGCCATAAGGTGGCCGGGGGCTCGACGCCGCAGAGGATTTGTGATCTAGATCACAGCGAGATCGGCTTGGCCGGGGTCTTCATCGCCTTCGTCCTCGCAGGCCTCGGAGCCCATCAGCCGGGCAGCGAGCAGCGGCAGCGCCGCGGGAAACACCAGCTCCGGATCGAGCTGCATCAACTGGGCAAAGTACTGGGCCGACTGCTTCGCCTGATGCAGGTGATGGAACACGGGATCGAGCATCTCGCTACCCTCCGACCGTTCAGACGGTCTCCTTGGCACGACACCGCCGGCATCGCGTTGCCGATGGTTGAACGGTATGCAGCAAAAAGGGTTCCACGTGCTTTCTACCCCTCAAAACTGGCGCCTCAAGGTCACGGCCGAGGGTCGGCGGGGTAACACCTCAGTATTGGCGACGGCGCATTGTGTCGATTCGTCATGGCCGCTGATGTCGAAACGTCACGTGCAAAGCTCGGCGCCGAGCCTAACTACGCCTGGCAGTGGCCTGACGAGCGGGACGTGATCGCCGACCTCCTCCTCGACCCGGGGGGACACCCCATCATTGGCCACCGGGGGGCTTCAGGTCTTGCGCCGGAAAACACCCTGGCCGCGTTCGATCTGGCCCGGTCGGTGGGGGCTGACGGATTCGAATTCGATATTCGGCTGACCGCCGACGGCATCCCGGTCGTGGTCCACGACGCCACCCTGGACCGGACCACCGACGGAACTGGTCCGGTCGCCGCCCTGACGTGGTCGGAGCTGCAGCGGTTTGACGCCGGGGCTCGGTTCACCCGGGACGGGATCTCGTTTCCATTCCGCGGGCAAGGCATCCGGATTCCAACCCTGGCCGAGGTGTTGGCTCGGTACCCCGAGATCCCGATGCTGGTCGAGCTCAAACTGGTTGCCGCGGGTGGACCGGTCCGGGAAGTCCTCCTCGCAGCCAAGGCACCCGATCGGGTGGTCATTGCGTCGTTTCAGCCGGCAGCCGTCGATCCGTTCCGCGAGCCCCCATTTCTACCGGGCGCCTCCCGCCGGGAAATCGCCGACTTGGCGATTCGGTCGTGGCTCGGGTTCCCGCCGGTTGACCGGGGCGTCCGGCTCTACTCTGTCCCCGACCGATACCGCGGCTGGATCCCGGTGCCGACCCGCCGGTTCGTGCGAAATGCGAAGACCCTTGGCCGGCCGGTCCATGTCTGGACCGTCAATGATGTGCCCACCGCGGAGGGGTTGTGGTCGATCGGCTGCGCCGGGATGATCACCAACTTCCCGGGACTGCTACGGGAGGCCCGCGATCGTCTCAAGGCCCGGCACCGGTCCGCCGATACTTAGGGCTATGTCGACCCCAACGATTCTGAGCCGGTACACCCAGGACCTCGGGTTCGACTCCCGGCTCGTCGCGCGGTATATCGGGAATCTGGAGCGGGGCCGGACCAACGTGTCGGTCAACAGTTCGCTGGCGGTCGGGGACCCCGCCGATCACTTCCGATTCCGGGTGACCTCCGACCAGTTCGCCCGGATCACGACGGGAGAGTTGGTCCGCCGCGGAGGCGGGGAGCCCGAACTAGCCGAAGCGGGGATTCGCTCCCAGCTCCTCAGCCCGTCCGGCCAGGTCCGCGCCGACTCGGATCCGAATGCCGGGGCCGCGTACGAGGCCTGGCGAGGCCTGGGTTCCGAGTCCAACCTGAAGCTCGCGAAGGGGACCTACACTCTGCGGGTGGCCCGGGATCGCGAGGCCATTTCCGCCAGTGAATACATCTACTCCTTCACGATTCGAGGCGGCGTCGAGGCCATCGACAACGACCAGACGGATACCGCTTCACGGGAGTTCCTGACGACCGAACGACCCGCGGCCGAGGGAGCAAGCTTCGACCAATACGCCAACGTGACCGCCGTCCTCGGAGGGACTCGCCAATCACACCGACGTACCACTCACCGTCGGGCGGTACCCGGTGGCGGAGGATGGGACCGTGTCGTTCCTGAGCGGGAGTGCCGATGCCAAGTCGTGGGAACACGGAACGGCCAACGGTGAGGAGCTCGAGAGCCTCGGCCGCCGGCTCCTCCGGCATGACGGCTCGATGCGAACCCAGGGCAGCTGACCCCTCGAGGCGCCGCCGAAAGCGTCTAAATACGGATTGGAACGTCCCGAGGTCTGACGCCGGTGGCATGGTACACCGCGTTGGCCACGGCGGCGCCCACGCCGATGGTCCCGATCTCTCCCACGCCGCGAGCGCCGAGCGTGCTGGCGTGCCGGTCGAACTCCTCCGCAAACAGCACCTCGATATCCGGTACGTCGGCGTTGGCGGGCAGGTGGTAGCCACCGAACCCCTTGGCCACGAACCGTCCAGTCTTGGGATCGACCCGCGATTCTTCGAGCAGCGCTTGGCCGATTCCCCAAATGATGCCCCCGATGGCCTGGCTCCGCGCGGTCCGCGGGTTGATGATCCGCCCAACACTGTACGCCCCAACCGAGCGGGTGACTCGCGGCATCATGATGACCGGATCGAGACGAACTTCGACGAAGATGGCGCCATAGGCGTTCATCCCGTAGGCGCTCTCTTCCGGCTTGGGCGCCCACGAGCCGTCTTCGGTCAGATGGTCGAGCTGCCGGAGCTTCAGCACCTCGGAGTACTCCGCCGGTTCAAGGCCCGGCTCGCCTGCCAGGGTTTCCAGGGCGGCCCGGAGCTTGGTCGCGGCGGCATGGACCGCCGACCCGACGCCGATCGTGGTGGCCGACCCGAACGTCCCCCCGGCCTCGGCCAGGTTGGTGTCGCCTAACGCCACCTCGACCCGGGACGGATCGACCCCGAGGATGTCGGCCGCAATCTGGGGGAGAATCGTCGAGACGCCGGTACCGATCTCATGGGAGCCGGTTTCGATCCGGACGCTGCCATCGCGGCAGATCGTGATCCGCGCCGAGCCGCCGAACCGGAAGGTCGACATCAGACAGCTGGCCATGCCCCACCCAACCAGGGTTGACCCGTCGTGCATCGACCCCGGCGGGCTGGTTCGCCGGCTCCACCCGAAACGCTCGGCCGCCAACTGGTAGCAGGCTCGAAGCTCCTTACTTGAAAACGGCTTCCCGGAGGTGGGGTCGGCGTCGGCATAATTTCGAAGCCGGAGCTCCACGGGATCGATCCCGAGCCGTTCAGCCAATTCATCCATGGCGATTTCGAGCGCCGTCATGCCCGGCCCCTCGTGCGGCGCCCGCATGAAAGTCGGCTGGGGCCGGTGGAGCCGGACGATCCGGTCCCGGGTGGCGATGTTGGGGCACCGGTACATGGTTCGGCTGCCGAGGCTTCCGTGCTCGACATAGTCATCGGCCATGGCCGCCGCATTCACACTCTCGTGCCGGATGGCGACCAGGGTGCCGTCCGGCGCCGCGCCCAGCGTCACATCCTGGATCGTAGCCGGCTGATAGCCGTGGGCCACGAACGTCTCGGCCCGGCTGAGCCGGATCCGGACCGGGCGGCCCAATTGCCGGGCGGCCGCGGCGGCGAGGATTTCGTGCGGCCAGGTCGAGCCCTTGGCCCCAAACCCGCCGCCCACGACCCCGGTCCGGACCCGGATCCGCGCCCCGGGAATGCCTAACGCCTGGGCCAAGGCCGCCCGAACCCCAAAGACCCATTGGGTCGAGGTCCAGATCGTCAGGTCGTCGCCGAGCCACTCCGCAATGACCACCGAGGGTTCGAGCGCGGCATGGTGGCGGTCGGCGGTCCGGTAGCGCCCGGACACGACCACCGGCGCACTCGCCAACGCCCCGGTCACATCGCCGGTCGAGGAATTGGTCGCGGCCCAGTCCTTGATTTCGACGGCCTCCTCCAGGAGCGCCTCCAACCCGACCCGCGGCGGCTCGGCATCGATCCGGACTCGGACCCGGGCGGCTGCTTCCAAGGCGGCCGTCCGGGTGGTCGCGACCACCAGCGCCACCGGTTGGCCTTCGTGGTGGATCCGGTCGTCGGTGAGTGGAATGGTGCTTTGGCCGGCGGCCCAGTGTTCGAGGGGCCCGGCGACGCCCAGTTGGCCCGGCTCGAAGATCCGCACCACGCCGGGCGTTCCGAGTGCCGCCGCAAGATCCAAAGACCCGATCCGTCCGGCGCTCAGATCGCTGCGGACGAAGACGGCGTCGAGGACCCCGGCCACGGCACGGTCTCCAGCATACTCGGCGGCGCCGGTCACTTTGCCGACCGCATCCTGGCGAACCAACGGCAAGCCGATGCTCACAGCAAGACCTTGGTTGCGGCCCGGACCATGAGTTGAGGCTTGAACCGCGCCTCTGGGAGGATCATGGCGCCGGCCAGCTCGCTCGCGACGGCTTGCGCCACGGTATCAGGCACCGGGCGCCGTCCGATCAGCTGGGCTTCGGCCGTTCGAGCCCGCCACGGCCGAGCCGCGACGCCCCCGAACGCCAGTCGGGCGTCGGCAATGACGCCGTCCTCGACGATCAGATACCCTGCCGCGGCCACCAAGGAAAAATCGAAGGATGCCCGGTCCCGGATCTTCACGAACCGGGTCTGACTCGCGGCCCGGCCGAGGGGGACTCGAACGCCGGTGATCAACTCGCCCCGGATCAGGGTGTGCTCAACGGCCGGGTCGGCCGTGGCGGGATAGAGCGATTCGACCGTCAGCGACCGGCGGCCCGCCTCGCCCTGCACCACGAGCTCGGCCTCGAGCACCGTGAGCACCACCGCGAGGTCCGACGGATGGGTGGCCACGCACCCGGGCGAAGCGCCGAGAATGGCAGTGGCTCGTTGATCGCCGGCGGCGGCGCTGCAGCCCGACCCCGGATCGCGCCGGTTGCAGGGACCGGCCGAACGGAAGTAGGGGCAGCGGGTTCGCTGCAGCAGGTTGCCCGCGATGGTGCCCATGGAGCGAATGGCAGGGCTGGCCGTCTGTTCAATGGCTTCGGCGAGGGCGGGCACCCTAGGCCGGACCTCGGGGTGCTCGGCCACGGCGGCCAGGGAAGCCAACCCGCCGACCGAGAGGGTATCGCCGTCCATTGCGATCCCGCCAAGTGCACAGGGCGACAGGTCGATGATCAGCGCTGGCGCGACGATCCCCTGCTTCAGCCAATTGACGAGTTCCGTCCCGCCGGCCAGATACATCGCGTCGCGCCGTTCGGACGCGAGGCCGATGGCCTCCGCGGCCGTGGTCACCCGCCGATACTCGAACGGCCGCATCTACCGCCCGGCCGCGGCCGCCGCGATCGCGGCTCGAATCTGAGGATAGGCGGCGCAGCGGCAGAGATTCCCGCTCATCCACTCCCGGATCGTAGCATCGGTCGAGGCCTTACCGGCCTCGATGCAGGCGACCGCCGACATGATCTGGCCGGGCGTGCAGAAGCCGCATTGGAGCGCGTCGTGGTCGACAAACGCCTGCTGAACCGGATGGAGGGCCCCGCCCGCCCCGGCCAGCCCCTCGATCGTGGTGACCGCCCGACCATCGGTTGCGGCCGCGAGGACCAAACACGCCAACGCGGGTCGGCCCTCAAGTAGCACGGTGCAGGCGCCGCACTCGCCCCGATCACACCCCTCTTTGGTCCCGGTCAGGCGGAGCTGGTCGCGGAGAACGGCCAGCAGGGTGGTGCGGGCATCGAGGTCGAGGACCTCGGCCCGCCCGTTGACCGTAACCCGCACGACCATCGTTAGGCCATCCTGAGGCCTAGCGGCAGGGTCCGAACTCGGGTGCCGGTGGCGCGGTAGATGGCGTTGGCTAGCCCCGCGGCCACCGGCGGCACGGCGGGTTCGCCAAAGCCGGTCGGGTGGGTGTCGGTTTCGACGAAATAGACTTCGATGACGGCCGGGGCCTCGTTGATCCGGAGCATCGAATAGGTGTCGAAGTTCCGTTGCTTGACCGCGCCGCCGGTAATCGTGATCCGTTCCTTGATGGCCGCCGACAGTCCTTGAATGACCCCGCCCTCCAGCTGCGACCGGGCCCCGTTCGGGTTGAGCACCGGTCCGCTGTCCGCGGCCACGACGACCCGGTGAATCCGAAGCCGGCCCGCGATCACCGAGACTTCGAAGACCTCGGCGGCATAGCCGAGATGATCGAACCCGCAGGAGATCCCCATGCCGTGCCCCGGCGGGAGTTGCCGGCCCCAACCGGCCTTGGCGGCCGCCGTCTGGAGGACGCCCTTCAGCCGCTCGGGATTGAAGGGGAAGGTCTTGGAATCGGCCGGCTGCTGCCACCACACCTTGTCGATCAGGCCGAGCCGATACTCGTACGGGTCCGTTCCGGCGGCCTCGGCGAGCTCGTCGATCATGCTCTCGACGGCAAACGTCCCATGGGTGGTACTGACCGCCCGCCACCAGCCGCGCGGGACCCCCGACTCGAGCAGGGTGTACTCGCAGGACCGGTTCGGAATCCGATACGACATGTTGGCCGAGCCGTCCGATTCGTTAGGACCCCACCCGGGCGCGGGCTTGGGTCCGTAAAACACATCGATGGACGGCGTGCTGATCCGGTGCCGCCACGCCTCGGGCAACCCGTCGGCGCCTAACGACGCCTCGATCCGGTGGGTCGAGCAGGGACGGTAGAAATCGTGGGTCAGGTCGTCTTCTCGGGTCCAGACCACCTTGACGGGCTGCTTGATCCGCTGTGACAACAGGGCCGCTTCCACGGTGAAGTCCGGATTGATCCGCCGCCCGAACCCGCCCCCCATCAGGGTGACATGGACCCGGACGTTCTTGATGTCGGTCTTGAGCGCCAGTGCCAAGGCCTGGGCTCCCCAATCAGGAAACTGGGTGGGCGACCAGACTTCGACTTGGTCGCCGGTGACGCTGGCCGTGCAATTCATCGGTTCCATCGTCGCGTGCGACAGGAACGGCGTCTCGAAGGTTTGCGAGAACACCTGAGTGGCCTTGGCCAGAATGCCGTCGGGATCCCCCTGTTTGTTGACGGTCTCATCGCCGGTGCGGGCCACCGCCGCGGTCATGAACTCCTGGTACGACTCCGTCGACTCCGCGGCCCGCGGCCCCTGGTCCCAGTCGATCACCAACAGCCGGCGGCCTTGCAACGCCGCCCAAGTGTTGGTGGCCACCACGGCCACGCCCGCATGGATGTTGATCCCATCCGCCAGGGCCGGAATCTCCACTACCTGTTTGACGCCCGGCACGGCCAGAGCCTTGGCGGAGTCGACCGACTTCACCCGGCCCCCGAAGGTCGGGGTCCGCTCGATGGCGGCGTACAACATGCCCGGCACCTTGACGTCGAGCCCATACACCGCCTTGCCATGGATCACGTCGGCGCTGATGATGCTCACCCGGTCCTTGCCCAGGAGCTTCCAGTCCGCCTTCGGCTTGAGGACGACGGTCTTCGGCAACGGCAGTGCGGCCGCCTTCTCGGCGACGGCACCGAAATGAATCCGCCGGCCGCTTGCCGCATGGATGACGAACGAGTTCTCGGTCTGGCAGTCCTTGGGGTCCACCCCCCACTCCTTCACCGCCGCGGCCACCAGCAGACTCCGAAGCGCGGCGCCGGCCTCGCGCATCGGCTTCCAGTTACTCAGCACGCTGCTGCTTCCCCCCGTCCCCATCTCGCCGTACTTCGGGTCAAAGGAGGCTTGTTCGACCCGGACCTGATTCCAGTCGGCGTCGAGTTCTTCGGCCACCAGCATGGCCAATGAGGTGCGAACCCCCTGCCCCATTTCCGACTTGGCCACCGTAATCACGATCGAGTTGTCGGGATTGATCCGCACGAAGACGCTCGGATCGATCGGTCCGGCCGCCGGCGCCGATCCGGCTTTGGGCTTGCATCCGGGGAGCGAGATGGTCAGCACCAAGCCGCCGCCGACCGCGGCGACCTTGAGGAAGTCACGCCGGGTGAAGGCGGTCATCGGGCACCTCCAGACTTGATGTCAGCCGCGAGTTTGATGGCCTGGCGAATCCGAACGTAGGTCCCGCACCGGCAGAGATTGCCCGCCATGGCGGCGTCGATGTCGGCGTCGGTCGGTTGGGGTTTTTTTTCGAGCAAGGCCGCCGCACTCATCAGTTGGCCGGCTTGGCAGTATCCGCATTGCGGCACATTGAGCTGTTGCCACGCTTGTTGAACGGCGTGGTCGGCGTCGGTACCGGCCAGCCCTTCGATCGTCGTGACGGCTTGGGTCCCGACCGCCGACACCGGAACACTGCAGGAGCGGACCGGGTTGCCATTGAGATGGACCGTACAGGCGCCGCACGCCGCGATCCCACAGCCGAACTTGGTGCCGGTCAGGCCGACGAGGTCCCGGAGCGCCCAGAGCAGGGGCATGTCAGGCGGGGCATCGATCTCGTGGGTGGTGCCGTTGACGAGGAGCTTCATTGGATGTTCCAGACTCGGAGCGGGATCCCAAATGATACATCGGTAGCTGGGTTAACGCCCCCCAAACCCGGCACAGCAATTCCAGCCGGGCACGACTACCTTGGGCGGGTTCCCTCGCGCCGCGACGGAACCGGCAAACCACGTCGCAGGGGGTCGATTGGCCAGACATAACTACTCATTCGAAAAGCGCCAGCGTGATCTGGCGAAGAAACAGAAGAAAGAAGAGAAGCGCCAGCGCAAGCTCGAGCGGGTCGACGAGCCGGGGGCCGAGGGGCTGGCCGAGGACACCAATGCGGAAGGCGCCGAGACCGGCGACGAGACCGACCCGCCCGCTCCTGGCGAACCCACGCCGTAGCCGCGCCTACCGCTGGTAAACCACTCGTCCGTTCACGACCGTGAGCAGCACCCGACCCGATAGCAGCCGGGCGGGTTCTGATTCGGCTACCCGAAGCGGGTCGATGTCCACCACCGTCAGATCCGCCCAGCGGCCGGCCGCGATGATCCCCGTCACACCTTCGGAAAACCCCGCATAGGCGGACCAACTGGTGTACCCCCGGAGGGCCTCTTCCACTGAGAGGCGCTGCTCCGGATACCACCCGCCGGGCGGAGACCCGGCTTTGTCTTGCCGGCTCACGGCGGCGTGGAACCCATAGAAGAAATCGAAGTCCGAGCCCGGCAAGTCGGAGTTGAGGGTCACGGGAATTCGGTTCCGTCGCATGGTCCGCCAGGCGTACGCCCCCTGGATTCGCGCGGGCCCGAGCCGGGCTTCCGCCCAGGTCTTGTCTTCAACGGCATGGGGTGGCTCCATCGAGGCCATCAGACCGGCGCCGGCAATCCGGGCAAAGTCGTCGGGATGGATGACCTGCGCGTGCTCGATCCGGTGGCGGAGCAACCGGGTGGTCGGGGCGACCCGAAACATCGAGTCAAAGAAAGCCACGACCTCGCGGTTGCCCGCGTCCCCGATGGCATGGACCGCCACCTGGAAGCCCGCCCGCATCAATCCGGCCACCACCGGCCGATCGAACCCATACTGCGATCCGCTGACGCCCCGGTGACCGGCGCTGTCCGCGTAGTCCGCCAGTAGGCGAGCCCCTCGGCTGCCTAACGCTCCGTCATAATACGCTTTCGCGGCTCGGACCTGGACCATCCGGGTCGAATCGCGGAGCGGACCCCGAGCGGTCCAGGCCCGGGCGAGCGCGGTATCGCGAACCGACAGCATCGGATAGATCCGGACCGGCAACCGGCCCTGCCGGTCGAGCGACAACAGCGCCGCGATGGTCGGGCCGTCGGCGCCGGCCTCGTGGACCCCGACGTAGCCGTGGGCCGCCATCGTGTCGAGCGCCTGGACGAGGCTCCGTTCCAACCGCTCGCCGGTCAGGGCAGGAACCGCCTGGTCGAGGATCTCGACGGCTCGGTTGAGCACCACGCCGGTCGGCTGCCCCGCGCCATCTTTGAGGATGGTGCCCCCATCGCCCGCCGTCGTGGCGGCGGAAATGCCCGCCCGCTCGAAGGCGAGCCGGTTGCCCCACCCCGCAAAGCCGTGCAGACTCCGGAGGTACACCGGATGATTCGGCACTCGCTCAGTCAAAAGCCGCATCGTGGGGTAGCGGCCGGCCCAGGCGCCTTCGTCCCACCCGTAGCCGAGAATCCATTCGCCCGCGGGAACCGCCGCCGCCCGCGCGGCCACCCGGTCGACGGCCTCGGCCTCGGTGGCCACACCCGTCAGGTCAATCCGCTCGAGGTTGCCGCCGAGTTCGACGACGTGGGTATGGGAGTCGATCAGTCCGGGAACCACGGTGGCGCCGCCGAGATCGTGCACCGTGGTTGCATCGCCCTGAAAGCGGGCCGCGTCGTTTGCCGTCCCGACAAACACAATGCGACCGCCCTGGATCCCCACCGCCTCGGCGTCAGGTCTCCAGCCGGCCGAGTCACGCGGGGCATCCGCGGCCGGGCGTCCCTCGGCATCGGGCTCGCTCCATCGAAGGGTGTAGACCCGCCCATTGGTCAGGATCAGGTCGGCCGGGGCGGGACGGCCACCGCAGCCTCCGAGTCCGGCGCCCACCAGCGCGAACGCCGCGGCCCGACGCATTCCGGCCATGGGAGACTCCTCCACTTATCTTAGGCTTCGATGAACTGGCGCCGTACGTTATCGGGACGGGGCGGGCCGCGCTACCTCCAGGGGCCGATCGGGCATGCCACTCGGTGAAGAATTCGAGCAATCGGGCGCGTGGCTGTTCCAGCGCCGGAGCTACGTCCCGCCGCTGCTATTGATCGGGGTGGCGGTCGCCGCGTCCGAGCGACCGGGCCGCGACGACATCCCCGGACTCGAAGCCCCCGTGGCGTTGGCCGGCTTGGCGGTCGCGCTGGTCGGACTCGTGATCCGGGCCGTCGTGGTCGGCTCCGCCCCGGGGGGCACCTCCGGGAAAAACCGCGGCGCCCAGATCGCGACCACGCTGAGCACCACGGGGCTCTATTCGGTCGTCCGCCATCCGCTCTACCTCGGCAATCTCTGCCTCTGGCTTGGACCGGCGATCGCAACGGGGACGTGGTGGGGCGGCGTCATCGTGGCCCTGGTTTTCAGTCTCTACTACGAACGGATCATGTACGCGGAGGAGGCGTTTCTAGGCCGAGCGTTCGGGGCGGAGTATCAGGCGTGGGCCACCGTGACCCCCGCGTTCTTGCCGGCCCTATCCCGGTGGCGGCGGGCGGCCCTGCCGTTTTCGTTCCGGACGGTGCTCCGTCAGGAGTATTATGCCTTGTTCTCGACCGTCACCATGTTCGTGGTGCTCGAACTGGTGACGGTTTGGCTCGAGAGCGGGCGGCCCGGCCTCTCGCGACCCTGGCTTGGCCTTTCGCTCATCGTCTTCGTGCTGGCGGGCGCGTTGCGGTTCCTTCAACGGCAGACCCGGATTCTCCATGTCGATGGCCGGTAATCACCTCCGCCACTGGGCTCTGGTGGCGCTCGTTGCTCCGCTCGGCCTTCTAGCGCAGGCCGCGCCGCGAGACTCCACCCGCTCGCCGGTGATTCGAACCGGCGAACTGATCGGCGTGACTGCCGCCCTCGGGCTCAGCTTTGCGCTCGATGGCACAATCCGGAGCGAGGCCCAGGCCGGCCGCTCCGACGCTACCAACACCCTGGCTTCGATCGGCAACGGGATTGGGAACCTGGTCTACTTGGGCCCGGTCCTCGGGGCAACCTGGGCAGTCGGGGTCGTCACCCACAATCGGGGCATTCGGATCGCCTCGGAGGATGCCCTGGCCGCCGGGGTAATTGCCGGCGGCATCACCGGACTTCTCAAACTCGGTTTTGGTCGGGTGCGCCCCCGAGACGGCGGCCCCCCGGATCGCTTCCGGCCCTTTTCGAGCCATACGTCATTTCCCTCAGGGCACACCACCTTGGCAATGGCCGTGGCGTCGAGCCTGGCGCATTCAACCAAGGATCACTGGTCGGATGTGTTCTTCTACAGCGCCGCGCTGGTGACCGGATACGCCCGGATCAACGACAACAAGCACTGGCTCTCGGATGTGATCGCGGGCGGGGCGATCGGGTTCTTGGTCGGCAGGCAACTTCACTTCAGGGGAACCAAAATCACCCCGTTTGTGGGGAATGGCGGATTCGGCGGGTCGCTGGCGTTCTAGGCGCGTTCCGGCACCACAACTACCCTCGGCTGGTGCCCGGTGGCCGCCAGAAACCGATCGATATCCTGGCGTCCCACCACCAGGGTGGCCGTGTTGGTCAGCGGGTGACACCGCCAAGCCGCGGCCTCCCAGACCGCGCGGTCCACCGCCAACTCGACCTCATGCCCCGGGTCGTTCGCCAACCCGAACACCGTCACCGACCCGGGCGTCACCCCGAGGTACCGCGCCAACCGGTCGGGTGACGCCAGACTCAATCGATCGGCCCCGAGCGCGGGCGCCAAGGCCCGGAGATCGACCTGTTTGGCGCAGTCCGTCACCAGCAACCAATGGCGTCGGCCCTTGGCGTCCCGGAGAAAGAGGTTTTTGGTGTGCGCCCCGCCGACGGTGGCGGGGACGGCCAAGTCGGCCTGGTCGCAGGTGAAGACCGCCGGGTGGTCGATCCTCGTGTAAGACACGCCGAGGCCGGCCAAGGTCTCGAGCAATCGGGCCACGGGTTCTTCGTTATGCATCTCCGAACGGATCTCCTCCCATACCGGGAATTCAGCAAAGCGGATACAATATAGCGACCCACTTCCGGAGCCCCCGTTTGCGCTTTCCGACCCTCTGGTGCCTTGGCGTGCTCGTCGGCGTCGGCTCGGCGGCCGCCCAACCCGGCCCAATCCGATACGATGTCTACGTGTTCGGAGTTCGCTCCGCGGAACTCACGATCACGGGCCCGGTGAAGACGCCGACCTATTCGATCCGAAAGAAAGGGTTCGCCTCCAATACTTGGTCCGCCGTTCGGTCGGTCCCGGTAGCGGCGGTCGCCGCCGACACCGGTTTTATCCTCTGGGGATCGATCCGGGAACTCCCGGCCCGGATCGCGGGGCTCGCGCGGGTTGACTGGAAGTCACTCGAACTGGTCGGTTGGCCAGACCGGACCACGCTCTATGAGCGGACCCGGGAGCTCGAAGCGACCGTGGCCGGTGTCACCCGCCGAGGCACCCGATGGAATAAACGGAACGCCAGCCGACCGATGGATTTCGTGTTCGGTCCGGCCAACGAGCTGATCGCGGGGATCGATCCTCGATCCGATGTCGTGATGGTGCGCCGTGGTTTCGAGGAATTCACCACGATTGCCGCGTGGAACGATCCCACAATGTCGCCGGCCAAGTACGGTTTTGAAGGCCTCGGCAAACAGATGGTGCCGGTAGCGGAGGGAATCCGGTTGGCCACCTTGGTCTACCTACCCACCGGCAGCGCCAAGGGCCCTTTCCCAACGGTATTCATCCGCACACCCTACGGAATCACCGGCCTGATTGACACCTATTGGCATTACGCCGCCCGCGGCTATGCGGTCGTGCTCCAGGCGGCCCGCGGCACCAGCTTTGGCGACCCCGACGCCCGTTCGGAAGGTGAACTCGAGTTGATGGTCAACGAACCCGCCGACGGCAAGGCGGCGCTCGAGTGGATCACCAAACAGCCCTGGTCCGACGGCAAGATCTGCATGCAGGGCGGATCCTACGTCGGGTACACCCAGTGGACCGCGGCGATGGCCCGGAACCCGGCGCTCAAGTGCCTGGTGCCCGAGGTATCGATGGGGACCGCCTTTGCCGACCAGCCCTTCGTCGGCGGCGGGATGCTGGTCGGGATGGCGTACTACACGTTCTTCATGCACGACCGGACGTTGCTCCCGGGTCGAACCTGGACCGCTGTGCTGGCCCACCGCCCGCTGGTGGCGCTCGACGATTTCGGATCGGGTCAGAACATTCCGAATTGGGACAGCCAGGTCCTGAACGCCACCAATGGGCCGTTCTGGAAAAACCAGGATTGGCATCAGGCCGGGGTCCGCCCCGAACTCGGCACCTTCCAAATCAGCGGGTGGTTCGACGACGACTTGCCGGGCACCCTCAGCAATTGGGCCCTGATGGAGCGGATCGGGACGGCCCCGCAACGCCTGCTCCTTGGTCCGTGGAAGCATGGCTACAACCTGGATCGAGCCCTGAACGGCTACAGCTATGGACTCGACGCCCTGCGAGATGATCTCTGGGTGCTGAAGCAGCAGTGGTACGACCACTTTCTGAAGGGCATCGACAACGGGGTTACCAAGAAACAAGTCGAGTACTTCGTCTTGGGCGACAACGAGTGGCGCACCGCAACGGCGTGGCCACCGAAGGAAGTCGACCGCCAAAATTGGTACTTCCACAGCGACGGCCGCGCCAACCGGCTGTTTACCGCGGGCACGTTGACCCGCGAAGCGCCGACCGGCCATCAACCGGCGGAGCGGTACCAGTATGATCCAAAGAACCCGGTGCCCAACTGGATGAGCTTCGAACAGATGCAACGATGGGAGGACGTCCAGACCTTCCAGTGGGATATGAAAGATCTCGAAGCCCGGCACGACGTCGTGACCTTCACCTCCGCCCCGCTCGAGAAGGATTTGACGATCGCCGGCGACATCCTGGCCGTCGTGCACGCATCCACCGACGTCAAAGACACCGACTGGTGGGTGCATGTCTCCGACGTCGACCCCGCCGGCCGGTCGAACCGGCTGACACTCGGATCGGTCCGGGCCCGGTTCCGGAACCTGGATGACCCGAGGCTCCGGAGCCAAGGTTCGAACTACGCCCGCGAGGAGTTGCTATCCGGCAACCCCGCCGACATCGTGAAATATCAGATCGGGGTGAAGGGCGTGGCCAATACGTTCAAGAAGGGGCATCGGATCCGGGTGGCCATCATGAACGCGCTCGACAACTATACCTTTCCGAACTCCAACACCGGGGGCGACGAGGCGCGGGTGACGGAGACCACGATCGGGAACATGGCAATTCATCATACGAAGGTGTATCCGAGTCATGTGGTGTTGCCGGTGCTCGGCACTCGGGCCGGCGATGGGACAACATCCAAAGGAGAATTGAAATGATGGGTTCGCGGCGGTCATTTGTGCAGGCGGTGGCGGTCACGGGTGGGGCGCTTTCACTCGGGTGGCACCGCCGCCTCTTTGCGGCGGAGGAACGGCCTCGGAATGGCGCGCCGCTCGACATCCTGATTCTCGGGGGCACTGGGTTTACCGGTCCCCATCAAATTGCCTATGCGGTGGCGCGTGGGCACCGGGTGACGGTGTTCAACCGGGGGCGGCGCCAGGCGGATCTACCACAGGGCGTCAAGCACTTAGTGGGCGACCGGAACGACAACTTGTCGGCGCTCAAGGGCACGGCCAAGTGGGACGTCATCATCGACAACCCGACCACCTTCCCCCGATGGGTCAAGAGCGCCGGCGAAGTCCTCCAGGGCCGAGCCGAGCAGTACGTGTTCATCTCGACCCTGTCGGTCTATGACAAGTGGAACGTGGCCAATATGGACGAGAACGCCCCCCTCTCCACGATGCCCGATCCGACCAGCGAGAGCATGCAGTACTACGGCGCCATGAAGGTCTTAGCCGAAAAGGAAGCCGAGAAGTGGTATCCCGACCGGGTCACGGTGATCCGCCCCGGCTTGATCGTCGGGCCGCGCGACGAAACCGACCGGTTCACCTACTGGCCGGTTCGGATTGCCCGGGGCGGCGAGGTGCTCTGCCCGCCCGGGGCCGACGCCGCCCAGATCATCGACGCCCGCGACTTGGCGGAGTGGACCATTCGAATGTGCGAGGACCGAAAGTACGGCGTGTTCAACGCCACCGGCCCGCGATCGGCCCTCTCGCAACTCGAAATGCTCGCCGGCATTCGGGCCGCTATGCCCGGGAGCCTCGACATCCGACTGACCTCCACCGACACCGCCTTCCTCGAGGAGCAGAAGGTCCGGCCCTGGGCCGATCTCCCGGTCTGGATTCCGAACCAGGGCGACACGCTGTATTTGGGCCGGGCCAACATCGAGAAGGCCGTGGCGGCGGGCCTCACGTTTCGTCCGCTCGCGGTTACCGCGGCCGAGACCCTTGCCTGGCACCGGACCCGCCCGGTGGAGCAGCAAGCCAAGATGCGGGCCGGCTTGACGGCCGAGCGAGAGGCCGAGGTCCTCAAGGCCTGGCACGCGAGGCCGACCCGCTGAGATCGAGCCGTCCGCTGACCCGCCTGCTGCAGCGGGCCGTCGACGTCCGGGAGGAGGAGGTTTCGGCCCTCCTCCTTGCCTGCGGGTATTTCTTCTGCCTCTTGGCGGCCTGGTACATCATGCGGCCGCTCCGAGAGCAGATGGGCGTCGCGGGCGGGACCCGGAATCTGCCGTGGCTCTATACCGGAACCCTGCTGGCCACCTTGGCGCTCCACCCGCCCTTCGCGGCTCTGGTGGCCCGGCTTCCCCGGCGGACGTTCATCACCATCTCGAATCGGTTCTTCGTCGCCAACATCCTGGGATTCTTTGCCCTGTTCGAGTTGCTCCCGCCGACCAGCCTAGTCTGGGCCGGGCGGGCGTTCTTCGTGTGGACCAGCGTCTTCAATCTGTTCGTCGTCTCGGTATTCTGGGCCTTCATGGTGGACGTGTTCCGGACCGAACAAGCGAAGCGCCTGTTCGGGTTCATCGGCGTCGGCGGGACGTTAGGCGGCATTGTCGGCGCCTCGGTCACGGCGGTGCTCGCCGAACCGCTGGGCCCGACCCGTCTGTTCCTGGTTTCGGCCGTGATGCTCGAGGTGGCGGTCCAATGCGTCCGGCGGCTGAACGCCAACCGGGCCGCGGCCGAGTCCTCGGGGCCCAATCGATCCGAAGCCGAGCAGGTCATCGGAGGCCGGACCCTGGCCGGCATCACTCACGTCATCAAGAGTCCGTATCTACTGGCCATCTGTGCCTACATGTTGCTCTTCACGATCGGCTCCACCGTCCTCTACTTCCAACAGGCCAGAATCGCCGAGCAAAGCTTCGCGGATCGGGCCACCCAGACCGCATTCTTTGCCCGGATCGACCTCGCGGTCAGCCTGCTGACCCTCCTGACCCAGTTGTTCCTGACCGGCCGTCTCATCAAGGTCCTCGGCGTCGGCGTGACCCTCGCCCTGATGCCGGCCTTGTCCGTCATTGGGTTCCTGACCCTCGGTACGGCGCCGGTGTTGGCGGTGTTCGTCGTCTTCCAAGTCCTTCGCCGGGCCGGCGAATATGCCGTGGCCCGGCCCTCTCGGGAGGTGCTCTATACTGTTTTGTGCCGCGAGGACAAGTACAAAGCCAAGCACTTCATCGACACCTTCATCTATCGAGGCGGCGATCAGGTCGGGGCCTGGAGTATGGCGTTGATGACGACCCTCGGCCTCGGACTCGCGGGCACCGCCTACGTCGCGGCTCCGCTCGCCGCCCTCTGGCTCGCGATCTCGATCTTTCTTGGCCGGCAACAAACCCAGGGCGAGCGGGGCTGACCCGAGGACCTTTCAGGGCGCCTGGTACACCGCCAGGCCCGCCCGGTAGGTGGCCCAGAGCGAGCCCATGTCGGCGCCGTCGTCAGTCAACGGATCCCGATCGAGCACGACGAAGTCGGCTGCGCGCCCCACAGAGAGCATCCCGAGCGACGCCGACCACCCGCCCACGTCCGCGGCCCCGGTCACGTGGCACCGGATGCCCTCCGCCACCGACACCCGCTCGAGCGGAGCGATCGGGGGTTCACCGGCTCCGGCCCGGGCCACGGCGGCGCGGACACACCGGAGCGGATCGAGGTTCCTGACCACGGGCGCGTCGGAGGAGAACGCCGTCGGAATGCCCCGGTCGAGGAGCGATCGCACCGGATAACACTGCTCCAGATAGGCGGTGTCGAGCGCCGACCGAAAGTTACGGCCCAGCTCATCGAGAAAAATCGGCTGGGTGGCCACCGCAACACCCAAATCGCGAATCCGGTCCTTCTGGGCCTCGGTGGGGAGACCGAGATGCTCGATCCGGTGACGGGGCCCGTCCGGCACCTCGCTCGCGAACCTCTGGTAGCCGTTCAGCACCAAATCGATGGCCCGGTCACCAATGGCGTGGGTGGCGATCCGAAACCCGCTCCGAACCGCCCAGGCCCCCGCCGACTCGAACAGTTCGGCATTCAGTCGAAGCACCCCGCGATAGTCGGTGCCAAGATAGGGACGGCTGAGGGCGGCCGTTCCGCCCGAGAGGCCGCCGTCGGCAAAAAACTTGATGGTGTCGATCACCAGACTCTCCGACCGGTACGGCTCCGGAAGCGGGAGCGCCTCAGTGGCCCCATCCGGAATCCCGATCGCGAACGCGTTGACCCGAATCGGCAGCCCGCCCTCGGCGTCGAGCGCTCGATAGCACCGCATCAGCTCAGGGCCGACGGCGGGATCGGAGACCGCCGTAATACCATGGCGGAGCATCTCCCCGGCCGCCCGCCGGATCATGGTCTGGTATTCCGCGGCGGTGATCCGGCTGGCCAGCCCCGCCACCAGACCTAACGCCGTTTCGGCAAATACCCCAGTGAGCCGGCCCCGAGCGTCCCGGCGGACCTCCCCGCCCGGCGGGGCGCTGACCCGGTCGTCGAGGGCGCATGCGGCGAGCCCCGCGGAATTGACGACCGCGATATGGGCGCAGGTCCGAAGGGCATGGATCGGCCGGCTCGAGTCGACCTGGTCGAGATCCTCCCGGGTCAGCATCCGGCCCTCGGCCAGCGAGGCCTCGTTGAAGCCGCGGGCCCGAATCACCGGCAGGTCCCCCCGGGTGGCCGCGAACTCGGCAATCCGGCGCTGGACCTCGCCGATCGAGCGACTGCCCCTGAGGTCGACGGTGAAGTCGAGCAGGTCGCCGACCTTCCAGAGGTGGATGTGGGCGTCGA